>NZ_CACSIS010000031.1:0-70787 GCF_902705905.1 Klebsiella sp. 18074 | reverse complement strand
CCGAAAACCGCCTTGAGCGAGCTGAATGTTCAAATGGCGAGGTCATGGAAAAATATAGCGATCGCGACCTGCGGTCGCTAGAAAAGAAGAACCCCACCTAAAAAAGTGGGGTTAGTCAGCAGTCTGAAGGCGCCCTAAAGGCGCCTTTTTGCTATCTGCGATATATAAGATTCGAACCTGCCGCAGGTTCGACAAAATCGTCACTTGTGGCGACCCGTAGGGCGAGTCTCAGGATGAGACGAGTGGTATCCTGCACGACCCGCTGATGTCGCCCTCGCTTTTCCGTCTCTGCGCACCTGGCATAACCCACTAAAACATATAACCCGCCTTTTACTCTCCGCGATATACAGGCCCTAACCCACAGCGTTATCCCTTTTCCTACGGATAAATTCCCCACGACATTTTCTGTACAATCGGCTATCTTGTTTAGCATATAAAACACTACGGCCGTCCCGGTGCCGCGTGAAGGCATTTTAACGGTCTTTGAGTTAAGCCAGTAAAACGAGATTGCAAGATGAGCGTAATGTTTGACCCTGAAACGGCGATTTATCCTTTTCCCCCCAAGCCGATGCCGTTAAGCCGCGATGAAAAGCACTTTTATCGCGAAAAGATAAAGCGCCTGCTGCGCGAACGCGATGCGGTAATGGTTGCCCACTACTATACCGACCCCGAAATTCAGCAGCTGGCGGAAGAGACCGGCGGCTGTATCGCCGACTCTCTTGAAATGGCGCGCTTTGGCGCCCGGCACCCGGCATCCACGCTGCTGGTCGCCGGGGTGCGTTTCATGGGGGAAACGGCAAAAATCCTCAGCCCGGAAAAAAAGATCCTGATGCCGACGCTCCACGCCGAGTGCTCTCTCGATCTCGGCTGCCCCATCGATGAGTTCAATCAATTTTGCGATGTGCATCCTGATCGCACCGTGGTGGTCTACGCCAATACCTCCGCGGCGGTTAAGGCCCGCGCTGACTGGGTGGTGACCTCCAGCATTGCGGTTGAGCTGATTGAGCACCTTGATAGCCTGGGCGAAAAAATCATTTGGGCGCCGGACCGCCATCTGGGCAATTACGTGCAAAAACAGACCGGCGCAGACGTCCTGTGCTGGCAGGGCGCCTGTATCGTTCACGATGAATTTAAAACCCAGGCGCTGAGCAGAATGAAGGCGCTGTACCCCGACGCCGCGGTGCTGGTCCATCCGGAATCGCCGCAGTCAATTGTCGATATGGCCGATGCCGTCGGTTCTACCAGCCAGCTGATCAATGCGGCGAGAACGCTGCCTCAGCGTCAGCTGATTGTCGCCACCGATCGCGGCATCTTCTATAAAATGCAGCAGGCGGTACCGGAGAAAGAGCTGCTGGAGGCGCCAACGGCCGGCGAAGGCGCTACCTGCCGCAGCTGCGCCCACTGCCCGTGGATGGCGATGAACGGCCTGAAGGCGATTGCAGAAGGTCTCGAGCACGGCGGCGCGGCGCACGAGATTCAGGTTGACGAGCAGCTGCGGACCGGTGCATTAATCCCGCTTAACAGAATGCTGGATTTTGCGGCTACACTACGGGGATAACCGACAACGCGTGCAATACGCTCTGGGGATAAGATGGATTTTTTAAGTACGCAGAATATTTTGGTACATATACCCATTGGCGCCGGGGGATACGATCTCTCCTGGATTGAGGCCGTCGGGACGATTGCCGGGCTGCTGTGCATCTGGCTGGCGAGTCTGGAAAAGATCGGCAACTATGCCTTTGGGCTGATTAACGTCACCCTGTTCGCCATTATCTTCTTTCAGATCCAGCTCTATGCCAGCCTGCTGCTGCAGGTATTTTTCTTCGTGGCTAACGTCTACGGCTGGTACGCCTGGTCTCGGCAGACCAGCAGCCATGAGGCCGCGCTGCAAATCCGCTGGCTACCGCTGCCAAAAGCGCTGGGCTGGCTGGCAGCGTGCGTGGTGGCGATTGGCCTGATGACGGTATTTATCGATCCGGTGTTCGCATGCCTGACGCGGGTGGCGGTGACGCTAATGCAGGGGCTGGGGCTGCAGGTGACGATGCCGGAGCTACAGCCGGATGCCTTCCCGTTCTGGGACTCCTGCATGATGGTGCTGTCGATAGCCGCCATGATCCTGATGACCCGCAAATACGTTGAGAACTGGCTGCTGTGGGTGATCATTAACGTGATCAGCGTGGTCATTTTTGCTCGCCAGGGCGTCTATGCGATGTCGCTGGAATACCTGCTGCTGACCTTTATTGCCCTCAACGGTAGCCGGATGTGGATCAACAGCGCGCGTGAGCGGGGTTCTCACGCGTTTTCTCGCTAATGATGATGCTGATGGGCGTGTCCGGAGTGAGCCATGTTAAGGCGGCACTCCGGGCCGCTGCAGGGCTGATACTCCATCTGCACGGTTGCGTGCTCAACGTCATACTTGTGATGCAAAAATTCCTGAATACGATTCAGCAGGGCGTCGTGATCGTGCGGTGGGACGACCTGGACGTGCAGCGTCATCACCGTTTTTTCTCCGACCAGCCAGACGTGGACATGATGCACGTCGCGAACTTCGGCCACCGAACGGCGTAAATCACGCTTCAGGCCTTCAACATCCAGCGAACGCGGCGCGCCTTCCAGCAGTTCGTTCAGGCTCTCCTGCAGCAGGCGCCAGGCGCTGCGCAGCACCAGGCATGAGACCAGCACTGACAGAATAGGGTCAATCGGGGTCCAGCCGGTGGTTAAAATCACTATTGCGGCGACGATCGCCCCTACCGAACCGAGTAAATCACCCAGCACGTGCAGCGCCGCGGCGCGAACGTTAAGGTTGCGCTCCTCGCCGCCGCGGTGAAGGATCCAGAAGGCCATAATATTGGCCAGCAGCCCGGCAACGGCGATCGCCATCATCGGCGCCCCGGCGACGGGCTGCGGATGGTTAAAACGCTGAATCGCTTCCCATACGATAAGAATGGTAATCACCACCAGCGCGATGGCGTTGACGAAGGCGGCGAGGGTCGTCAGGCGCAGCCAGCCGAAGGTATGGCGGGTGTTGGGCGGGCGGCGGGCAAAACGGACGGCCAGCAGGGCGAAGAGCAGGGCGGCGGAGTCGGTGAGCATATGACCGGCGTCAGCCAGCAGCGCCAGAGAGCCTGAGAGCGCACCGCCAATGGCTTCAACCACCATGAAGCCGGCGGTGATGATAAAGGCCAGCAGCAGGCGGCGGGCGTTATTATCCTGCGGCTGCTGAGCTGAAGTATGCGAGTGCGCCATGGTGTCATCCCCTGATTATTATCATTATTACTGTATGACATCATACCGATTTTCGGTGAATAAAATAAAAAAGGAGAGCCGTGGCTCCCCCTTATTTTCAGCCCTTATTTCAGGCATGAATAATGCTACTGTGTCGTCCCGTCCGTTTTGCTGCCGTTATCGCTCGGGGTGCTTTCCGGGCAGCGGCCGTCCTTGCACATCGCGTTTTTATGCGCTTCGTCGCTGGTCATCCCGTCATGGTTCATGGTTGAACCGTCGGAGTTAAGCATCTTGTCGCCAGAGTTGATCTTGTCGTTATCAACCTTGTTTGGCGCGACGTTGGCGCGGGCATCAGGTGCGACCTGCCCGGCATCGGCGGCCGCGTTGGCCTGTCCGTTGTTGGATTGGGCGCCGGTATCTGCAGCCAGCGCGACGGCGCTGCTCAGGCCAAGGGTGGCGGCTAAAAAGAGTGGGGTGAGGATGGTCATTTTCATAGGATGCTCCTGTTATGGTCGATATGTCGGATAACCTCTTCCAACAGTGCATGTGCCAGCGCTCGCTCGCGCTCTATGGTTAAAAGCTTCACATCAATAAGTTACATCAGCACGGAATACTGATTAGTGGCGTGAAGATTGGTCTTAACAGTTAGAAATTGTAGTTCATGGCCTATTTTTCGCTTCTTTATTGCGAATTTTAATCTGTTTTCAGGATTAATCTGTCGTCAGTGTAAAATCACGTTTACACTTTTTGAACGAAGAGATAGATTGGAGGGATTGCATTTAAATAGATAAGATGGCAGAGCTGGAAAGAAAATGAATTATCAGAACGACGATTTACGCATTAAAGAGATCAACGAATTACTCCCTCCCGTTGCGCTCCTCGAAAAGTTCCCCGCGACCGAAAATGCTGCTAACACCGTTGCGCATGCTCGTAAAGCGATCCACCAGATCCTCAAGGGCAACGACGATCGCCTGCTGGTTGTGATTGGACCCTGCTCAATTCACGATACGGCTGCGGCGAAAGAGTATGCTGAGCGCCTGCTGACGCTGCGAGAAGAGCTGAAAGGCGAGCTGGAAGTGGTGATGCGCGTCTATTTCGAGAAACCGCGCACAACCGTCGGCTGGAAGGGGCTTATCAACGATCCGCACATGGATAACAGCTTCCGCATCAACGACGGCCTGCGCATTGCGCGTAAGCTGCTGCTGGATATTAACGACAGCGGGCTGCCGGCGGCGGGCGAATTCCTTGATATGATCACGCCTCAGTACGTGGCTGACCTGATGAGCTGGGGCGCAATCGGCGCGCGCACCACCGAATCTCAGGTTCACCGCGAGCTCTCCTCAGGCCTCTCCTGCCCGGTTGGCTTTAAAAACGGTACCGACGGGACGATTAAAGTCGCGATTGATGCAATTAACGCCGCCGGGGCGCCGCACTGCTTCCTGTCGGTGACCAAGTGGGGTCATTCGGCGATTGTGAACACCAGCGGCAACAGCGACTGCCATATCATCCTGCGCGGGGGCAAAGAGCCGAACTACAGCGCGAAGCACGTTGCTGAAGTGAAGGTCGGACTGGCGAAAGCGGGTCTGCCGGCGCAAATCATGATTGATTTCAGCCACGCCAACTCCAGCAAACAGTTTAAAAGACAAATGGACGTGGGTAGCGACGTTTGCCAGCAGATTGCCGGCGGCGAGCAGGCGATTATGGGCGTGATGATTGAAAGCCATCTGGTGGAAGGGAGCCAGAGCCTGGAGAGCGGAGAGCCGCTGACCTACGGTAAGAGCGTGACCGATGCCTGCATTGGCTGGGAAGACACGGATACCATCCTGCGCCAGCTGGCGGATGCGGTGAAAGCCCGCCGCGGATAGCGCCGTTCGCCGTCCGAGCGCGCGAAGCGAGGCCGGAATTTAGGACAAAAAAAAGCGTGGAGCAATCCACGCTTTTTTTATACCGCGAAAATTACTTCGCTTTACCCTGGTTTGCTACTGCCGCCGCTTTTGCCGCGATTTCATCAGCGTTGCCCAGATAGTAGTGTTTGATCGGCTTGAAGTTTTCGTCAAACTCATAAACCAGCGGTACGCCGGTCGGGATGTTCAGTTCGAGGATCTCTTCTTCACCCATGTTGTCGAGGTATTTAACCAGCGCACGCAGGGAGTTACCGTGAGCGGCAATGATAACGCGCTCGCCGCTTTTCAGACGCGGCAGAATGGTTTCATTCCAGTAAGGCACCACGCGCTCGATGGTCAGCGCCAGGCTTTCGGTTACCGGTAGTTCGGCATCTGTCAGCTTCGCATAACGCGGGTCGTGGCCCGGGAAGCGCTCGTCGTCTTTGGTCAGCTCCGGCGGCGTAATGGCAAAGCCACGGCGCCACTGCTTAACCTGCTCGTCACCGTATTTTTCAGCGGTTTCAGCTTTGTTCAGACCCTGCAGCGCGCCGTAGTGGCGTTCGTTCAGTTTCCAGGATTTCTCAACCGGCAGCCAGGCCTGATCCAGTTCGTCCAGCACGTTCCACAGGGTATGGATGGCACGTTTCAGCACAGAGGTATAAGCAAAGTCGAAGCTGAAGCCTTCCTCTTTCAGCAGTTTACCTGCCGCTTTTGCTTCACCCACGCCTTTCTCGGACAGATCGACATCGTACCAACCGGTGAAACGGTTTTCGTTGTTCCATTGGCTTTCGCCGTGACGGACCAGTACCAGCTTAGTTACAGCCATTCTCTCACTCCTCAATACAACACGCCGTCCTTCGCGCTGTGGCTCAGCGGCCGCCTTGTTCACCCTGCGTGCATAGCGCGCTATGTTTTGCGGGACCCACTCAGTAGCCGAATCGATACAACCCGAATGCTGCGGTGTATGCGTTTATTGATTGATAACTATTCTCATTATATTGCCGTGATTTGCCTCACGGCAACGCTTATCCCTAACCATAGCGAAAATAGTGGCTCAGTGTAAGATGCTTGTAAATCAGCGGTTATATTTTTGTCTGAAGGTGGCGCAATTTGCGCCAAAGTGGCGAAAAAAAGCCCTCCATCAGGAGGGCGGGGGTTTATCTGGCGATAAACTGGTATTCAGTCAGGCTGACGTACTCCTCGCCCGGGCGCAATACGCAATCCGGCTGCGGCCAGTGCGGGTGGTTTGGCGAGTCGGGCAGGAATTCGCTTTCGAGCGCCAGGCCCTGCCAGTCGGCGTACGGCTGCTCCGTGCGCGACGGCGTGCCGCCGAGGTAGTTACCGGAATAGAACTGCAGCGCAGGGGCGGAGGTGTAGACCGTCATCTGCAGCTTTTCATCCTGCGACCAGAGGTGGGCCGCCGGCTGGCCAGCGTCGCCCCGCGCCTGCAGCAGGAACGCATGATCGTAGCCTTTCACCTTGCGCTGATCGTCATCGCTCAGGAAACGCTCCGCCAGCAGCTGAGGCTCGCGGAAGTCAAAGCTGGTTTCGGCAACGTCGCGCAGATCGCCGCCGGGGATCCCGTCGCTCTCTACCGGCAAATAGCGGTCGGCGAAGAGCTGCAGCCGATGCTGGCGAACGTCGGTCTGCTGGCCATCAAGGTTAAAGTAGACGTGGTTGGTCAGGTTCACCGGGCAGGGCCGATCGACGGTGGCGCGGTATTCAATGGCAATACGGTTATCGTCGGTCAGGCGATAGTGCGCCGTAGCCTGCAAAGCCCCCGGGAATCCCTGGTCGCCGTCGGCGGAGGAGAGTGAAAACAGCGCCTGACGCTCGTCGGCGCTGACTATCTGCCAGCGGCGCTTATCAAATCCGTCCGGTCCGCCGTGCAGCTGGTGGCCGGCGTCAGTAGACGGCACCACGTTGACGGTTTGGCCATCGAGCATAAAGCGGCTGTTGGCGATGCGGTTGGCATAGCGGCCGACCGAGGCGCCGAGATAGGCCGCCTGGCGGGTATACTGCTGCGGCGAGGCGCAGCCGAGCAGGGCTTCGCGGACGCTGCCGTCAGCGAGCGTCACCCTGGCGGAGAGCAGCGTAGCGCCCCAGTCCATCAGCGTGACTACCATCCCGGCGTCGTTGCGCAGGGTAATGAGTCGCCACGGCTGGCCGTCCGGCGCGCGTTCTGTGGTTTGATTTAGCACTGGCCGGCTCCCTGGGAAGGTTTGCAAACGTAGAAGGTCTCTTTAATCCCGGTTTTCGCTTCATACTGCGCGGCAACGGCCTGCTGAACGGTATCCACCAGCTCTTCCGGCACCAGCGCGACGATGCAGCCGCCGAAGCCGCCGCCGGTCATGCGTACGCCACCTTTGTCGCCGATGGTGGCTTTAACGATCTCAACCAGGGCGTCAATTTGCGGGACGGTGATTTCAAAATCATCGCGCATCGAGGCGTGAGATTCCGCCATCAGCTCGCCCATTCGCTTCAGGTCGCCTTTCTCCAGGGCGGTTGCCGCTTCGACGGTACGGGCGTTTTCGGTCAGCACGTGGCGAACGCGCTGAGCAACGACCGGATCCAGCTCTGCGGCCACGGCGTTGAACTCGGCAAGGGTGACGTCACGCAGCGCCGGCTGCTGGAAGAAGCGCGCGCCGGTTTCGCACTGTTCGCGGCGGGTATTGTATTCGCTGCCGACCAGGGTGCGTTTAAAATTACTGTTGATGATCACCACCGCCGCGCCTTTTGGCATCGAGACGGCCCTCGTGCCCAGCGTACGGCAGTCAATCAGCAGGGCGTGGTCCTTCTTGCCCAGCGCGGAGATCAGCTGGTCCATAATGCCGCAGTTACAGCCGACGAACTGGTTTTCCGCCTCCTGGCCATTCAGCGCGATTTGCGCGCCGTCCAGCGGCAGATGATAGAGCTGCTGGAATACGGTGCCGACGGCAACCTCCAGCGAGGCCGAGGAGCTTAGGCCAGCCCCCTGGGGTACGTCGCCGGCAATGACCAGATCCGCGCCGCCGAAATGGCCGCTGCGCTTCTGCAGATGCTTCACCACGCCGCGCACGTAGTTGGACCACTGCTGGGTATCGTGGCTAATAATTTTGGCATCCAGCGAGAACTCGTCGGACTGATTTTCATAATCGGCGGCAATCACGCGTACCACGCGGTCCGCGCGCGGCGCGCAGCTGATGACCGTTTGATAGTCAATGGCGCAGGGCAGCACGAAACCGTCGTTATAGTCGGTATGTTCGCCGATCAAATTAACGCGGCCCGGAGCCTGAATGGTGTGGCTGGCAGGGTAGCCAAATTTCTCGGCAAACAGGGCTTGGGTTTTCTCTTTCAGACTCATTGTTATTCTCCGGATTCGCGAAAATGAACGTCGCTGACCGCGCGCAGACGCTCGGCGGCTTGTTCCGCCGTCAGGTCACGCTGGGTTTCGGCCAGCATTTCGTAGCCGACCATAAATTTGCGTACCGTAGCGGAACGCAGCAGCGGCGGATAAAAGTGGGCGTGAAGCTGCCAGTGATTATTGTCTTCACCGTTAAACGGCGCGCCGTGCCAGCCCATCGAGTAGGGGAATGAGCACTGGAACAGGTTGTCATAACGGCTGGTCAGCTTTTTCAGCGCCAGCGCAAGATCGGTGCGCTGTGCGTCGGTTAAATCGGTCAGGCGCAGGACGTGCGCCTTCGGCAGCAGCAGGGTCTCAAATGGCCAGGCCGCCCAGTAGGGAACGACGGCCAGCCAGTGTTCAGTTTCGACCACCGTGCGGCTGCCGTCGGCGAGCTCACGCCGGGCGTAATCCACCAGCATCGGCGTGCCGTAGTCGGCGTAGTGCGCTTTCTGCAGGCGATCTTCGCGTTCGGCTTCGTTCGGCAGGAAGCTGTTGGCCCAGACCTGGCCGTGCGGATGCGGGTTGGAGCAGCCCATCGCGGCGCCTTTATTCTCAAACACCTGCACCCACGGGTAGTGCTGGCCGAGATCGGCCGTCTGTTCCTGCCACGCTTTAACCACGCCTTCCAGGGCTTCAACGCTCAGCTCAGGCAGCGTTTTGCTGTGGTCTGGCGAGAAGCAGATGACCCGGCTGGTCCCGCGCGCGCTTTGACAGCGCATCAGGGGATCGTCGCTTTCCGGCGCGTCCGGGGTATCGGTCATCAAGGCCGCAAAGTCGTTAGTAAACACGTACGTGCCGGCGTAGTTCGGGTTGGTATCACCGGTGACGCGGGTGTTACCCGGGCACAGGAAACAATCCGGATCGTGCGCGGGCAAGGTCAGTTTTGCCGGCGTTTCCTGCGCCCCCTGCCAGGGGCGCTTGGCGCGATGCGGGGAAACCAAAATCCACTGCCCGGTTAACGGGTTATAGCGACGGTGCGGATGGTCGACGGGGTTAAATACGCTCATGACGGTTCCTTAGTCTGGGTAACCCTGCGGATGACGGGACTGCCAGTGCCAGGTGTCCTGTGCCATCTCGTCAAGGTTGCGCGTGACGCGCCAGTTCAGTTCACGGTCGGCCTTTTCGGCGTCAGCCCAGTAGGCCGGGAGATCGCCTTCACGGCGCGGCGCGAAGTGGTAGTTAATCGGTTTGCCGCAGGCTTTGCTGAAGGCATTAATGACGTCAAGGACGCTGCTGCCCACGCCTGCACCAAGGTTATAAATATGCACGCCTGACTTACCGGCCAGTTTTTCCATCGCCGCAACGTGCCCGTCCGCGAGGTCCATGACGTGGATATAGTCGCGCACGCCGGTGCCATCCTCGGTCGGATAGTCGTTACCGAATACCGCCAGCGATTCGCGACGACCCACCGCCACCTGCGCAATGTACGGCATCAGGTTGTTAGGGATGCCCTGCGGGTCTTCGCCCATATCGCCGGACTGGTGAGCGCCAACCGGGTTGAAGTAGCGCAGCAGCGCAATGCTCCAGTCCGGCTGCGCTTTCTGCAGGTCGGCAAGAATTTGCTCGACCATCAGCTTGCTTTTGCCATACGGGCTTTGCGGTGTGCCGGTCGGGAAGCTTTCAACGTAAGGGATCTTTGGCTGGTCGCCGTAGACGGTGGCGGAGGAGCTGAAAATAAAGTTTTTGACGCCGGCGGCGCGCATGGCGGCAACTAATTTTAATGTGCCGGTCACATTATTGTCGTAGTATTCCAGCGGTTTGGCGACGGATTCGCCGACGGCTTTCAGCCCGGCAAAGTGGATCACCGCCTCAATGGCGTGATCGTGCAGGATCTCGGTCATCAACGCTTCATTGCGGATATCGCCCTCAACAAAGGTCGCTTTTTTCCCGCCAAGACGCTCAATCACCGGCAGCACGCTGCGCTTACTGTTGCAGAGGTTGTCGAGGATAATCACTTCATGCCCCTGCAGCAGCAGCTGCACGCAGGTATGACTTCCAATGTAACCGCTACCACCTGTAACCAATACTTTCATGACTCGCTCCAATAGGCTTATCGTATGTGAAGACGATAGCATATCAAAGAACGAAAAAGTGTGACACAGACCAAATTGGTGGTATCGCTTACACTAAAATACATAAACGCTATATTTAAATAAAAATTATTTTAAAACAGTGAGTTAATTGTTGTTTGTGAACTTTTTCTGAAAAAAATCAGGGATCCGCAGACCCCTGAATTGGTCTATTTTGCCAGCGGACCGATTCGATAAGTGTAATCGTCTCCACCAGGGATGAACTCGAGGCGGTGGGTGATGCAGTCCGGGGCATCCTCGGCGTGGTGGGAGACAAACAGCAGCTGGGTTGCCCCTTCGCTAATCAGCACGTCAACAAAGCGGCGTACCAGCTGGCGGTTAAGAGGGTCGAGCCCCTGCAGCGGCTCGTCGAGGATCAGCAGCGTCGGGTGTTTCACCAGCGCGCGCACAATCAGCGCCAGGCGCTGCTGGCCCCACGACAGGCTGTGGAACGGGGCGTCGGCGGTGCGGCCGTCGATACCCAGAATATCCAGCCAGGTCTGCACCAGCTTGCGCTGCTTATCGGAAACGGCCTGATAGATGCCTATAGAGTCGAAATAGCCCGAAAGAATGACGTTGCGCACGGTGGTGCTGACGCGATACTCCAGGTGCAGGCTGCTGCTGACGTAGCCGATATGTTTTTTGATATCCCAGATGGTTTCGCCGCTGCCGCGACGGCGGCCAAACAGGGTCAGATCGTTACTGTATCCCTGCGGATGATCGCCGGTTATCAGGCTGAGCAGGGTCGATTTCCCGGCGCCGTTAGGCCCGACTATCTGCCAGTGCTCGCCGGGATTTACCTGCCAGCTAAGGTGATTGAGGATTGGCCGGTCGTTATAGGACACCACCCCGTCGTTGAGGATAATGTGCGGCGTATCGGCGAGCAGAGAGTGGCGGGCGGCGGGGGCATCCGGCTCCGGCAGTACGATCCCGTCAAGCTGCTCGCTATGGGCCAGCTGGGCGATCAGCGCCTGCTGCAGCAGGGTCTGCTTCTCCCCGATTCCGCTTAGCGTACAGTCCGCCAGCACGCCGGCAAACTGGACGAAGGCGGGGATCTCGTCGAACCGGTTGAGCACCAGCACGAGGGTGATGCCTTCTCCGTTCAGGGTAGCCAGCAGCTCGGCCAGCTGGTGGCGGGAGGCCACGTCAAGGCCATCGAAGGGCTCATCGAGGATCAGTAAATCCGGCTTCGCCATCAGCGCCTGGCACAGCAGCGTTTTGCGCGTCTCGCCGGTAGAGAGATATTTAAACCGGCGCTGCAGCAGGCCGGAAATGCCAAACAGCCCGGCAAGATGCGCGCAGCGGGCGGCATCTTTATACTCATCCTGAATTATCTCATGCGTAAAGCGGCCGGTATCTTCTTCGCCAGGGCTGAGTAAATCGGTGTTGTTGCGCTGCCATTCGTCGCTGACTAGCTTCTGTAGCTGTTCAAAGGAGAGGCGGGTGATGCGGGTAAAATCACTTTCACGCCGGCCGGAGAGCAGGGTGAGTTCGCCGGATAGCGCGCGGGCCAGCGCGGATTTACCGCTGCCGTTGCTACCGACGAATGCCCAGCTTTCGCCGGCGCCAACGGTGAGGTGTTCAATATTTAACGTTTTTGTGTCGCTCAGGCGGAACGTGCCTTGCGATATTTGCAATGATGACATTGTGTATCCCACTTTTTGCAGCAATATGCTTCAGGGATACGTCTTCAGGCGAGCAATGTCAATCCCGTCAGCACAAGGTGGCAAGAATGATGCGGTCGGCATTGAAATAGGCGATCGCCTCGGCACCCTCAGCCAGCCCTTCGGTCTGCTCCCGCGGCAGGGTCGCGCACAGGTTCTGACCGTCCGGCAGCGCCATCAGCACTTCGCACTGCTCCGGCCCGTATTCAATATGGCCGATCCGTCCCGTCAACTGGTTGTCGGCCTCTGCCGCCACAGTCGGGTCCTGGGTCATACCGACCCACGGCGCTTTCAGCAACACCAGCACCTCCTGGCCTTCATCCAGGCCGAGCCGTTCGGCGCTCCGGGCAGTGATCGCGACTTTTAGGCGGGTTTGGCCGTCGGCCAGCAAAACCTCAACGTGCTGCTGCACCTGCTGATGGTCGCGGCCGGTGATGGTGCCAAACCACTGGTTACGGGCGCTGGTTTGCAGGGAGAAGCGGGAGATGGCGGCGAGCAGGCTGTCGAGGGGCAGCGCGTCGTCGTCGCTCAGGACGTCAAACGCTTTCTGTTGAATCTGCGCCAGCAGGTCGTAAAGCTGAATCAGCCGCTGGCCGTAGCGGGTCAGCACCGCGCCGCCGCCGCCTTTACCGCCGGTGGCGCGGTCAACCAGCGCCTGCTCGCTAAGCTGATTCATTTCGTTAATGGCATCCCACGCGCTTTTATAGCTGATGCCGGCATTTTTCGCGCCCTGGCTAATGGAACCCGTCTGGTCAATCTGCTTTAGCAGGGAGATGCGGCGAGGGTCGGCGAACAGGCGCTGCTGTAATTTCAGGGTGAGGAGAATTTCGGCCTGCATAATAATATCCTGGCAAAAAGGGTATTGTGACCGATAGCGGGCATCTTGCAAGATAGTTCTCTGGCGGTAGCCGGTGAGGCATCGCACAAATGGGGCGTGTTTTTCCTGCTGAAACGGTTACACTTAAGCATTCGTACTTTCTGGAGCCCACTATGTTAGAGCTATTGAAAAGTCTGGTTTTTGCCGTGGTCATGGTCCCGGTGGTGATGGCTATCATCCTCGGTCTGATTTACGGTCTGGGCGAAGTGTTCAACATCTTCTCCGGCGTCGGTCATAAAGATCGCGGCCAGCAAAAAAACTGATTTCCTGACGCCCGGTTCCTCCGGGCGTTTTTTTCTCCCTTCCTTTTGATCCTCATCTGGTTACCACCAATTCGCGCTGGGAAAACCCTGCACACATCGTTATATTGTTTTTTACATAACGCACGCACAGGAGTTTCAGATGGCACGTCAATGGTTACGTTTTTTTGTTGGAGCAACGTTAACGCTCTCCGTCGCCGGGCAGGCGCTGGCAGAAGAGGGAAAGATAACGGTCTTCGCGGCGGCTTCATTAACCAACGCGATGCAGGATATCGCGAAGGTCTATAAGCAGGAGAAAAAGGTTGATGTGGTTTCATCCTTCGCCTCCTCTTCAACGCTGGCACGGCAAATTGAAGCGGGGGCCCCTGCTGACCTGTTTATTTCCGCCGACCAGAAGTGGATGGATTATGCGGTCGAGAAAAAAGCGATTGATACCGCCACGCGCGCAACGCTGCTGGGTAACAGCCTGGTCGTCGTTGCGCCTAAGGCTAGCACGCAAAGTGATATTACCATTAGCAGCAAGACCGACTGGACCAGCCTGCTGAAGGGCGGCCGTCTGGCGGTGGGCGATCCGGAGCACGTGCCGGCCGGGATTTATGCTAAAGAAGCGCTGCAAAAGCTGGGCGCGTGGGATACCTTGTCAGCAAAACTGGCTCCGGCGGAAGACGTGCGCGGGGCGCTGGCGCTGGTTGAACGTGACGAAGCGCCGCTGGGCATTGTTTACGGCTCGGATGCGGTTGCCAGCAAAGGGGTTAAAGTTGTGGGGACCTTCCCGGAAGATTCGCATAAGAAGGTTGAGTATCCGCTGGCCATCGTTGACGGTCATAAAAATGCGACCGTTACCGCATTCTATGACTACCTGAAAGGGCCCGAGGCGTCAGCCATCTTCAAACAATACGGATTTACTACCCGCCAATGATTTTAAGCGATCCCGAATGGCAGGCGGTGCTGCTGAGCCTCAAAGTATCATCCCTGGCGGTGGTGTTTAGCTTACCCTTTGGGATCTTTTTTTCCTGGCTGCTGGTCAGGCGCAGCTTCCCCGGAAAAGCGCTGCTCGACAGCCTTCTCCACCTGCCGCTGGTGCTGCCGCCGGTGGTGGTCGGCTACCTGCTGTTGATTGCAATGGGCAGGCGCGGTTTTATCGGCAGCTGGCTGTATGACTGGTTTGGCCTGACGTTTGCCTTCAGCTGGCGCGGCGCGGTGTTGGCGGCGGCGGTGATGTCGTTTCCCTTAATGGTGCGGGCGATTCGCCTGGCGCTTGAAGGGGTCGATATCAAGCTTGAGCAGGCGGCGCGCACCCTGGGCGCCGGGCGCTGGCGGGTGTTCTTTACCATCACGCTGCCGCTGACGCTGCCGGGCATTATCGTCGGCACCGTGCTGGCCTTCGCCCGCTCGCTGGGCGAGTTTGGCGCGACCATTACCTTCGTTTCCAATATTCCCGGCGAAACGCGCACCATCCCCTCGGCAATGTATACCCTGATCCAAACCCCGGGCGGGGAGGGCGCCGCCGCGCGCTTATGCTTAATTTCCATCGTGCTGGCGCTGATCTCGCTGCTGGTTTCCGAATGGCTGGCGCGCCTCAGCCGCGCGCGGATGGGCAAATAACGATGCTTGAACTCGATTTTACCCAGACGCTGGGAACCCACTGCCTGAACATTCAGGAGACGCTGCCCGCCAGCGGTATTACCGCGGTGTTTGGCGTATCCGGAGCCGGTAAAACCTCGCTTATCAACGCCATCAGCGGCCTGACTCGGCCGCAGAAAGGGCGCATTGTGCTCAACGGCAGGGTGCTGAACGATGTTGAAAAGCGGATCTGCCTGGCGCCGGAAAAACGGCGCATTGGCTATGTTTTCCAGGACGCCCGCCTGTTCCCGCACTACAAAGTGCGCGGCAATTTGCAGTACGGCATGGCGAAGAGTATGGCCGGCCAGTTCGATAAGCTGGTAGCGCTGCTGGGGATTGAGCCGCTGCTCGATCGTCTGCCGGGCGGGCTCTCCGGCGGCGAGAAGCAGAGGGTGGCCATCGGTCGGGCGCTGCTGACCGCCCCCGAGCTGCTGCTGCTCGATGAGCCGCTGGCCTCGCTGGATATTCCGCGCAAGCGCGAGCTGCTGCCCTACCTGCAGCGGCTGGCGCGCGAAATCAACATCCCGATGCTGTACGTCAGCCATTCGCTGGATGAGATCCAGCATCTGGCGGATAAGGTGCTGGTGCTGGAAAACGGCAGCGTGAAGGCGTTTGGCGATCTTGAAGAGGTGTGGAGCAGCAGCGTGATGCACCCGTGGCTGCCGCAGGACCAGCAGAGCACGATACTCACCGTTTCGGTTGTCGCCCAGCATCCGCAGTATGCGATGACCGCCCTGGCCCTCGGCGAGCAGCGGCTGTGGGTTAATCAGCTTGAGCGGCCTGCGGGCGAATCGGCGCGCATTCGCGTTCAGGCCTCCGACGTATCGCTGGTGCTGGAGCAACCGCAGCGGACCAGCATTCGCAATATTTTACGCGCGCAGGTCGTGCAGTGTATTGAAACCAACGGACAGATTGAGGTGCAGCTGGAGGTCAGCGGCCGCACGCTGTGGGCGCGCATCAGCCCGTGGGCCAGAGATGACCTGGGGGTGAAGCCAGGTCAGTGGCTGTATGCGCAAATCAAGAGCGTGTCGATTAGCGCCTGATTACAGCAGGTTGCGGTTGATAAAGTCGGCAATGCTGTTGCTTTCATTCTCGCCAATCACCACGTTCGCACGCGCTTTGACTTCGTCGACCGCGTTACCCATCGCCACGCCGGTACCAGCAGCTTCCAGCATGCTGAGGTCGTTATAGTTGTCGCCGAAGGCCACTACGTCCTGCATTGATAGCCCCTGTGCTTCAACCCACTGCGTCAGGCGCTTGCCCTTGCTGTTGCCGGCGCGGGCGATATCGACCTGATCGTGCCACGACCACTCGCACTCCAGACCCAGCGTCTGGCCGACGTGCTGCGCGAACTGCTGCAGTTTAGGAATGTTTTCGTCGGTGAGGGCGAACTTCCACACCGCCTTCACCTCGCGCGCCGCCTGCGCCAGTGAGTCAACCTGGGTGAAGACCGGGCGCTGCTCCTGGGGCAGCGACTCTGCCCAGCGGGCGGTACGGATGACGTGCCCGGTCGGATGTTCGTAGAGCATGGCGTCGTCGACGTACATCAGGCCGTGAACGTCGTGGTCGGCGAGCATCCTGGTGAGGCTCAGCGCCTTATCGACTGCCATCGGATCGGCCTGCAGAACCTTTTTTGCCTGATAATCATACAAATAAGTGCCATTACAACAAATTGCAGGTGTATCCAAAGCCAGTGCCTGATAAAAAGGATGGATCGCGACGTGATGTCGACCCGTGACGACGATCACCTGATAACCGGCCGCGCGGGCACGAGCCAGCGCCTCAAGCGAGGCGGGCAGGATGGTCTTGCTGGAGGTCAGTAGGGTGCCGTCTAAATCCAGGGCAATCACGCGTGAGGTCATGTGTTGTTTCCGGTTAATGGTGAAAAGTGAGCAGGCCATGATGGTACACCGCTGTGCCTCAGGGGCAAATTTTTCAGCATCTACCGTTAAAAGAGTCTATACATTGCATCGAACCAGCAGTTTGATGAATGAAATGTATAAGTTTTCCACGTGCAGTGAGGAAAGGAGCAGTCATGAAACAAACCGTTTATACCGCCAGCCCGGAAAGCCAGCAGATCCACGTCTGGAGCCTGGATCTTGAGGGAAATCTGACCCTGGTGCAGGTTGTCGACGCCCCGGGCCAGGTGCAGCCGATGGTGGTGAGCCCGAATAAAGAGTATCTCTACGTCGGCGTGCGTCCGGAGTTTCGCGTACTGGCCTACCGCATTGCGCCAGATAACGGGGCGCTGACCTTCGCCGGTGAAGCCGCGCTGCCGGGAAGCCCGACGCATATCTCCACCGACCGGCTGGGCCGCTTTGTGTTCAGCGCCTCGTATAATTCGGGCTGCGTAAGCGTCACTCCGCTGACCGACGGTCTGCCGGGTGAAACGGTGGCGGTCGTTGAAGGCCTGGAAGGCTGCCACTCTGCCAATATCTCTCCGGATAACCGTACGCTGTGGGTACCGGCGCTCAAGCAGGACCGCATCTGTCTGTTTACCCTCAGCGATGACGGTTTCCTGGCCGCACAGGATCCGGCGGAAGTCACCACCGTTGAAGGCGCTGGCCCGCGTCATATGGTGTTCCATCCGAACCAGCAGTACGGCTACTGCGTGAACGAGCTGAACAGCTCCGTTGACGTCTGGGATCTGAAGGATCCGCACGGCAAAATTGAGTGCGTGCAGACGCTGGATATGATGCCTGCCGACTTTACCGGCGTGCGCTGGGCGGCGGATATCCACCTGACCGCCGACGGACGTCATCTCTACGCCTGCGATCGTACCGCCAGCATTATCACCATCTTCAGCGTCTCCGAAGACGGCAGCGTGCTGGCGATTGAAGGCTACCAGCCGACCGAGGCCCAGCCGCGCGGCTTTAACCTCGATCACAGCGGCAAATACCTGATTGCCGCCGGGCAGAAATCCCACCACGTCGCGGTGTATGAAATCAGCGGCGAGCAGGGCCTGCTGCAGGAGAAAGGGCGCTATGCCGTCGGTCAGGGGCCGATGTGGGTCGTTGTTAACGCTCACTAAGCCAAAGTGGCCGATAAAACCTCGCAGCGGCGAGGTTTTTTTATGCGCCGAGCAGACTTAAGTCGGCCTCCGAGCGGGCGGCGCTGCGCTTATGACAGCGCTGCCTGCAGCGTCCGGGCGCTGCTTTGCAGCTCTACGCCGGGGTTGCGGCCAATTAATACGAACTGATATCCCCGATCGTGCCACCAGGCGAGATTCATTCCGTGGCGCTGCTCGCTGCTAATCTCCGCGCTGCCCGACTGGCGTTGCGCAGAGATGCACAGCGCCATGGGGCCATACTCGGCATGCATCCAGGCAATCTGCGCGATGGAGGTGCTGTCGTAGCGCAGCATGCGGACCATTTTAAGCTCCGCGCCCTGCAGCCTGAGCTGATGCTCATTGAGATGCAGGCCAAGATCCTCGGCGGCGCGCGTCAGCCCGCGCTGCAGAAGCTTCGGCGAGCTGTCGAGATCGAGCAGCGTTTCGGCGCTGTAGAGCGACATATAGCGGGCCTCAAGATCGCGAATGTTTTCGCTCTCATCCTGCTCGTCCGCTGCCGGGCGCGCCAGATAGCCGACTCCGCTACCTATCAGCAAAAAGCCGATCGAAGCGGCAATCATTGCGCGGCGGCTAAACGACGGGCGCGGCGCGGGCGTGCGGCTATCCTCGGCCTCTGCCAGCTGCGCGTCGAGCCTTGCCTGCATGCGCTCCAGCGGCGCCTCATCGAGCAAGGGCGCAAAGGCCTGGCGATAGTTCTCATTGCTGCTCATCAGCTCGGCGGTGCGGGCGGCAAGCTGCCCATCGCTCTTGAACGCCGCCTCGAAGCTACGGGCGTCGGCGTCGCTCATCTCACCGTCCAGCCAGGCAACGATGGCTTCATCGTTATAGGGAGGCGTAAAAATTAACGATTTCAAGAGCGTTTCTCCTTCGCTGAGGGCGGGGTAGCTATCGATTTTGCCAGCGTCAGCCTTGCCGCCGCCAGCCGGCTCATAATGGTACCGACCGGCACCGACAGGGTGTCAGCCGCCTCCTGATAGGTAAAGCCTTCGACATACACCAAAAATACGGCATTGCGCTGGGCTTCCTCCAGTGCGCCCACGCGACGCATAATTTGCCGGTACTGCAGGCTATCTTCCGCCATTTCACGGGAATCAGGCGCAACCAGCTCTTCGCTGTCGACGAATCCCTGCCCCATCCGCACGTGGCGCGCGCGCAGCTCTGAAATCCAGATTGAGTGGAGAATAGAAAACAGCCATCTGTCGATACGCGTGCCCGGCGTATACTGCGCGCTCCTTTCGAGCGCGCGTACGCAGGTGGACTGTGCCAGCTCCTCGGCGACATCGCGGCTGCGCGACAGGACCAGCCCGTAGCGCCAAAGGCGGGAGAGATGTGCGGCGAGCTGTGAGCAAACTTCACTGGTTGTGATTTTCTTTCCCTCGTGACGATAATCAGGATTCAGGATGCCCGTTAATGGCCGCCTGCAGATCGCGATACTCCTCGCAGCGCTGGCCGCAGATCCCGGCAATCACCTTCAGCTGCTCCTTCGCGAGATCCGGACGACCTTTTATCATCCATGCTTCCCCCAGATATTCCCGGGCTTTGGCATAGTTCGGCGCCAACGCCAGCGAGCGCTGATAGTAACCGATGCCTTCGTCCGTGCGTCCGAGCTTGCGGGTCGCATAGCCGCGGTAGTTCCAGGACTCGGCCGTATTGCTGTTTTTTAACGAATCCAGCAGGTTCAGCGCCGTCTGGTATTCGCCTTTTTTCGCCAGATGGTAGGCGTAGTTAGTTTTATCCTGGTCGCTGAGGCTGCTGGTTTTCTCCGGCACGCACTGTTTGGTGGCGCTGTCATAAACTTGCCCGCTCGGGCAGTCAGGCGTTTTACTCTCGGTACTATTATCGGCCATAGCAAAAACCGGCGGCACGGACAGGAAAAATAGCAGTGCCGGAACGGCCATGCGGCGCGAGGCGGGGCATAATATGGATGAAAGTACGTTCATTTTAGTCTCCAGAATGGGCGTATGCGCAACCGGGCGCGGCGCCTGGGCGTAGAGCCGAACCGCAGGGGATAAGCGCCATCGTTGTCTTTCATCGTGTAAACGCGCCAGCGGGCGTTTTTATTCGCCTAAAAAACGTCTTTTTTTTGCGCAGTGGAGGCCGGGCAGGACGAGGGGGGAGCAAAGGGGGGAGCGGCTCCCCCCTTTAGGCAGGACGATTATTGCTTCGGCTCAGCGACAACAAAACTTCCCACGCCGCGGTTGTTGTACTCCCACATGCGGTTGAAGCCGTCGTCGTTGAGGTTACGCTGCGCAACGCCTTTGGCGTCTACCGCGCCGGTATTACCGCTGAAGGCGCGGTTAGAGGCTGCTGCATCGGCCCACGGCTTAGCAATATTAAAGCCTTCGTTAATCACGCTATCGCGGATAACCACCTGACCGTTGGTGTTGCTATCAACGTCCAGAGAGCGGCCCAGCTGCGCGACGCCATCGCCGGAAGCGGTGAAGCGGCTGTTGATGGCGAGGAAGCCGTAGGTGACGCTTTTCAGCGTCGCCGGGGCGAAGACGTAGCCCTCTTTCTGCGTGCGGGAATTCACGACGCGGAAATCAGTGTTATCAAAGACAACCGCGCCGCGGCCGGCAACGATATCGACATCGCCTTCAATATAGCTGTTGCTGACCAGCGTGCGGGTCTGACGATCGTTCTGCAGACGGTTCTGCACGCCGCTGTTGGTCACGAAGAAGGTGTTCTGGCGGCCGAGAATATTGACGTTGTTAATCTGCACCTGGTCGCCATCGCTGCGCAGCGCGACGGCCTGGTGGGTGCCGGCATCAACGCTATCGCCGAGGTTGTTAGCGATGGTCAGGTTCTGCAGCTGCAGGCCGTTATTCTGCGACCAGAAGACCGCAGAGCACATCACGCCGACGGTGGCAGTACGCTTGCTCTGGCAGCTGTCGAACATATACCACGCCGGTTTGCCTGGCATATATTTTCCGGCCGGATTGACCAGATGACGCCAGCTGGTGACGTCCATTTCCGAATCGATCGCCTGGCTAATTTTCACATCCAGCGGCTTCTCGCCGGTACCGTAGAGGGTCAGCGCACCGGGGGCGGCCGGGACATACACGGTACCGGTATATTCACCCGGCATAATCGCAATGAACTGACGGCGGTCGGAGTGACGGGCAATTGCCGCATCGACGGCGGCCTGGATCGTGGTGTGGGTTACGCCCTGAGTCCCCGCAGGCCCGACGACGAAGTCAGGCTGGGCCGGCGCGGCAATGGCCGCCGGCGTCCACGCCGCGGCGTTCGGATTGAGCGACTGGAAATAGCTCACCGGCAGGAAATTCTTCGCTTCATCGGCGCTTAAAACGGGGCGAGAGGCGGTGCCTGGCGCTGCCTGGGTCGAGGGTTGCTGATCCGCAGGGGTTGAGCTGCAGGCGGATAACGTCACGCCGAAGGCCAGCGCCAGCGTCAGTCGGGAAACTGAAAATGTGTTCATGTTGCTCCGGGCAAGAATCAATTAGCTATACCCGCCATACTTCAAGCCGCTTCTTTGCTGGCAACGTACGCCTGCCACCTCGATACGGGCCGAATTATTTGGGGTGTGTGAATAGATAAGCTCTTTAAAACCTGCTTTTTTATACTAAGTTGAGCAAAACGGGAAGACGCTGGGCTAAAAAGTTAGCGTTATGCTGTTTTGCACCCGCAGGCGGGGCCGTTCGTAGTCACAAAAAAATAACAATTATCCCTGCTTTTATTGACATTCTCGGTGGAATGAAAATAAATGTCTATACAACCCATGACAAGTTGACCGCTATGACTGAAGCCACTTCCGATCTCGTTATCTGGCGAAACGCCCGCCTCGCCACGTTGAACCCACAGGACTCGCGGCCTTATGGCCTGCTGGATCGCCACGCGCTGCTGGTGCGCAACGGGCGGATTGAGGCCGTGATCCCCGAAAGCGACGCCCCGGCCGGGCGCAGCGTTGACCTTGGCGGCAGGCTGGTGACGCCGGGGCTGATTGATTGCCATACCCACCTGATCTTCGGCGGCAGCCGGGCGCAGGAGTGGGAGCAGCGGCTCAACGGCGTCTCTTACCAGACCATCAGCGCTAACGGCGGCGGCATTAATTCGACGGTGCGCGCCACCCGCGAGAGCAGCGAAGCGCAGCTGCTGGCGCTGGCGCAGCAGCGCCTCGATCGCCTGCTGCGTGAAGGGGTCACGACGGTTGAAATTAAGTCCGGCTACGGGCTGGATCTGGAAAGCGAACGCAAGATGCTGCGCGTGGCGCGACGGCTGAGCGAAAGCAATGCGTTTGAGCTGTCGGCCACGCTGCTCTCCGCCCACGCGACGCCTCCGGAGTATAAAGGTGACCCCGACGGCTATATCACCCTGGTCTGCGAAACCCTGCTGCCGACGCTGTGGGAAGAGGGGCTGTTTGAAAGCGTCGACGTGTTCTGTGAAAACGTCGGCTTCAGCCCGCAGCAGACCGAGCGGGTGTTCCAGGCGGCGCAGGCGCGTGGAATTCCGGTTAAGGGCCACGTCGAACAGCTCTCCTCCCTCGGCGGTGCCCAGCTGGTGAGCTGCTATCGCGGGCTCTCTGCCGACCATATCGAATATCTGACGGAAGAGGGCGTGGCGGCGATGAGCCGCAGCGGGACGGTCGCAGTGCTGCTGCCCGGCGCGTTCTATTTCCTCAACGAGACCCGCCGACCGCCGGTAGAGCTGCTGCGACAGTATCAGGTCCCGATGGCGGTGGCGACGGACTACAACCCGGGCACCAGCCCCTTTGCCAGCCTGCATCTGGCGATGAATATGGCCTGCGTCAAGTTTGGCCTGACGCCGGAGGAGGCGTGGGCCGGCGTGACCCGCCACGCGGCGAGGGCGCTGGGGCGTCAGGCGAGCCACGGCCAGCTGGCGGCGGGATTCGTCGCCGATTTTGCCATCTGGGACGCCGAACATCCGGTAGAGATGGTGTATGAACCGGGGCGCAGTCCACTCTGGCATCGCGTGGTACGAGGAGAGATGCAATGAAGCTGTGGCAACCGACGCCCGCCGGGCTGTGGCAAGGGCGCGACGACAGCGGCGAAGCCGCCAACGCGCTGCGCCTGTTTCAAACGATAGCGCGGGTGGAGCGTTTCGCCCCCGACGAGCAGCCGGGCGAGATTGCGCTGCTGGGCTTTGCCTGCGATGAGGGCGTACGGCGCAACCTCGGGCGCACCGGAGCGGAAAAGGGGCCCGAAACGCTGCGGCGGGCGCTGGCGAATATGGCCAGCCACGGCGGCCACGAGCGCTGCGTGGATATGGGCACCGTTAGCGTGATGGGCGAGGCGCTGGAGGAGGCTCAGCAGGCGCTGCGCGAGGCGGTGGCCGCCTGCCAGCGTGCCGGCAAACGCACCCTGGTGCTGGGCGGGGGTCACGAAACGGCCTTTGGCCACGGCGCCGGCGTGCTGGACGCGTTCCCCGGCCAAAAGGTCGGTATTATCAACCTCGACGCGCATCTCGATTTACGCTTTGCCGAACGGGCCAGCTCGGGGACGCCGTTCCGCCAGCTGGCGCTGGAGTGCGAGGCGCAGGGGCGCGGCTTTCACTACGCCTGCATCGGCGCCAGCCGCGCGGCGAATACCCAGGCCCTGTGGGATGAAGCGGCGCGTCGCGAGGTGCGGGTCATTGAGGATCTGGACGTTCTGCAGGCCTATGAGGAACGAGTTGCGCCGGAAATCGTGCGCCAAATCGCCCTCTACGATCGCCTCTACCTGACCATCGACCTTGACGTTATGCCGGCCCGCGAAATGCCGGCGGTCTCGGCGCCCGCGGCGCTGGGCGTGCCGCTGACCACGTTGCTGCGCATCGTTGAGCCGCTGTGCCGCAGCGGCAAGCTACAGGCAGTGGATCTGGTGGAGTTTAATCCGCAATTTGACATCGATAGCCAGGGTGCCCGCACGGCGGCCCGGCTGGCATGGCAAATCGCCCATTGGTGGCGCTGACGATTCAGTATATTCTGATCGTTTCGCCGCCCATTGAGAATAAGGAAAGCCAGGCTATGTTTTCACAGCAATCTCGCTCCGCGCCGGCACCGTTCTATGAAAAGGTGAAGCAGGCGATCAGCGAAAAGATCCAAAGCGGCGTCTGGCGCCCGCACGATCGCATCCCTTCGGAAGCAGAGCTGGTGGCGCAGTTTGGTTTTAGCCGTATGACCATCAATCGCGCGCTTCGCGAGCTTACCGACGAAGGCCTGCTGGTGCGCCTGCAGGGCGTGGGGACCTTCGTGGCGGAGCCGAAAGGACAGTCGGCGCTGTTTGAAGTCCGCAGCATCGCCGATGAAATCGTCTCCCGCCACCACCACCACCGCTGTGAGGTGCTGCTGCTGGAGGAGACCCGGGCCGACCTTATCCAGGCGGCGGCGCTCAACGTCGCCGAAGGCACGCGGATATTTCACTCCCTGATGGTGCATTTCGAAAACGACGTACCGGTACAAATTGAGGACCGCTGCGTCAACGCCACCGTGGTGCCGGACTATTTGCGCCAGGACTACACCGCCACCACGCCGCACGACTACCTGTCGCTGATTGCCCCGCTAACCGAGGGGGAGCATATTGTCGAAGCGGTGCAGGCGAGCGCGAAGGAGTGCGAGCTGCTACACATTCATGCCCAGGATCCCTGCCTGATGATTCGCCGCCGCACCTGGTCGACGACGCATATTGTTTCCCACGCCCGCCTGCTGTTTCCCGGCAGCCGCTATCGCCTGCAGGGGCGCTTCGGCTCCTGATCCTCAGCGCGTCGGCAAAAGCGTGATTGCTGACGCAATATAACAAAATTGTATCATTTCTGTTAAATCCTGGCTTGCGTAGGGTTGTATAGACAAGTATATGTATCTACGTAAACAACGTTAATAGTCAGGAGAAACCCCGATGTCGCAAAGCAAATACCGCCAGTTGGACGTACGTGCACCGCGAGGCACGACGCTGAGTGCGAAGAGCTGGCTGACCGAAGCACCGCTGCGTATGTTAATGAATAACCTCGATCCGGACGTCGCCGAAAACCCGCACGAGCTGGTGGTTTACGGCGGCATTGGACGCGCGGCGCGTAACTGGGAATGCTATGACGCTATCGTGAAGGCGCTGAAAAACCTGGAAAACGATGAGACCCTGCTGGTGCAGTCCGGCAAGCCGGTGGGCGTATTTAAAACCCATGAAAACTCACCCCGCGTGCTGATCGCCAACTCTAACCTGGTCCCGCACTGGGCGACCTGGGAACACTTCAACGAACTCGACGCCAAAGGTCTGGCCATGTACGGCCAGATGACCGCCGGAAGCTGGATTTATATCGGCAGCCAGGGCATCGTGCAGGGCACCTACGAAACCTTCGTCGAAGCCGGCCGCCAGCACTATGAGGGCAGCCTGAAAGGCCGCTGGGTGCTCACTGCCGGTTTGGGCGGCATGGGCGGCGCGCAGCCGCTGGCCGCGACCCTGGCGGGCGCCTGCTCGCTGAACATTGAGTGCCAGCAGAGCCGTATCGATTTCCGTCTGCGTACCCGCTACGTTGACGAACAGGCGACGTCGCTGGATGATGCGCTGGCCCGCATCAAGAAATATACCGCCGAAGGCCGCGCCGTCTCTATCGCGCTGTGCGGCAACGCCGCCGACATCGTGCCGGAAATGGTAAAACGCGGCGTGCGCCCGGACATGGTCACCGACCAGACCAGCGCCCACGACCCGCTGCACGGCTATCTGCCGAAAGGCTGGAGCTGGGAAGAGTATCAGGAAAAAGCGGTCTCCGACCCGCAGGGCACCATTCAGGCCGCCAAACGCTCGATGGCCGACCACGTTCAGGCCATGCTGGCCTTCCATGAGATGGGCATTCCGACCTTCGACTACGGCAACAATATTCGCCAGATGGCCCAGGAAATGGGCGTCGACAAGGCCTTCGACTTCCCTGGCTTCGTTCCCGCCTATATTCGCCCGCTGTTCTGCCGCGGTATCGGCCCGTTCCGCTGGGTGGCGCTCTCCGGCGACCCGCAGGATATTTATAAGACCGATGCCAAAGTGAAAGAGATCGTCAAAGACGACAAGCATCTGCACCACTGGCTGGATATGGCGCGCGAGCGCATCAGCTTCCAGGGCCTGCCGGCGCGTATCTGCTGGGTTGGCCTCGAGTGGCGGCAGAAGCTGGGCCTGGCCTTTAACGAAATGGTCCGCAGCGGCGAAGTTTCCGCGCCGATCGTTATCGGTCGCGACCACCTGGATTCCGGATCGGTTGCCAGCCCGAACCGTGAAACCGAATCGATGCGCGATGGCTCCGACGCGGTGTCCGACTGGCCGCTGCTTAACGCCTTGCTGAATACGGCCAGCGGCGCGACCTGGGTCTCTCTGCACCACGGCGGCGGCGTTGGAATGGGCTTCTCTCAGCACTCCGGAATGGTTATCGTCTGCGACGGAACCGACGAAGCGGCCGCGCGAATTGCTCGCGTTCTGCATAACGACCCGGCAACCGGCGTGATGCGTCACGCGGATGCGGGCTATGAGATTGCGATTGAATGCGCAGCGGAACAAGGACTGAATCTTCCTATGGTGTCAGCAACGCAGGGGCAACGCTGAAATGAAAACTTTAACTCTTATTCCCGGCCAGCTGAGCCTGACGCAACTGCGCGATATCTATAGCCACCCGCTGAACGTCGTGCTCGACGAGCGCGCCTTTGCGGCGATTGACGAGAGCGTGGCCTGCGTCAACGCGATCCTCGCGGAAGGGCGCACCGCTTACGGCATCAATACCGGTTTTGGCCTGCTGGCGCAAACCCGAATCTCGACCGAAGATCTCGAAAACCTCCAGCGCTCGCTGGTGCTCTCCCACGCCGCCGGTATCGGCGAGCCGCTGGATGAGGCGATGGCGCGCCTGATCATGGTGCTGAAGATTAACAGCCTCTCCCGCGGCTTTTCCGGCATTCGTCTGAGCGTGATCCAGGCGCTGGCGGAGCTGGTGAACAAAGGCGTTACGCCGTGGATCCCGGCGAAAGGCTCGGTGGGGGCATCCGGCGACCTGGCGCCGCTGGCGCATATGTCGCTGACGCTACTTGGGGAAGGGAAAGCCCGCTGGCAGGGTGAGTGGATGCCGGCCGCGCAGGCGCTGGAAAAAGCCGGACTCAGGCCGATTACCCTGGCGGCGAAAGAGGGGCTGGCGCTGCTTAACGGCACCCAGGCTTCGACGGCGTTCGCGCTGCGCGGCCTGTTTGAAGCCGAAGACCTGTTTACCTCCGCGGTGGTGTGCGGCGCGCTAACCACCGAAGCGGCGCTGGGCTCGCGTCGTCCGTTTGACTCGCGTATCCACGAGGCTCGCGGCCAGCGCGGGCAGATTGATGCCGCCGCGCTCTATCGCCACGTACTGACCGACGACAGCGCGATTTCTCAGTCGCACCACGGCTGCACCAAGGTGCAGGACCCGTACTCTCTGCGCTGT
This sequence comes from Klebsiella sp. 18074, assembly GCF_902705905.1. NCBI lineage: Bacteria > Pseudomonadati > Pseudomonadota > Gammaproteobacteria > Enterobacterales > Enterobacteriaceae > Klebsiella > Klebsiella sp. 18074. The sequence continues at coordinate 43,338 of NZ_CACSIS010000031.1, read as the reverse complement.
CAGCCGCAGGTGATGGGCGCCTGCCTGACGCAGATCCGTCAGGCGGCGGAAGTGCTGTTGGTTGAAGCCAACGCGGTCTCCGACAACCCGCTGGTGTTCGCCAGCGAGAATGAGGTGATTTCCGGCGGCAACTTCCACGCCGAACCGGTGGCGATGGCGGCGGACAATATCGCCCTGGCAATTGCCGAAATCGGCTCGCTGTCCGAGCGCCGCATCGCGCTGATGATGGACAGCCATATGTCGCAGCTGCCGCCGTTCCTCGTGAAAAACGGCGGCGTCAACTCCGGCTTTATGATTGCCCAGGTGACCGCAGCGGCGTTAGCCAGCGAAAACAAAGCGCTTTCGCACCCGCATAGCGTTGATAGCCTGCCGACCTCCGCGAACCAGGAGGATCACGTTTCGATGGCGCCTGCCGCCGGTCGTCGCCTGTGGGCGATGGCGGAAAACACCCGCGGCGTGCTGGCCGTCGAGTGGCTGGCCTCCGTTCAGGGGCTGGATATGCGCGAGGGTCTTACCAGCAGCCCGCTGCTGGAAAAGGCGCGTCATCTGCTGCGCGAACGCGTGCCGCACTACACCGAAGACCGCTTCTTCGCGCCGGATATTGAACACGCTATTGAGCTATTGGCCGCGCGTCACCTGACGCGACTGCTGCCTGCCGTACTGCCCGAACACCACTAACCATTCGCTGTTCTCTGTACCCGCGTCGGGGGGATGCCTTCCCCCCGACCGTCCTACACGCATATTTGTCGTCGTATAAAAATTATCAGGACACTTGCATATGCAACAACAATCGCAACAAAAGCCACATCTGCTGCGCGGGCTGAACGCTCGCCATATTCGCTTTATCGCGCTCGGTTCCGCCATCGGCACCGGGCTGTTCTACGGGTCGGCCGCCGCCATCAAGGCCGCCGGTCCGGCGGTGCTGCTGGCCTATCTTATCGGCGGTGCGGCGGTCTTTATCGTCATGCGTGCGCTGGGGGAAATGGCGGTGCGCAACCCCGTCTCCGGATCCTTCGGCAGCTACGCGCGCCAGTATCTTGGCCCGCTGGCCGGGTTTATCACCGGCTGGACCTACACCTTCGAAATGGTCATTGTGGCCCTCGCCGACGTGACCGCGTTTGGGATCTATATGGGGCTGTGGTATCCCGACGTCCCGCGCTGGATCTGGGTGCTGAGCATTATCTTTTTCATCGGCGCGATGAACCTGTGTCACGTGCGAATTTTTGGCGAGATGGAGTTTTGGCTCTCGCTGGTTAAGGTGGTGGCCATTATTGCGATGATCGTGGCGGGCGGTGCCATCATCTTCTTTGGCTTTGGCAACGCGTTTCCGGCGACGGGGCTGGAGAATCTGTGGAGCCACGGCGGCTTTGCGCCGAACGGCTGGCAGGGGATTATCGCTTCACTGGGGATTGTGATGTTTGCCTTCGGCGGGGTCGAAATCATTGGCGTCACCGCCGCAGAGGCGCAGGACCCGAAAAAGGTTATTCCGCAGGCAATCAATACCATCCCGCTGCGTATAGTGCTGTTCTACGTCTGCACGCTGGCGATCCTGATGGCTATTTTCCCGTGGAACAGCTTTGGCGAGCAGGGCAGCCCGTTCGTGCTGATCTTCAGCGGCCTGGGTATTCCGGCGGCGGCGACAATCCTCAATATTATCGTCATTAGCGCCAGTATTTCGGCCATCAACAGCGATATATTTGGCGCGGGCCGCATGATGTACGGCATGGCGAAAGAGGGCATGGCGCCGAAAAGCTTCCAGCGCATCGCCAGCAACGGCGTGCCGTGGATGACGGTGGTGGTGATGGGCGTGGCGCTGCTGGCGGCGGTGGTGCTGAACTACCTGATGCCGGAGCAGATCTTCGTGCTCATCGCCTCGCTGGCGGCGTTTGCCACGGTGTGGGTCTGGCTGATGATCCTGCTGGCCCACTTTGCGATGCGCCGCGGCCTGTCGGCGGAGGAGCGGCGTAATATCGCGTTCCCGGTGCCGTTCTGGCCGGTTGCGCCGCTGCTGACCCTGCTGTTCATGGGGCTGGTGATTGCGGTGCTGGGAATGGTGGAAGAGACGCGGATTGCGCTGATCGCCGGCCTGGTCTGGCTGGGGCTGCTGACGGTGGTATGGTATACGCGAGCGCGTAAAAACGCGGTCGTCGCGGTGACGGAGCAGTAATCAGATAGGCCCGGGTCAGGCGTGAGCGCTGACCCGGGGAAGCGCCGAGTTTTAGCTAAACAGGGCGGTTATTGAGGCGCTGCCGAGGCTGTGGAAATGGACGTTAAAACCGACCATCGCGCCGCTTGCGCCTTCATCGACCTCAATTTTATCAACGTCCAGCGCGTGCACCGTAAAGATGTAGCGATGGCTTTCACCCTTCGGCGGCGCCGCGCCGCCGTAGCCCGTCTGGCCGAAATCGGTGCGGGTCTGAACCGCCTCTTCGGGCAGCGGCGCCAGGCCGGAACCGACACCCTGGGGCAGCACGCGCGTATCTGCAGGGAGATTCGCCACAATCCAGTGCCACCAGCCGGAGCCGGTCGGCGCGTCGGGGTCGTAGCAGGTCACCACAAAGCTTTTGCAGCCCGCCGGCACATCATCCCACGTCAGATGCGGTGAAATATTGTCCCCCGCGTAGCCCATACCGTTGAATACATGGCGGTTGGGCATCTTCTCGCCATCCTGCAAATCATGACTGATGAGTTTCATCGTCTCTCCTCAAGTTAATCGCCTGATTGGCAAAGAAGTGTAGCGCGCGGGGCGCAGCATTACCGTCTCTTAATCGCTAAAAAATGTTTCTTCCAGCACCGCGGCGTTAACCGCCCGGGTCAGGCGCGTCAGCTGTTCGGCGCTAATGATATACGGCGGCATCAGGTAGATAAGCTTGCCGAACGGGCGCACCCACACGCCCTGCTCCACGAAGAAGCGCTGCAGGGCGGCCATGTTCACTGGACGGTGGGTTTCCACTACCCCAATCGCGCCGAGCACGCGCACGTCGGCCACCAGCCCGGAGTCGCGCGCCGGCGCCAGCTCGGCCTTAAGCTGCGCTTCGATGGCGGCGACCTGGGTCTGCCACTCGCCGCTTGCCAGCAGGCTCAGGCTCTCTGCGGCCACCGCGCAGGCCAGCGGGTTGCCCATAAAGGTCGGGCCGTGCATAAAGCAGCCGGCCTCGCCGTTGCTGATGGTTTCCGCGACCGTACGGGTGGCCAGCGTCGCGGAGAGCGTCATGGTCCCACCGGTCAGCGCTTTGCCGAGGCACAGTATATCCGGTGCGATGCCCGCATGTTCGCAGGCAAACAGCTTACCGGTACGGCCAAAGCCGGTGGCAATCTCATCGGCAATCAGCAGGATACTTTCGCGATCGCACATCTTACGGATGCGCCTTAACCACTCCGGATGGTACATCCGCATTCCGCCAGCGCCCTGCACGATGGGTTCGAGGATCACCGCGGCAATTTCATGGCGATGGGCGGCCATCAGGCGGGCAAAGGGCACCATGTCGAGTTCGTCCCACTCGCCGTCAAAGCGGCTTTGCGGCGCCGGCGCGAACAGGTTGTCCGGCAGATAGCCCTGCCACAGGCTGTGCATGGAGTTGTCCGGATCGCACACCGACATCGCGCCGAAGGTGTCGCCGTGATAGCCGTTGCGGAAGGTGAGAAAACGCCGGCGCGGTTCGCCCTTTGCCTGCCAGTACTGCAGAGCCATTTTCATCGCCACTTCGACCGCCACGGAGCCGGAGTCGGCAAGGAACACGCACTCCAGTGATGGCGGCGTCATCGCCACCAGCTGGCGGCAGAGCGCGACCGCCGAGGGGTGGGTTATGCCGCCAAACATCACATGCGACATCTGGTCGATCTGCGCTTTCATCGCCGCATTCAGCCGCGGATGGTTGTAGCCGTGGATCGCCGCCCACCATGACGACATGCCGTCAATCAGCCGTTCGCCGCCGGCCAGTGAAAGCTCGCAGCCGTGGGCGGATTCCACCGGGTAAACCGGCAGGGGAGAGGTCATGGAAGTGTAGGGGTGCCAGATGTGGCGCCGATCGAAGGCGAGATCGTCCATTGTCATAAGCGACTTGTAAACCATTTTGAAAACATTTAGGTTTACAAGTATAAACCGAACCGACAGTTAACAAAACCCTTTGGAGAAGCCAATGGCTCACCACGCACGCTGGACAATGTCGCAAGTCACCGAGTTATTTAATAAACCACTGCTGGATCTGCTGTTCGAAGCCCAGCAGATCCATCGCCAGCACTTTGACCCGCGCCAGGTGCAGGTCAGCACGCTGCTGTCGATTAAGACCGGCGCCTGCCCGGAAGACTGTAAATACTGCCCGCAGAGCGCGCGCTATAAAACCGGCCTTGAGTCCGAGCGCCTGATGGAGGTTGAACAGGTGCTGGAGTCGGCGCGGCAGGCCAAAAATGCCGGTTCGACCCGTTTCTGCATGGGCGCGGCGTGGAAGAACCCGAACGACCGCGACATGCCCTATCTTGAGCAGATGGTCAAAGGGGTGAAGGCGATGGGGTTGGAGTCCTGTATGACCCTCGGCACCCTAACCGATAGCCAGGCGCAGCGCCTTGCCGGCGCCGGTCTCGACTACTACAACCACAACCTCGATACCTCGCCGGAGTTCTACGGCAATATCATTACCACCCGCACCTACCAGGAGCGCCTCGATACCCTCGGCAAGGTGCGCGGGGCGGGCATTAAGGTGTGCTCCGGTGGCATCGTCGGGCTGGGCGAAACGGAAAAAGATCGCGCCGGACTGCTGCTGCAGCTGGCCAACCTGCCGACGCCGCCGGAAAGCGTGCCCATCAACATGCTGGTGAAGGTGAAGGGCACACCGCTGGCTGAAAACGATGACGTCGACGCGTTCGACTTTATCCGCACCATTGCGGTGGCGCGCATCATGATGCCAACCTCCTACGTGCGCCTCTCCGCTGGCCGCGAGCAGATGAACGAACAGACCCAGGCGATGTGCTTTATGGCCGGGGCAAACTCCATTTTCTACGGCTGCAAGCTGCTGACGACGCCGAATCCGGAAGAGGATAAGGACCTGCAGCTGTTCCGCAAGCTGGGGCTTAACCCGCAGCAGACGGCGGTGCTGGAAGGGGATAACGAGCAGCAGCAGCGTCTGGAGCAGGCGCTGAACAACCCCGATACCGAGGAATATTACAACGCGGCGGTGCTATGAGCTGGCAGCAACGCATCGAGCAGGCGCTGAGTGAACGGCGTCAGGCGGATGCTTTCCGCTCTCGCCAGCCGGTGGCACAGGGTGCCGGGCGTTGGCTGACCCGCGAGGGGCAGCGCTGGCTCAACTTTTCCAGCAACGATTACCTCGGCTTGAGCCAGCATCCGCAGATCGTTGCCGCCTGGCAGCAGGGCGCCGAGCGCTACGGCGTCGGCAGCGGCGGCTCTGGCCACGTTAGCGGCTACAGCGATGCGCATCGCCAGCTGGAGGAGGCGCTGGCCGACTGGCTGGGCTATCCGCGCGCGCTGCTGTTTATCTCCGGCTTTGCCGCTAACCAGGCGCTAATTGCCGCCCTGCTCGGCAAGGACGATCGCGCGGTAGCGGACCGTCTGAGCCACGCCTCGCTGCTGGAAGCGGCCAGCTTCAGCCCGGCGCAGCTGCGGCGCTTTCAGCACAACGACGTTCAGCAGCTGAAAGCGCTGCTGGAGAAACCGCTGGCGGGCCAGCAGCTGGCGATCACCGAAGGCGTCTTCAGCATGGACGGCGATAGCGCGCCCCTCGGCCCGATCCAGCAGGTGACCACCGAAGCCGGCGGCTGGCTGCTGGTCGATGATGCCCACGGCATTGGCGTGCTGGGCGATGAGGGGCGGGGCAGCTGCGCCGCGCAAAACGTCCATCCTGAGCTGCTGGTGGTGACCTTTGGCAAGGCCTTTGGCGTCAGCGGCGCGGCGGTACTGTGCAGCGACGCGCTGGCGGATTACCTGCTGCAGTTTGCCCGCCACCTGATTTACAGCACCGCCATGCCGCCGGCGCAGGCCGTTGCGCTCAGCGCCGCGCTGCGTGCGATTCGCGGCGATGAGGGCCAGCAGCGGCGGGAGGCGCTGGCCTGCCGGATTACCCAGTTCCGTCACGGTATGCGCGACTATCCGGGGCAGCTTACCGAATCGACCAGCGCCATTCAGCCGCTGATCGTCGGAGACAACGCCCGGGCCCTGCGCCTGGCAGCGCGCCTGCGCGAGCAGGGCTGCTGGGCGACGGCAATCCGCCCGCCGACGGTGCCTGTCGGCAGCGCCCGGCTGCGGCTGACCCTGAGCGCGGCCCATGAATCTGCGGATATCGAGCGTCTGCTGGAGGTCCTGTATGACGGCGGTGAATAAACGCGCGGTGGCTGCCGCCTTCGGTCGGGCGGCGAGCCGCTATACGCAGCACGATGAGCTGCAGCGCCGCAGCGCCGAGCTGCTGCTGCGTCAGCTTGGCGACCGGCGCTTTGCCGAGGTTCTGGACGCGGGCTGCGGCCCCGGCAGCATGAGTCGCTACTGGCGCGATGCGGGCAGTCGCGTCACCGCGCTGGATATCTCCGTTGATATGCTGGCGGAGGCCCGACGCCAGCAGGTCGCGCACGGCTACGTCGAGGGCGATATTGAATCCCTGCCGCTGCCGGCGGCGTGCGTAGACCTGGCGTGGAGTAATCTGGCGGTGCAGTGGTGCGACGACCTCGGCGCCGCGCTTGCTGAGCTGCATCGGGTCGTGCGTCCCGGCGGGCGGGTTGCTTTCACCACCCTGCTGGCCGGTTCGCTCCCCGAACTCAACCAGGCCTGGGCGACGATTGATCGGCATCCACACGCCAATCGTTTCCTCAGCGAGCAGACGGTACGCAGCGTGATGAGCGGCTGGCGGGGCGAGGCGCAGCTGCATGCCGTAACGCTGCCGTTCCCCGACGCCCTGTGCGCAATGCGTTCGCTAAAGGGTATCGGCGCCACCCATTTACACCAGGGGCGCAGCGCGGCACCGCTGAGCCGTGGAAAGCTGCAGCAGCTGCAGCTGGCGTGGCCGAAACGGCACGGGCAGTGCCCGCTGACCTACCATCTTTTTACAGGAGTAATTGAACGTGATTGAGCGTTATTTCGTCACCGGAACCGATACTGAAGTCGGCAAAACGGTGAGCAGCTGCGCCCTGCTGCAGGCGGCGAACCTGCGGGGTCGGAACAGCGCCGGCTATAAGCCGGTGGCCTCCGGCAGCGAGTATACGGCGCAGGGCCTGCGCAACGACGACGCCCTGGCCCTGCAGCGCAACAGCCGCGTGGCGCTGAGCTACGAGCAGGTTAACCCGTTAACCTTCGCTGAACCCACTTCGCCGCATATCATCAGCGCCGATGAGGGGCGGCCCATTACCGCCGCCGCGCTCTCCGCCGGGCTGCGCGAGCTGGAGCCGCTGGCCGACTGGCTGCTGGTGGAAGGGGCTGGGGGCTGGTTTACGCCGCTGTCCGCAACCCTGAGCTTTGCCGACTGGGTGCAGGAAGAGCGGCTGCCGGTGATTCTGGTTGTGGGAATAAAGCTGGGCTGCATTAATCATGCCCTGCTGACGGCTCAGGCGGTACGCCAGGCAGGGCTGCCGCTGGTGGGCTGGATTGCCAACGACGTCCAGCCGCCGGGGAAGCGGCATAGCGAATACCTCGCGACCCTCAAACGGCTGCTGCCCGCGCCCATGCTGGGCGAGATCCCGTGGCTGGAGGAAGCATCCCGGCGGGAAGACCTCGGCCAGTATCTCGATCTTAGCGCGCTGGATCGGGCGTCATCCACTGCGCCAGCAGCGGCTCATCCAGCTGTATAACGTCGCCCTGCGCCACGCTGCGCCCGCGGTGCAGCAGGCAGAAGCGGTCGGCCACCCGGCGAATGAACGGCAGGTGCTGCTCGGCGAGGAGCACCGTTAAACCGATATCCCGGTTCAGGCGAACCAGCAGATCCCCCAGCTTATGCATAAAGTGCTGTCCGCTGCCGCGCGACGGCTCATCGAGTATCAGCAGGCGCGGTCGGACGATCAGCGCCCTCGCCAGCGCCAGCTGGTACCTGTCGTCTTCCGAGAGCGCGGCGCCTTTGCTCTGGCGCAGAGTGTAGAGCTGCGGAAAGAGATCGTAAATCTCGCTATTCACCACGGCGCCGGGCGTGCCTCCGGCCGCCAGCGCGATATGCAGATTCTCCTCTACGCTGAGCTGCGAAAAGATGCGCCGGTCCTGCGGCACGTAGCCGATCCCGATGACGCTGCGTGAATGGGCGGAGAGCGGCATCAGGTCGCAGGGTGGCGCTCCGCGCTCCTGCCAGGTGATGCTGCCGCTGGCGACCGGGAGATTCCCGGTAATGCAGTTGACCAGCGTGGTTTTTCCCATTCCCTGACTTCCCATCACGCAGGTGCACTCTCCTGACCGGAGCTCAAGATCGACGTTCCACAGCGTGTGCTGGCTTCCATAGTACTGATTGACGGCGCGTAGACTCAACATAGACGTTTTCTCCTTTTTGACGACGGCGAGCGAGACAAACATTCTGCAAATCTCTTGCCAGGAAAAAGAAGTGACGGCATTTTTTCGCCAGCGCAGGTCGCGGCGGCCGCAGCCGGCAGGGCACAGCGAAGCGGCTGCACTTTCCCGGTGCTAAACGGCGTAAAACGTGGTGCAGAAAGCAGCAAAAAGGCGGGCGTCCTTAGCTGATAAATATCAAAAATAATTCAATAATATTTTTTAGCCGCGTGATTTTAGCCGGCGGGCAATTTCGGCCGGGTGGCAGAGGTCATGGCCTGCAGCGAGTTATCCACTATTCCTGTGGATAACCTTGTGTATTAGAGTTAGAGAACTTGCGGTAAGCTAGAGATTACGCGGCCTGCGGCTAAATTGGCGCGAAACCCGTCTTTTATTAAATTCCATTTAATATCAATTGGTTGTATAAAATCAATGGCTGTAAGGAAAGTGTCACCTGCTGCCATAAAAGATTCATCGCCTTGCTTGACAAATGTTAAATGACAAAATTTTCTGGGGATAACCTTACACGGTGGCGGATTATTCCGCATGGCGCGCTTTTTTTGCCCAAATGCGGCCGCCCAGGGCAAGGTTTACAGAGCGAACAGTAATACGCTACTGGTTTTATATCCAGTGTTATTTATTGGCAAAAGCGCCGGCGACGGGTAGAATTAAACACCTGCCGTTTCGCGCCGGGCGCTTCATCCTCCTTCAGGGTCAGACATATGAGTAAAACGTTCACGCTGCATTCCTCTTTCCGTCCCTCTGGCGATCAGCCAGAAGCCATTCGGCGCCTTGAAGAGGGGCTGGAAGATGGCCTGGCGCACCAAACGCTGCTGGGGGTAACCGGGTCGGGTAAAACCTTCACCATCGCTAACGTCATTGCCGATCTGCAGCGTCCAACGATGGTCCTCGCGCCCAACAAGACGCTGGCGGCGCAGCTGTATGGCGAAATGAAGGAGTTTTTCCCGGAGAATGCCGTCGAGTATTTCGTCTCCTACTACGACTACTACCAGCCTGAAGCCTACGTGCCGAGCTCGGACACCTTCATCGAGAAGGACGCCTCGGTCAACGAACATATTGAGCAGATGCGCCTGTCGGCAACCAAGGCGCTGCTGGAGCGCCGCGACGTCATCGTGGTGGCCTCGGTCTCGGCTATTTATGGCCTCGGCGATCCTGACCTGTACCTGAAGATGATGCTGCACCTGACCACCGGCATGCTGATTGACCAGCGGGCGATTCTGCGCCGACTCGCGGAGCTGCAGTACACCCGTAACGATCAGGCTTTCCAGCGCGGGACCTTCCGCGTTCGCGGCGAGGTCATTGACGTCTTCCCGGCGGAATCGGACGATATTGCCCTGCGTATTGAGCTGTTTGACGAAGAAGTTGAGCGCCTGTCGCTCTTTGACCCGCTTACCGGGCAGGTTGAATCGTCCATCCCGCGCTACACCATCTACCCGAAAACGCACTATGTTACCCCGCGTGAGCGAATCGTTCAGGCGATGGAAGAGATAAAAGTCGAGCTGGCGGAGCGGCGTAAAGTGCTGCTGGAAAACAACAAGCTGCTGGAAGAGCAGCGCCTGAGCCAGCGTACCCAGTTCGACCTCGAAATGATGAACGAGCTGGGCTACTGCTCGGGGATTGAAAACTACTCGCGCTATCTTTCCGGTCGCGGGCCGGGCGAGCCGCCGCCGACGCTGTTCGACTATCTGCCGGCGGATGGCCTGCTGGTTATCGATGAGTCCCACGTGACCATTCCGCAAATCGGCGGGATGTATCGCGGCGACCGGGCGCGTAAAGAGACGCTGGTGGAGTACGGTTTCCGCCTGCCGTCGGCGCTGGATAACCGCCCGATGAAGTTTGAAGAGTTTGAGGCGCTGGCGCCGCAGACTATCTACGTTTCGGCGACGCCCGGCGCCTACGAGCTGGATAAATCCGGCGATGAGGTGGTCGATCAGGTGGTCCGACCAACCGGCCTGCTTGACCCGGTTATTGAAGTGCGTCCGGTGGGGACCCAGGTCGACGACCTGCTTTCGGAGATTCGCCTACGCGCCGCCATCAACGAGCGCGTGCTGGTGACGACCCTGACCAAGCGGATGGCCGAGGACCTCACCGAGTACCTCGAAGAGCACGGCGAGCGCGTGCGCTACCTGCATTCGGATATCGATACCGTCGAGCGTATGGAGATTATCCGCGATCTGCGCCTTGGCGAGTTTGACGTGCTGGTCGGGATCAACCTGCTGCGTGAAGGGCTGGATATGCCGGAGGTCTCGTTGGTGGCGATCCTTGATGCCGACAAAGAGGGCTTCCTGCGCTCCGAGCGCTCGCTGATCCAGACCATCGGCCGCGCGGCGCGTAACATCAACGGTAAGGCGATTCTCTACGGCGACAGGATCACCGCCTCGATGGCGAAGGCCATCAGCGAAACCGAACGCCGTCGCGAGAAGCAGCAGCGCTATAACGAAGAGCACGGCATCACCCCGCAGGGCCTGAATAAGAAGGTGGTCGATATCCTGGCGCTGGGCAGCGGCCTGGCGAAGACCAAGGCCAAAGGGCGCGGCAAGTCGCGTTCACCGGTCGAGGCGGATACGCCGGTGCTGACGCCAAAAGCGCTGCAGCAGAGAATTCACGAGCTGGAAGGGCAGATGATGCAGCACGCGCAGAACCTGGAGTTCGAAGAGGCGGCTCAGATCCGCGACCAGCTGCACAAGCTGCGGGATCTGTTTATCGCCGCATCGTAGGCCGGCGCCCTTCGCGCCGGGCGTCTATGCCGCGGCCAGACTGGGCTCTGGCCGCGCAGAACGTACGGGCAGCACCTGCGGATGCGAGGGCTGCCCGGCGTCACAATGGCAAATAAAATAGCCCGGTGGGGCCGGCTCTTAATATCTGCTTAATCTTGTTCAGGGACACTATCTTCATTCTAATGAGGATAGCGTCATGCAAAAACTACACTTTCGCCAATATCTGGCCATTACCTGCGCCTTTATTATCGTCGTCGCCTTCTTCCATCAGTGGGTGCTGACCTTCTGACGCGAAGGCCTCGGGAAGAGCACCCAGGCGCGAACGCCGGGGCCCGGCTGGCGGTTATGCAAAAAGAACTGGGTATCGTGCAGCTGGGCGATACGGGTGACAATACTTAATCCCAGACCAATGCCGCCGTAGCGGCTGTCCATGCGGACAAATGCTTTGCTCAGCTCGCCGCTTTTCGCTTCATCAATTCCCGGTCCTTCATCCTCCACCGCCAGAATCGGCGTTGACCCCGCCTGAATCGAGACGCGGATCGTTGAGTCCGTCGGGCTATAGCGGTGCGCATTCTCCACCAGATTGCGCAGCACCACGCGCAGCAGCGTGGCGTCGCCGGACACCATGACCTCTTCGTCTGGACCCGCGATCTCTAGCTTTTGCCGGCGCGGTGCCAGCATCGTTTCCAGCTCCTCCTCGAGCGGTTCAACGACATCCGCCATCAACTGCACCTGCTGGTAGCTGCCGGCAGAAAACGACTGCCCTACTCGGGCCAGCTGCAGGAGCTGGGAGATGCTGTTGGTCATCTGATCGAGGCGCTGAATAAGCGGATCGACCCCGATCCCGTGCACTTTGGCCAGCAGCTCGAGGTGCAGACGCAGCCCGGCCAGCGGCGTGCGCAGCTCGTGGGCCACGTCGGCGGTAAACAGGCGTTCTCGGTCGAGCGTCAGGTTCAGGCGCGATACCAGCTGATTCAGCGCGGTGGTCACGGCGGTCACTTCCGGCACCGACTCGCTGAGCTCGATAGGCTGGAGATTATCCGGGGTGCGGTTCTCCAGCTCGCTCTGCAGGTGAGAGAGCGGGCGGGTTATCTTTTTCACCGCCAGCAGGCTGATATAGAGCGCGAGGCCGATAATCAGCAGGCTTGGGATCAGCAGGCTGGCGACCGCTTCCCGCACCTCGTGGTCAACGTGCTTCTGGTTGTTGTGCCCCTCGATGGCGCTGGCCACCAGCAGCTGAATCTGCTCTTTGCTTTCATGCCACAGCCAGAACACGCTGATAATCTGGCAGACCGCCAGAATCGTGCCGATGGTCAGCAGCAGGCGAAAGCGCATGGTCCATTTTTCGGTGGCTAACAGCGGCATCTCTTTATGACTCCGATTCGGTATTGTTCACCAGCATATAGCCAAAGCCCCTGACGGTACGGATCCGCGCTTTACCGACCTTATCGCGCAGGTTGTGGATATGCACCTCCAGGGTATTGGTTGCCGGCTCGTTATCCCAGCTGTAGATATCGTTGTAGAGAATTTCCCGATGTACCGGACTGCCCGCCTTCATCATCAGGCGCGACAGCAGGGAGTACTCTTTTGGCGTTAGCTCCAGCGAATCCCCGCCCAGCCACACCTGACGGCGGGTGATATTGAGGCGCAGGTTGCCGACCACCATTTCGCTATCGCCCTGGTTATTGTGGCGCCGGAGCAGCGCGCGGATGCGGGCGTTAAGCTCCTCCAGCGCAAAAGGCTTCACCAGATAGTCGTCGGCGCCGGTATCGAGACCATCGATGCGGTCTTCGACGGTATCGCGGGCGGTGAGGATCAGCACCGGCTGGCTGAATTTCTCCCGCCGCATCCGCGCGAGGAAGTGCAGGCCGTCCTCATCCGGCAGCCCGAGATCGAGGACCACCAGGCTGTAGTGGTTGCTGGCCAGCGACAGCGCGGCCTCATGCGCGCTGGCGACGCCGTCGCAGGCGTAGCCCTCGCTCTGCATGGCCAGAATGAGTCCCTGTAACAGGAGCGCGTCGTCTTCAATGACTAAGATTTTCATCTGCCGGCCTCGCTTATGCATGGCGTTAAAATATCATCTGTCGGCCGGTATTCGCGGGTATTGACCCCGAACAGGCCGAGCAGGGTGGAGAACAAGTTATCCTGCGAATAGGGCGCCGTTTTTGCCTTCTGCTGCAGGCAGCGGCTGGAAACGCCGTAGCGCTGCTGGTAATCCTGCGACAGCCACATCAGCATTGGGACGTGCTTTTGCGTATCCGGCGCGATGGACCACGGCAGCCCGTGCAGGTACACGCCATCTTCCCCCAGAGACTCGCCGTGGTCGGAAAGATAGACCAGGCTGGTGGTAAATTTATCCTGCTTCGACTGCAGCAGCTTGATGGCCTTATCCACCACGTAATCGACGTACAAAATGGTGTTGTCGTAGGTGTTGGTCAGCTGCTGCTGCGTGCAGCCCTGAATTTCATTGGTATCGCAGGTTGGGGTGAATTTTTTGAATTCAGCCGGGTAGCGATTATAGTACGTCGGGCCGTGGCTGCCGATAGTGTGCAGAACGATAATGCCGTCCTGTTGCAAACCGTCGATGTAGCTTTCCAGATTATGGAATAAGACCTCATCGTAGCACTCGCCGTCGATGCACTGACCCGTCAGCTTGAGATCGGTGACGTTCTGATGCGGGACGCGATCGCAGGCGCCTTTACAGCCGCCGTCGTTGTCGTTCCACAATACCTGAATACCGGCGCGCTGCAGAATGTCCAGCACGCCCTCCTGGTGATGGGCCAGCTCTTCATCATAGCGCTCGCGCGGCATGTTGGAGAACATGCACGGCACGGAAACGGCGGTGGCGGTACCGCAGGAGGTGGTGTTGGGGAAATAGATAACGTTATCCTGCTGCAGGCGCGGGTTGGTTTCGCGGGGGTAGCCGCCCAGGGAGAAATTTTCCGCCCGCGAGGTCTCACCCAGTACCAGAATGGTCAGGTTTTTTCTCGGTCCGTCGCGCATTTGCGGCTTCTGCTGCGCATCTTCGCCAATTTTGACCAGCGGCAGATTGTCCATCTTATTGTGTGCATACCACGAATTGATCGCCACGATGCTGTTTGACGGGCTCAGCGACTTCACCAGCTCTTTATTATTGCGGAACACCGAGGCGTAATCTTTATAAAACAGGGCGGCAATCAGCATGATAAGGATCGCCGAGAGCGCCACGTTGAGCAGCCGCACGGCGACGCCGCGGGCGAAGGTTTTCGGCTTACGCACCTTAATCCACCAGGCTAGCGCCACCGCCAGCACCCCGGAAAGCCCGAGCGTCAGCACCATGCTACCCGACATCAGGGCGAAGCTCTCCGCCGGCGTGGTATCCAGAATGTTGGTGATCATCGCCCGGTCGATAATGACCCCGAAGGTCCAGATAAAATACTGCGCCGAGGCGCTAAGCAGAATAAACAGGGTGATAACGACGCGGTCGAGCTTGAGGAAAGAGGCCAGGGTGGTGAGGATATTCATCACGCTGAAGGCGACCAGCGGCATGCTGAGGAACACCAGCCAGCTATGCAGGTTATTGACCGGCAGCAGGGTGAAAACCTGGCGGTAGAAGGCAATATTGAGGAACAGACCGACGTAGGCGGCAAAGATAATCAGGTAAACCGTGCGGCTCACTACCGGTCGACGCAGTGGAAATAACGACATAGCAAAAGTCCTGGTGAAAACATGCTCGCTATGCTGCCACTTCTATTTTAAGACAACCTTAAGATTTTAATGTGGGGAGCGGAGGCTCCCCACGGTATCAACCGGTGTGGAGTTAGCCCGGTATCTGAATTGCCTTTTCCAGCGCGTTGCGCAGCAGCTGGCGATCGTGGCGATAGGGCACGTCGCTGGCGTCCAGCGGCGTCTGGATCACCATCCGCTTCTCAAGGCCGCGGGTATCGGCTTTCGGCCCAATGACCACGGCGTCAATCACCCGCTTGCCCACGTAGTGTTCCATGATCGCGATGCGGTCTGCCAGCGTCAGGCTGGCTGCCGGGCTGTGCTCTTTGCCGAGGTTGTCGATAAAAACCATCGGCGCCGGCGTGCGGCGCAGCGCCTGCGCCATCTCGTCGAGCAGTAAAATAGGCAGCAGGCTGGTGTAAAAGCTGCCGGGCCCGATCAGGATCAGATCGGCTTCGGCGATCGCCGCAACCGCTTCGCGAGTGGCGGGAACCGGCGGGGTCAGCATCAGCTCACGCGGCACCCGGGGAAGCTGGTCGATATTGACTTCGCCATAAACTTCGTGACCTTCGTCGTCAATCGCCATCAAATCCACCGGTTGTTCAGACATCGGTATCAGTAACGCGTCAACTTTTAGCAGGTTTCTGATTAAATTAATCGCCTCTAAGGGCCTGACGCTGAGGTGATCGAGGGCCTTTAACATCAGATTTCCGAGGTTATGCCCGGAAAGTTCACCGTTCCCGGCAAAACGGTACTCAAACATGGCGGATGCTACGCTGGGTTCGGCGATCAGCTGGTTAATACAGTTGCGCATATCCCCCCAGGCAATGCCGCCTTCAGCACGGCGAATACGCCCCGTGGATCCGCCGTTATCGGTGGTGGTGACGATGCCGGTCAGGCGCGATCCGAGCGATGAGAGTGACGACATCACCCTGCCCAGACCATGCCCTCCGCCAAGTGCCACTACCCGATCGAGGTCGGCGAAAGTCCGATTGCGCATACAAATTCCTTATCTCAAATGAACGGGCTCACAGTAACCGATCTACCCCTAAAAGACGATGCCCGCATCCTGACAAACTGACCGACATCAATGCAAAATTGTGAATTTTGGCTATTCTGTAACGAAAATGCACGATCGTAGCGATATATACATAATTATATAGCGAAATCGAAAATGGCGAAATAGCCGTTTCCGCGCTACTATCGGCATAAACCAGTTAACACTCCAGCCTCTGTGCCTGTGTCGCAAGATATGGTGCTTTGGCCGTGACGGCTCAGCTTGTCACCAGGGCGTGGGAAGAAATGACCGCGTCTCCCGTATTTGGAAAGGTGTATATGGCTTCACAGCTTACCGATGCATTTGCGCGTAAGTTTTACTACTTGCGCCTGTCGATTACCGACGTGTGTAACTTCCGTTGCACCTACTGTCTCCCGGACGGCTACAAGCCCGGCTCGGTGACCAATAAAGGCTTTCTCAGCGTAGATGAAGTGCGCCGCGTGACGCGCGCCTTTTCCGCCCTCGGCACCGAAAAGGTGCGCCTGACCGGCGGTGAACCCTCGCTGCGCCGCGATTTCGCCGACGTTATCGCCGCCGTACATGAAAACAGCGCCATTCGGCAGATTGCGGTTACCACCAACGGCTATCGCCTGGCGCGGGACGTCGAACGCTGGCGCGACGCCGGGCTGACGGCAATCAACGTCAGCGTGGACAGCCTCGACGCCCGCCAGTTTCACGCCATCACCGGGCAGGATAAATTTCAGCAGGTGATGGACGGCATCGATGCCGCCTTCGCCGCCGGCTTTGAGAAAGTGAAGGTCAACACCGTGCTGATGCGCGATGTGAACCACCACCAGCTCGACACCTTCCTCGCCTGGATCCAGCCGCGCCGTATTCAGCTGCGCTTTATTGAACTGATGGAAACCGGAGAGGGCAGCGACCTGTTTCGCCGGCACCATATCTCCGGCATGGTGCTGCGCGACGAGCTGCTCAGACGCGGCTGGATCCACCAGATTAGCCAGCGCAGCGACGGCCCGGCGCAGGTCTTCTGTCATCCGGACTACGCCGGAGAGATCGGCCTGATCATGCCCTATGAAAAAGATTTCTGCGCCACCTGCAACCGCCTGCGCGTTTCCTCCGTGGGCAAGCTGCATCTGTGCCTGTTCGGCGACGGGGGCGTAGATTTACGCGATCTGCTGGCCGAGGACTGCCAGCAGGCGGTGCTGGAAGCGCGCATCTCCGAAGCGTTAACCCATAAAAAACAAACCCATTTCCTGCATCAGGGCAACACCGGTATTACGCAAAACCTGTCGTATATTGGCGGATAATTGATTCTAAAGGAGTGAACAGATGAGTCAGGCCAGCGCTGAGTTTATCCCGACCCGTATTGCTATTCTCACCGTTTCCAGCCGCCGTGGCGAAGAGGACGATACCTCTGGCCACTGGCTGCGCGACGCGGCGCAGGAAGCGGGGCATGCGGTTGTGGATAAGGCGATTGTGAAAGAGAACCGCTACGCCATTCGCGCCCGGGTTTCGGCGTGGATCGCCAGCGGCGACGTTCAGGTGGTGCTCATTACCGGCGGGACCGGCTTTACCGAAGGCGATCAAGCCCCGGAAGCGCTGCTGCCGCTGTTTGACCGGGAAGTTGAAGGCTTTGGCGAGGTGTTCCGCATGCTCTCTTTTGAAGAGATCGGTACCTCGACGCTGCAGTCCCGCGCCGTTGCCGGCGTGGCCAACGGCACGTTTATTTTTGCGATGCCCGGTTCGACCAAAGCCTGCCGCACCGCGTGGGAAAATATCATTGCGCCCCAGCTCGATGCCCGTACCCGCCCGTGTAACTTTATCCCTCATTTGAAGAAATAATTTATGTCACAACTGACCCATATTAACGCCGCCGGCGAGGCGCACATGGTCGACGTCTCGGCGAAGGCCGAAACGGTTCGCGAGGCGCGGGCTGAAGTATTTGTCGACATGCAGGCGACCACGCTGGCGATGATTATCGACGGCAGCCACCACAAGGGTGACGTTTTCGCCACCGCCCGCATTGCCGGGATCCAGGCGGCGAAGCGGACCTGGGAGCTGATCCCGCTGTGCCATCCGCTGATGCTAAGCAAAGTGGAGGTTAACCTGCAGGCGCAGCCTGAACATAGCCGGGTGCGGATCGAATCCCTCTGCCGGCTGACCGGGAAAACCGGCGTGGAGATGGAGGCGCTGACCGCGGCCTCCGTGGCGGCGCTGACGATTTACGATATGTGCAAAGCCGTGCAAAAAGATATGGTGATCGGCCCGCTGCGCCTGCTGGCGAAAAGCGGCGGTAAATCCGGCGACTTTAAGGCGGACGACGCTCATGATTAAGGTTCTGTTTTTTGCCCAGGTGCGCGAGCTGGTGGGCACCGATGCGTTAACCCTCGACGCGAGCGAGGCCTCGACGGTGGAGGCGGTTCGCCGTCAGCTCATTGCCCGCGGCGACCGCTGGGCGCTGGCGCTGGAAGAGGGCAAGCTGCTGGCGGCGGTGAACCAGACGCTGACCACCTTTGACCATCCGGTCACCGCCGGTGACGAAGTGGCGTTTTTCCCGCCGGTCACGGGAGGCTGAGATGACGCAAACCCGCATTATTGTCAGCCCGGCGCGCTTTCGCGTTGGCGACGAGTATCCGTGGCTTGCCGAGCGCGATGAGGACGGCGCCGTCGTCACCTTCACCGGCAAAGTGCGTAACCACAATCTTGGCGAGAGCGTCAAGGCGCTGACCCTCGAACACTATCCGGGCATGACCGAAAAATCGCTGGCGGAGATTGTCGAACTGGCGCGCGAGCGCTGGCCGCTGGGGCGGGTCACGGTGATTCACCGCATCGGTGAAATGTGGCCGGGCGAAGAGATTGTGTTTGTTGGCGTCACTAGCGCGCACCGCAGCAGCGCCTTTGCCGCCGGCGAATTCATTATGGATTATCTGAAAACCCGCGCGCCGTTCTGGAAGCGTGAAGCCACGCCGGAAGGCGAACGCTGGGTTGACGCGCGCGACAGCGATCGTCAGGCGGCAGAGCGCTGGTAGTATGATACGCTTAAAGGGTTAATTTCGTTAATCAGGAGATAGTCATGGACAGATTCCCCCGTTCCGATTCCATCGTCCAGGCGCGCAGCGGCCTGCAAACCTATATGGCCCAGGTGTACGGCTGGATGACGGTCGGCCTGCTGCTAACGGCGTTTATCGCCTGGTTTGCCGCCAACACGCCGGCGGTGATGATGTTTGTTTTTTCCAGCAAAATTACCTTCTTCGGGCTGATTATCGCCCAGCTGGCGCTGGTTTTCGTGCTCTCCGGGATGGTGCAGCGCCTGAGCGCGGGCATGGCGACGACGCTATTTATGCTCTATTCGGCGCTGACAGGGCTCACGCTATCCAGCATTTTCATCGTCTACACCTATTCGTCGATTGCCAGCACCTTTGTGGTCAGCGGCGGGATGTTTGGCGCCATGAGCCTCTACGGCTACACCACTAAACGCGATCTCAGCGGCTTTGGTAACATGCTGTTTATGGCGCTGATTGGTATCGTACTGGCCTCGCTGGTGAACTTCTGGCTGAAGAGCGAGGCGCTGATGTGGGCGGTGACCTATATCGGGGTGATTGTGTTCGTGGGCCTCACCGCCTATGACACCCAGAAGCTGAAAAATATCGGTGAGCAGATCGATACCCGCGATACTTCGACGTTGCGCAAATACTCGATCCTCGGCGCGTTGACGCTGTATCTGGACTTTATCAACCTGTTCCTGATGCTGCTGCGTATTTTCGGCAACCGCCGTTAAGATCTTAAAACCCCGACAGGCCCTACGCCGCCGGGGTTTTCTTCTTATCTCTTATCTCTTATCTCTTATCTCTTCTCTCTTTTCATCCGCCCGCCAGCTTGTGCTGATTTTTCTCCCGCAGCTTTTTGGCCTGGCTTTCCAGAATCAGATAGCCCATCGTGGCGATCGCCAGCGGCAGGAAGTAATAGAGCAGGCGGTACGCGAGCAGGGCGGCAATCACCGCTCCCCGGGAAATCGACTCCGCTGAGAGCATCGCGATAAACACCGCCTCCAGCACGCCAATACCGGCGGGGATATGCACCACCACCCCGACGATGCTACTCACCAGCAGCGCTCCCAGCACGAGGAAGTAGCTCACCTCCTGACCCAGCAGCAGCCAGATAATGACCCCCATCACCAGCCAGTTGGCGCAGGAAAGCGCGGCCTGCAGCAGCGCGAAGCGCCAGGAGGGAAGCACCAGCCGCTGCCCCTTTATCGTCAGATGGCGGCGTTTGGCGAACGCGCAGGCCCACAGATAGAGGGTTGAAATCAGCAGCATCGCGATGCCGATGATGCGCAGCGTCTCCTGGCTGATGTACCAGCGCGCGGGAAGCGGCACCAAACCGGCGCTAAAAACTACCCCGCCGAGCACCACGTAGCCCAGCCAGTTGGTGGTAATGCTCAGCGAAAAGATGCGGGTAATGGTTGCGCCGCGCAGGCCGAGGCGGGAATAAAGGCGATAGCGCATCCCGATTCCGCCGATCCAGGTGCTGAGGGTCAGGTTAAAGGCGTAGCAGATAAACGACACCAGCATCACCTGGCGCTTAGCCAGCCGGTGCCCGCAGTAGGCGCGCCCGAGCAGGTCATAGCAGCCGTAGATCAGATAGCTGACGATAACCAGGCCAAAGGCGCCGAGCAGCGCCACGCGGTTATAGCCGCGAATCACTTTCCATACCTCTGGCCAGTCTATTTTTTGCGCATAGACCACCAGCAGTACGGCAACGGCGATAAAAAAGAGTCCGCTGAGGATGCGTTTGGCCAGCCGCCAGCGAGGGTGTGATTTGGCCATCAGGATTTTACCTCCGGGCTCTGCGCCTGCGTCCGATCCTGAGTTTCCATTTCCGGCTGCGCCGGCGGTTTGACCTGCGCCATCTTCGGCGTATGGGCGGGCAGCCAGCCTACCCACGCCGGGAAGTGACGCAGGAAGTGGAAGGCCAGCACGCTGCGGCCCAGATTCCACCAGCTGCGTTTGGGCAGCATGGAGCGGTCTACCTGCTTGCAGTCCTGCTGGATAAGCGTATTCAGATTATCGCGCAGGGTTTGGTTGAACTCCCGGTCGTGAACGATCAGGTTGGCCTCGAGGTTTAATGAGAGGCTGAGCGGGTCGAGGTTGCTGGAGCCGACGGTAGCCCAGTGGTCGTCCGCGAGGGCGACCTTGCCGTGTAGCGGGCGGCGGCGATACTCAAAAACCTGCACGCCGCCCTTCACCAGATAGTTGTACAGCAGCCGCGCGCCAACCTTGACGATGGGAATATCGGGTTCACCCTGCACGATAAGCTTCACCCGCACGCCGCGCCGGGCGGCGCTGCGCATCGCGTGCAGCAGCCGGTAGCCGGGGAAGAAATAGGCGTTGGCGATAATCACCTCCCGGCGTGCGTTGGTGAGCATTTTCAGGTAGTGACGTTCGATATCGTCCCGATGTTCGAGATTGTCCCGCCAGACGAACAGCGCCTGGGCTTCGCCGGGATGCTGGTTAACCTCCGGCTGGTGGCGACGCCGACGCCAGCGACGGAGCCCGCCTTCGTTGGCGGGCAGGTTTTGCTGCACAAACTGCGCAATATCCAGCACCACCGCCCCCTCCACCTGGACGGCATAGTCCTGCTTAGCCTCCGGGCCGTAGTCGGTCATATGCTCCGCGGAGTAGTTAATCCCGCCGACAAACGCCGTGGTGTCATCCACGACGACAATTTTACGGTGCATGCGGCGAAACAGGTTGGTGCGCATCCCCAGCAGGCGCGGGCGCGGGTCGTAGTAGCGAAATATCACCCCCGCCGAGATGAGTTCGTTAACGAAGCCATCGCTCAGGTCAGGGGAGCCGTAGCCGTCGAGCAGCACCTCCACCTCGACGCCGCGGCGCGCGGCCTTCAGCAGTACCGCATGGAGCTGCCAGCCCACGTCATCCTCGAACCAGATGAAGGTTTCAAGGGTCACCTTGCGCTTTGCGCGGTCAACGGCGCGAAACAGCGCCGGATAGTAGCTATCGCCGTTCTCCAGAAGCTGGATCCGGTTTCCATTCTGCCAGCTGCATTTCACAGATGAAGCTCCACGCTGAGCGGGGCGTGATCGGAAAGATGACGCCATTGCTGAAGATCCAACGCCCGTGGCTGACCGGCGTGGACGTTTTTGACATAGATGCGGTCAAGGCGCAGCAGCGGAAAGCGCGCCGGGAACGTGCGCGCCGGGCGACCGCGGGCACGGGTGAAGATCTCCTCCAGCCCGGCCAGCGTCTTGAGCGGACGGTTAGCCTGCTGGCGCCAGTCATTAAAATCACCCGCGACCACCACCGGCTCTCCCTCCGGCAGGCTGTTAACCCGCTCGGCCAGCATCGCCAACTGGGCCCGCCGCTGTCCCGCGCTGAGCCCTAAATGAACGCAAATCAGATGCAGATGCACGCCGCTTTCCGGCACCACGATCCGACAGTAGAGCAGGCCGCGTTTTTCGCTCTGGCCGACTGAAATGTCGAGATTCTCATAGTGTTCGATAGGGAATCGGGAGAGCACGGCGTTGCCGTGATGTCCCTGCGGGTATACCGCGTTGCGCCCGTAGGCGTAATCGCTCCACATCGCATCGGCAAGAAACTCATAGTGGGTGGTATCCGGCCAGTTTTCGATATGCAGGGGGTGAATCTCATGCGCGCCCATCACCTCCTGGAGGCAAACAATGTCGGCGTCGATGCTGCGTACCGCGTCGCGGAGTTCGGGCAGAATGAAGCGTCGGTTAAACGTCGTAAAGCCTTTATGGGTGTTAATTGTCAGCACGTTTACTGAGAATAAAGGGTTTTTCTCGGCCATATTTCCCCGGTTAACATCTCTTTCCTGAATGAAATAGTGTAGTAGCTGTCACAAAAAGATGCGGTGATACGGAATTTTCCGTAAAGTGCGGTACTCTGAGTTACAGATAAAGATCCTTCAGGAGAGAAGCCATGAAGTGGCAACAACGTGTACGCGTCGCAACTGGCCTCAGTTGCTGGCAGATTATGTTGCATCTACTGGTCGTGGCAGTACTGGTGATGGGTTGGATGGGCGGCGCGCTGGTTCGTGTCGGATTAGGGCTGTGCGTGCTGTACGGCGTTACGCTGCTGTCGATGCTGTTTTTACAGCGTCACCACGAAGAGCGCTGGCGCGATGTCGGTGATTTCCTTGAGGAGCTCACCACCACCTGGTACTTTGGCGCCGCGGTTATCGTGCTGTGGCTGCTGTCACGGGTGCTGCACAATAATCTGCTGCTGGCGCTCGCCGGGCTGGTTATTCTGGCCGGTCCGGCGGTGGTATCGCTGCTGGCGAAAGATAAAAACCGCTACCCTAAAGCGTTCGGACTGCATCAAGGCGGCAGCGCAGCGAATCCCCGGGATCATAGATAGCTGTGTGATTGCGGTGAGTAATCAAGTCAACGCCGAGGCAGCCTGAACGATAGCAAGGATCCCCTAAAGCGTTCGGACTGCATCAGGGCGGCAGCGCAGCGAATCCTCGTGATCATAGATAGCTGTGTGATTGCGGTGAGTAATCAAGTCAACGCCGAGGCAGCCTGAACGATAGCAAGGATCCCCTAAAGCGTTCGGGTTGCATCAAGGCGGCGACGCGACGAATCCCCGGGAGCATAGATAGCTATGTGACCGGGGTGAGTAAGGAAGCCAACGCCGAGGCAGCCTGAACGATGACGGGGATCAGGCGATTTTTCTGCGGAACATTGCATACGCCGCTGACCCCGTGGTGGCCGCTATGACCAGTAGCGGCCACAAACTTCCCCACACAATCTCCAGACTCGCGTCCTTCAAATAAATCTGCTTGGTAATATCGGTAAAGTGACGAATGGGATTTATCCACGTCACGTCCTGCAGCCATTGCGGCATGTTTTCGACCGGTGAAACGTAGCCGGAGAGCAGGATTGCCGGCATCATAAAGACAAATACGCCAATAAACGCCTGCTGCTGAGTCGAGCACAGCGATGAAATCAGCAGGCCAAATCCCACCAGCGAAAGCCCGTAAATCAGCATCGTAAAGTAAAACAGCAGCAGCGAGCCGGCGAAGGGGATCTGATAGGCCCAGATCCCGACCCCCAGCACGATGCTGGCCTGCAGGGTGGCAACGATCAGCGCCGGTATCGCTTTACCGACGAAAATTTGCCAGGTCGCCAGCGGCGAGACCAGCAGCTGATCGAGGGTTCCCTGTTCACGCTCGCGCGCAACCGATAGCGAGGTGACGATCATCACGCCGATAGTGGTGATCATGGCGATCAGCGACGGGACCACGAACCACTTATAGTCGAGGTTGGGGTTATACCAGTTGCGTACGACCAGCTCGCTGTTGTTAGGCCTGGCTTTCCCCTCCAGCAACTCCTGCTGATACTCTTTGACGATTTGCTGCAGGTAGTTGGCGGCGATTTGCGCGCTGTTTGAGTTGCGACCGTCCAGCAGCAGCTGGAGCGGGGCGGTCTGATAGCTATCGAGGTTGCGCGAGAAATCAGCCGGGAAGCGGATCAGCAGCAGCGCCTTCTGCTCATCAATAGTGGGCTGGATCTCCTGCGGGCTTTTGAGGATCAGAATATGGGTGAAGGCCCTGGCGCGGGCAAAGCGCTGCGTCAGCTCAACCGCGTGGCTGCCATTGTCTTCGTTATAGATAGCAATGGTGGCATTGGTCACCTCCAGCGTCGCGGCGAAGGGGAACAGCAGCACCTGAATCAGCACCGGCATAATCAAAATCGCCCGCGTCTGCGGCTCGCGCAGCAGCGACTGTAGTTCTTTGCGAATCAACGTCCATAAGCGATGAAACATCGTCAGCTCTCTCTTTACGCTGCCCCCGGATAGCGACCGCAGGGGCAAATAGCTAATGCCCTAATCCAGGCGTCGTTTGGTTTTCAGCCACGTCAGGCCGATAAACATCACCGCCGAGGCGATCAGAAACATCACGTTTACCAGCAGCACCACCGGAATATTGCCTGCCAGGAACAGGCTTTGCAGGGTACTGACAAAATAGCGGGCCGGGATAACGTAGGTCACCGCGCGGATGATCGCGGGCATGCTGTCTATCTGGAAAATAAACCCTGACAGCATAATCGACGGCAGAAAGGCGGCGTTGAGCGCCACCTGGGCGGCGTTAAACTGGTTGCGGGTGATGGTCGAAATCAGCAGCCCCATCCCCAGGGTGCTGAGCAAAAACAGGCTGGTGATGAAAAACAGAATCACCAGCGAGCCGCGATAGGGCACATCGAGAATAAATACCGCCACCAGCATGCACAGCAGCATCGCCAGCATGCCGAGAAAATAGTAGGGGATAAGCTTACACAGCAGCAGCTCGACGCGGGTAATTTCGGTGGAGAGCAGCGCCTCCATGGTGCCGCGCTCCCATTCGCGGGCGATAACCAGCGAGGTGAGGATCGCCCCAATGACCGTCATAATGATGGTGATCGCGCCGGGAATAATAAAATGCTGGCTGATCGCCGCCGGGTTAAACCAGTAGCGGGTTTGCACGTCGATCAACGGTTCAAAGGTTTCACCGCGATCCTCCGCCCGCTGCTGCTGCCAGATCTGCCAGATACCTTCGATATAGCCCTGGGCAAAGTTGGCGGTATTGGGCTCGCTGCCGTCGGTAATGAGCTGAATAGGGGCATCGTCGCCGGGGCGGGCCATCTTCTGGTCAAAATCCACCGGAATGGTCACCAGCGCGCGGATCCGCCCGGCCTGCATAAGCTGAATCAGCTGCTGGCGATTATCGCTGATGGTGGCGTCAATGTAGGGCGAGCCGGTCATGGTGTGGACGAAATCCAGCGCCTCTTCGCTCTGCTGCTCCAGCAGCACGCCGACCCGCAGCCGGCTAGAGTCGAGGTTGATGCCGTAGCCAAAGATAAACAGCAGCATCAGCGGGATCACCACCGCAATCAACCAGCTGCTGGGATCGCGTACGATCTGCCGCGTCTCCTTGACGCACAGGGCGCGCACGCGCCGCCATGACAGCATTTTAGCGCTCACTGCTATTCTCCTTATCCCAGTCGTGAATCAGGGTGATAAACGCCTGCTCCATGGTGGGGTCCGGCTGCTCATCGCTGGCCGCCAGCGCTTTTAGCGCATCCGGGGTGCCGCTGGCGATAAGCTTGCCGCGATAGACCAGGCCGATTCGGTCGCAGTATTCGGCTTCGTCCATAAAGTGGGTGGTGACCATCACCGTCACGCCTTTATCGACCATGCTATTGATATGCAGCCAGAATTCTCGGCGGGTGAGGGGGTCGACGCCGGAGGTCGGCTCATCGAGAAACAGGATATCCGGCTCGTGCATCAGCGAGCAGGCCAGGGCCAGCCGCTGCTTGTAGCCCAGCGGCAGCTCGTCGGCGGCGTGGTTGGCTATCTCCTTCAGGCCGAAGGCTTCGCTCATGCGCTCAATTTTTTCGTTCTGCACCCGGCCGCGCAGGCCGTAAACGCCGGAGAAGAAGCGCAGGTTCTGCTCAACGCTCAGGTTGCCGTAGAGCGAAAACTTCTGCGCCATATAGCCGAGATGCTGACGGGCCTTGCCGGAGCTGACCTTCAGATCCATGCCCAGCACCAGCGCCTTACCGGAGGTGGGCACCAGCAGGCCGCACATCATTTTAAAGGTGGTTGATTTACCCGCGCCGTTGGGGCCGAGGAGACCGAAAATTTCGCCGCGCTTAACCTTGAAATCAACGTGGTCGGTGGCGGCGAAATCGCCGAATTTTTTGGTTAAGGTTTGCGCTTCGATAACCGTTTCATCATGGGAGCCTTCGACGCTGTGAATAATCGCCCCCAGCGGCGACTCTGCGGTGCCGGCGCCGCCCAGCAGGTCAATAAACGCATCCTCAAAGCGCGGCGAGGTTTCGGCGATCTCCAGCGGCGGCAGGCTGGGGTGGTTGCGCACCTCGTTTATGCTGGCCTCCTTCTTGAGGATCAGGCGCACCGATTTGCCCTGAATGACGCCGTCGCTGATTTGCGGCAGCTTCAGCGCCCGCTGCAGGAGGCGGCGGTTGTTCTCTTCCCGGCTGGAGACCAAAAAGCTGCGTCCGGCCATCGTTTGGGTCAGGGAACGGGGCTCCCCCTGATACAGCAGCTGGCCTTCGTTCATCAGCAGTACCTCGCGGCACTGCTCCGCTTCATCAAGGTACGATGTGCTCCAGAGGATCAGCATTCCGTCCCCCGCCAGCTCATGGACCATTTGCCACAGCTCGCGGCGCGAGATGGGGTCAACGCCGACGCCCGGTTCGTCAAGCAGCAGCACCTTCGGCTCGCCCACCAGCGTACAGGCCAGCCCCAGCTTCTGCTTCATGCCGCCGGAGAGCTTACCGGCCAGCCGGTCGGTGAAGGGGCCGAGGGAGGTAAACTCGAGCAGGCGGTCGAAAATTTTCCGCCGCGCTTCGCCGGTCACGCTGCGCAGATCGGCATACAGCGTCAGGTTCTCCATCACCGTCAGGTCTTCGTACAGGCCGAACTTTTGCGGCATATAGCCGAGCACCGCGTGCAGGGCGCTATCGTCGTGAATCGGATCGAAGCCGATGACGCTGGCGCTGCCGCTATCCGCCTTGAGCAGCCCGGCGAGCATGCGCATCAGGGTGGTTTTCCCCGCGCCGTCGGGCCCGACCAGTCCAGTGACGTAGCCCGAGCGAACGGTGCAGCTCAGCGGGGCAACGGCGGGCCGCGTCATGCCGGCGAAGCTGCGGGTCAGCCCGTCAAGGGTGATGAGCTCTTCACTCATGTCCGTTTCCGCTGCTGAAGGTGACGGTGACCGGCATCCCCTGGCGCAGCGCGTCGTCGGGGTCGGTCACCACGATACGCAGGCGGTAGACCAGGTCGGTTCGCAGGTCCGGCGTCTCTACGGTCTTCGGCGTAAATTCAGCCGTCGGCGAAACGAAGCCAATCCTGCCGCGATAGGGCTGACTGGGGCGGCTATCGGTGTACAGCAGCACCTCGCGTCCTGGCTGCGCGTTGCCGAGATTTTTTTCATCAATGTAGGCACGAACCCATACCGGGCGGGTTAACGACAGCGTCATGACGGTAGCTCCTGCGCTGAGCATGCTGCCCGGCTCAACGGCGCGGGTCATCAGCGTGCCGTCGGAAGGTGCGGCCAGCGTGGTATCGTGCAGATCGAGTTTCGCCTGCGCCAGGGCGGCCTGCGCCTGTTCAAGGTTGGCTTTGGCCTGGGCTATCTCCTGCGGACGGTTGCCCGCGCGATACTGGCGCAGCTTATCCTGCGCCGATTTCAGCGTTGCCTGAGCCTGGTCGCGCGCGGATCGCGCGTTGTCGAGATCGTTAACGGAAATGGCGCTGCTTTTGCGCAGCCCCAGCTGACGCTGGTAGAAGTTCTGCGCGTATTCATAGGCCGCCTGCGCCTGGTTAACCGCCGCCGCGGCCTGGGCAATCTCTTCCGCCCGGTAGCCGGCCATCATCAGGTCATACTGCGCCTGGGCGGTTGAGACGTTGGCCTGCGCCTGCTGCAGCGCATTTTCATAAGGGGCGCGGTCGAGCTGGCCCAGGGTTTGCCCGGCCTTGATAGCGTCGCCCTCGTCCACGCTCAGCGAAGCCAGCCGCCCGCCGACGCGGAAGCTCATGTTAACGGTACGAATATCGACGTTGCCATACAGGGTCAGCCCCTTCTGCTGGCTGCTTTGATACCACCACCAGCCGCCGCCCGTAGCAACGATCAGCAGCAGCACCACCAGGACGACGATGAGCGGTTTTTTCATGATCCCAAACTCCTTTGCGATAATCCTTGCAGAACGAAATCGATATGGCAGGTAATAACCTGATAAATTTGCTCGGTTTTTTCGGCATCAAACTGCGCCCATCCGGTGCGCAGCAAAATGGTTTCTCGGCCAAGGCGAAAGGCGAGGATCTCCCCCAGCAGCGCGTGGGTATGCAGGACCATCCGCGTGTCGTCCGCCTCAAGCCCGGTAAAGGCGGCGATTAATCGCGTCAGGTAGCAGTGTAGCGGAGCGATCACCTGGTCATGGATTAACTGGTACGCCGGGGTGGGCGACAGCTGCTCCCGGGAGATAAATTTGCTCAGGTTGACCGTGTCATCCTGGGTGAGCAGCAGGATCATGTTCCGGCAGGCGCCGAGGATCAGCGTCCGCATGGCCTCTTTATCCGGGTGCGATTCGGCAAGCAGCCGCTCCGCCGCTTCGGCGTGAGGGCGAAAATTGTGGCCAATAAAGTCGGCTATCCACTGCGCGCAGGCGAGATAGAGATCGTCCTTTGAGCCGAAGTAGTAGGGGATTGCGGCGATGTTTTGCCCGGCCTGGGCGGCAATATCGCGGGTGGTGGCATGCAGGCCATATTCGCCAAACTGGGCGATAGCTGCGCTAATCAACTGGCTTTTTGCCTGTTCACCTTTGCTGGTCGCGGGAGTAGTATTCATCGCACCTGAGAAATTAATCAATCGATTGATTAAGAGTATGACCAATTCGCGGAACTGTCCACAATGGTGAATACTCTATTTATCGCCAACAAATAGAGGAGCTTGATTTCGCAGAAAACCCCGAGGGGATTTTTATGCGATACGTCACAAAACCTGCTAGACTGCGCCCCTTCATGGCATTGTGGTTTTTGCCATCTCTTACGCAATAATCTCCCCGAAAACTACGCCTGTAAAAGGCCGGGGCGGTTTGGAGTTGTTATGTCTTTTGATTCCCTTGGCCTTAATCCTGAAATCCTGCGTGCCGTAGCCGAACAGGGTTATGTTGAGCCAACCCCCATTCAGCAACAGGCTATCCCTGCGGTGTTGCAGGGGCGCGATCTGATGGCCAGCGCCCAGACCGGCACCGGCAAAACGGCGGGCTTTACCCTGCCGCTGCTTCAGCATCTGATCCAGCAAGAGCCGCACGCGAAGGGCCGTCGCCCGGTGCGCGCGCTGATCCTCACCCCCACGCGTGAGCTGGCCGCTCAGATTGGCGAAAACGTTCGTGATTACAGCAAGTATCTGAACGTTCGCTCGCTGGTGGTATTCGGCGGCGTGAGCATTAACCCGCAGATGATGAAACTGCGCAGCGGCGTCGATATCCTGGTGGCAACGCCGGGTCGCCTGCTGGATCTGGAACACCAGAACGCCGTCAGCCTGGATAAGGTCGAAGTGCTGGTGCTGGATGAAGCCGACCGGATGCTGGACATGGGCTTTATCCATGATATTCGCCGCGTGCTGTCGAAGCTGCCGGCGAAGCGCCAGAACCTGCTGTTCTCGGCAACCTTCTCCGACGAGATTAAATCGCTGGCGGAAAAGCTGCTGCATAACCCGCTGGAAATCGAAGTCGCTCGTCGCAACACGGCCTCCGAGCAAGTCAGCCAGTACGTGCATTTCGTTGATAAGAAGCGCAAGCGCGAGCTGCTGTCGCAGATGATCGGCGAAGGCAACTGGCAGCAGGTGCTGGTCTTTACCCGTACCAAGCATGGCGCCAACCACCTGGCGGAGCAGCTGAACAAAGACGGCATTCGCAGCGCCGCTATCCACGGCAACAAAAGCCAGGGCGCGCGTACCCGCGCATTAGCTGATTTTAAATCCGGCGGCATTCGCGTGCTGGTGGCGACCGACATTGCCGCTCGCGGCCTGGATATCGAAGAGCTGCCGCACGTGGTGAACTACGAGCTGCCGAACGTGCCGGAAGATTATGTCCACCGTATTGGCCGTACCGGCCGCGCCGCCGCTACCGGCGAAGCGCTGTCGCTGGTCTGCGTTGATGAGCATAAGCTGCTGCACGACATCGAGCGTCTGCTGAAAAAAGAGATCCCACGCATTAGCGTTGCCGGCTATGAGCCGGATCCGTCCATCAGAGCGGAGCCGATTCAAAACGGTCGTCAGCAGCGCAGCGGCGGCGGTGGTCGCGGTCAGGGCCAGGGACGCGGCGGCCAGAGTCAGGGTCGCGCTGGTCAGAGCCAGGGTCGTGGTCAGCAGTCTTCACCGCGCCGCAGCGACGGTGATGCGCCGAAAGCGCGTACTCAGGACGGCAAACCGCAGCGTCGTCGCTCGCGCAAGCCAGCGGCCGCTGAGTAAACGCACTTCTGCAAACCTGCTATCCCCGCGGCAGCCCGGCGCTGCCCGAGGGTACAGGTTTGATTCTCCGGGCGGGTCTCCCTGCCCGGAACACCCCCGCCTGATGCTAAACCTCGAGCACGATCCCCGTTTGCTCAGAAAGAAATTCCTCCAGCCAGGCAAAAAGTGTCACAATAGTGGCTGTTTATACAGTATTCAGGTTTTCTCATGGCTTTGACCACTGCGCTAAAAACGCAAATCGCCGCCTGGTATAAGGCGCTCCAGGAACAAATTCCGGACTTTATTCCCCGCACCCCGCAGCGGCAGATGATTGCTGACGTCGCGAAAACGCTCGCCGGGGAAGAGGGAAGGCATCTGGCGATTGAGGCGCCGACCGGCGTCGGGAAAACCCTGTCGTACCTGATCCCCGGTATTGCCATCGCCCGCGAAGAGCAAAAAACGCTGGTGGTCAGCACCGCCAACGTTGCCCTGCAGGACCAGATCTTCAGCAAAGACCTGCCGCTGCTGCGTAAAATCATCCCCGATCTGCGCTTCACCGCCGCCTTTGGCCGCGGGCGCTACGTTTGCCCGCGGAACCTCAACGCGATGGCCAGTACCGATCCAACGCAGCAGGATCTGCTGGCGTTTCTTGACGACGACCTCACGCCGAACAATCAGGCGGAGCAGAAGCTGTGCGCCACGCTGAAGAGCGATCTTGATAGCTATAAATGGGACGGCCTGCGCGATCACAGCGACAAGGCCATCGATGACGCGCTATGGGGCCGTCTGAGCACCGATAAGGCAAGCTGCCTGAACCGCAACTGCCACTACTATCGCGAATGCCCGTTCTTCGTCGCCCGGCGTGAGATTCAGGAAGCCGAAGTGGTGGTGGCAAACCATGCGCTGGTGATGGCGGCGATGGAGAGCGAAGCGGTGCTGCCGGAGCCGAAAAACCTGCTGCTGGTACTCGATGAGGGCCACCATTTGCCTGATGTCGCCCGGGATGCGCTGGAGATGAGCGCTGAAATTACCGCCCCCTGGTATCGGCTACAGCTCGATCTTTTCACCCGCCTGGTGGCGACCTGCATGGAGCAGTTTCGGCCCAAAACGACGCCGCCGCTGGCGAACCCCGAGCGGCTGAACGCCCACTGCGAGGAGCTGTCCGAGCTCATCTCCTCGCTGAATAACATTTTGAATCTGTATATGCCTGCCGCTCAGGAAGCCGAGCACCGCTTCCCGATGGGGGAGCTGCCGCAGGAGGTGATGGATATCTGCCAGCGGCTGGCCAAGCTGACCGAGACGCTGCGCGGCCTGGCGGAGCTGTTTCTTAACGATCTCAGCGAAAAAACCGGCAGCCATGACGTGGTCCGCCTGCACCGGGTGCTGCTGCAAATGAACCGCGCGCTGGGCATGTTTGAAAGCCAAAGCAAGCTGTGGCGGCTGGCATCGCTGGCGCAGTCATCCGGCGCGCCGGTCACTAAGTGGGCCTCCCGCGATCTGCGCGACGGCCAGGCGCATATCTGGTTCCACTGCGTCGGGATTCGCGTTAGCGATCAGCTGGAACGTCTGCTGTGGCGCAGCGTGCCGCATATTGTCGTCACTTCCGCCACCCTGCGTTCGCTGAACAGCTTTTCTCGCCTGCAGGAGATGAGCGGCCTTAAGGAGAAGGCCGGGGATCGCTTCGTCGCCCTGGATTCGCCCTTCAACCACGTCGAGCAGGGAAAAATTATCATCCCGCAGATGCACTATGAGCCGGTCATCGACAACGAAGAGCAGCATATTGCCGAAATGGCGGCCTGCTTTCGCGAGCACGTCGAGAGTAAAAAGCACCTCGGGATGCTGGTGCTGTTTGCCAGCGGGCGGGCGATGCAGCGTTTTCTCGAGCACGTCACCGATCTGCGCCTGATGCTGCTGGTGCAGGGCGATAAGCCCCGCTACCGACTGGTGGAGCTGCACCGTAAAAAGGTCGAGAGCGGCGAGCGTAGCGTGCTGGTCGGGCTGCAGTCGTTTGCCGAGGGGCTGGACCTCAAGGGCGAGCTGCTGAGCCAGGTCCATATCCACAAAATAGCCTTCCCGCCGATAGACAGCCCGGTGGTGATCACCGAAGGCGAGTGGCTTAAGAGCCTGAACCGCTATCCCTTCGAGGTACAAAGCCTGCCGAGCGCCTCCTTTAACCTGATTCAGCAGGTCGGCCGTCTGATCCGCAGCCACAGCTGCTGGGGGGAGGTGGTGATTTACGATAAGCGTTTGTTGACCAAAAATTACGGCAAGCGTTTACTGAATGCATTACCCGTATTTCCGATAGAGCAACCTGCCGTCCCGGAGGTTATAGTAAAAAGTAAAACCAAACAGACGCGTCGCAAACGTCGCTAGCGGCGCAGGTCGGCAATGTGAGCAGCACGACTCGTCCTCCTTCGCACATCGGTAAAGGGCAGCCGCAAGGATACTGCGGCAATCTGTGTATCGCGTGAAGCAGGGCGGATAAGAGGAATCTTCGATGGATTACACCAAGATCGTTAAAGAAGTCGGGCGGGGGAAAAATCACGCCCGCGACCTGGATGTGGAGACCGCCCGCGCGCTGTACGTGCGGATGCTCAACGGCGAGGTTGCCGAGCTGGAGCTGGGTGCGATTCTGATTGCCCTGCGCATTAAGGGTGAAGGCGAAGCGGAGATGAGGGGCTTCTATGAGGCGATGCAGCAGCAAACGCTGCGCCTGACGCCGCCGGTAGCACGGCCGATGCCGATTGTGATCCCCAGCTACAACGGCGCGCGTAAGCAGGCTAACCTGACGCCGCTGCTAGCCGTCCTGCTGCATAAGCTCGGCTTCCCGGTGCTGGTGCACGGCGTCAGCCACGATCCAACCCGGGTGCTGACGGAGACGATTTTTGAGCTGATGGGGATCCCGATTACGCAGCACGCCGGCCAGGCCCAGGCGCGTCTGGACGGCAACGAGCCGGTCTATATCCCGGTTGGCGCCCTCTGTCCGCCGCTGGAGAAGCAGCTGGCTCTGCGCTGGCGGCTGGGCGTTCGCAACAGCGCGCATACGCTGGCTAAGCTGGCGACGCCGTTTGCCGAAGACGCGGCCCTGCGATTGTCGAGCGTGTCGCATCCGGAATACATCGGCAAGGTGGCAAAATTCTTTAGCGAAACCGGCGGTCGCGCGCTGCTGATGCACGGTACCGAAGGCGAGGTGTATGCCAACCCTCAGCGCTGTCCGCAAATTAGCCTGATTGACGGGAGCGGCACGCGGGCGCTGTACGAGCGGCAGAATGATACACCGGCGCAGGCCCCAGCGCTGCCGGAGTCAAAAGATCCTGCGGTGACCGCGCGCTGGACCGAGCGCTGCGCGGCGGGGCTTGAGCCGCTGCCGCAGCCGCTGCGGATCCAGCTGGCGTGCTGCCTGCTGGCGACCGGAGAGGTGGCGTCCCTGGAGGAGGGGCTGGCTAAGGTTGCGGAGCGCTGGTAGCGCGCGGTCGCTCAACGCTGTGGGATCATCAAGGAGCGCGGGGTCATAGTGAACGGAACATTCCCCCTGTGCGAGCATAGACAGAAGTCAATCACGCGATAAGGCTTTGCAAAACCACCGCCTGAAGGCATCACTCGAGCCCGAAAAAAAACAAAAAAAGCCCGTCCGGTGGCACGGACGGGCAAAACAAGGGTATTAAAGGGTATTTCAGGGGTAATACAGTGGCACTACAGGGTCGGGCGGCGATTATTTATAGATAACCGCGGTACCGCTAACTTTGTTGTTGGTGTTAGCGGAGGTAATGTTGTAACCGGTCGCGCCAGCGGCATCCGCTTTAGCAGCCAGTTTGGCCTCCAGGCCATCCAGAGTGGTTGCGCCTTCAGCAGAAACGACGCCAATTTTGTTCATGCTTTCTGCCTGAGCCGGGGTGACCGACTGAGCGGCGAAAGCACCAAAGGACAGAGCGGACAGGGCGATAGCAGCGGCAGCATATTTGATGGTTTTCATAGTTAATCTCTCGCAGGTTGTTCTGTTAGGGTGACGATGTTCCGTCGATGTGATAAGTATCACGTTTTTTTGCGAGATATAAAATCGAAGGAAATTAACAGTCTCTATCGAATTTTTTGAATGATTATTAATTTATTGATTATTAATAAATTATTCATCAGAAACGGGACATTGGCTTCGGCAGAGAAGTACTGCGGGCTTTTAGGGCACATTTTGCTACTTTATTCGCCAAAAAACGTGCGCGAAAAGATAATGCGATCTGTGGTAATTAACGGTAAAGGAAGGTCAGCGTAGCTGGCTATCCTTGGAGCCACGACGATTATATCCTGAAAATGTATTGTTATGTAAGTCTTTATCCTGTTGGCATTTCACGCAGTATCTGACCCCAGCAATCGCCCTGCGTCGGGCCTCAGGAATGGGCTCTCCGCATTCATCACAAAATTTGTGGCTCTCGCCGCCCGGTAGCTCGCTTCGCGCCCGCGCAACCGCATCGTCAATCGTGCTGTCGATCTGCTGCTGCACCGCGTCATCATTTGCCCAGCCTGATGCCATGATGTACCTCCCATCTGATGCTGTATCAATTAACAGAGAGTCAAAATCGTTCACTCTGCCGCCTGGCGGCGGGGGCCGCGCTTTCCCGGAACGCGGAAAACGGCGCGGCGTGAGCGCGCTTTATCAGCGCGAAGGCCGCCGGAAATAAGAAGAGTATAGATAAGATGGGGGCAGAAAAGGGTCAGACAAGGCTTAGATCTCTGACCATTCCCGCAGCAGGTTATGGTACAGGTTGAGCAGCGACAGGACCTCTTCACTCTCGCCGTGGCGGCTCTTCAGCGCCTGGATAGTGCCGTCCAGCTCAAACAGCATCGCGCGCCGTTTATCATCGCGGATCATCGACTGAACCCACAGGAAGGAGGCGACGCGGGCGCCCTGGGTCACCGGGGTCACGCAGTGCAGGCTGCTGGAAGGGTAGAGCACCAGATCGCCCGCCGGGAGCTTAACCGCGTGCTGTCCGTAGGTATCGTTGATGACCAGCTCGCCGCCGGTATAGTCCTCCGGGGCGCTCAGAAACAGGGTGGCGGAAAGGTCGGTGCGCATCCAGCCGCCCTGGGCCTGACTGCGGACCGCGCCGTCAACGTGAAAACCGTAGGTTTCGCTCTGCTGGTAGCGGTTGAAAAGGGGGCTGGAGAGGGTTTTTGGCAGCGCGGCGGCGAAAAACAGCGAGCTGCGGTTGAGCGCCGCCAGCACTTTACCCTGCAGCTCATCGTACAGCGCGCTGCGGGTATCTACCTGCTGATTATTTTTTACCTGCGCGCCCTGATCGCCGGTGGTTGCGCGTCCGTCAACCCACTCGGCCTGCTGCAGCCGCCCGCTAAAATAGTCAACTTCCTGTAGGCTGAGGACGGCGGGAATATGGTACATCATGGTTATTTCTCCTGAACAAGCGGGGCGCAAGCGCCCCGCTGCGGATTAGAAGTGCATATTGGCGGTCAGCAGGAACGTACGCGGCTCGCCCGGATGATAACGGTAGCCGCTCTTGTTGATTGAGGCGACATAGTTGGTATCAAACAGGTTATAGACGTTCAGCTGCAGATCGAGGTTACGGTTAATGCGATAGCCGACCTTCGCATCTGCCACCCAGTAGCCTTCGGTGTAGGACGGCGTACCGACGGCGCCATCGCTGCCGCGGTGCATACTGCCGATATAGCGCGCTCCGGCGCCAAGGGCAAGGGCATCGGTGGCCTGGTACTGGCTCCAGACGGTAAAGGCGTGCTCAGGCGTGTACGGCAGCGCGCTGGTGCCATCCTGGGCGACGTTGTTGCCTTCTCTGATGCTGGCGTGCTGCTGGGTATATCCGCCGATAACCTGCCAGTCCGGCGTGATGTTGCCGGCCAGCGACAGCTCGTAGCCTTCGACGCGTTTTTTACCGTACTGCGAGTAGGTGCCGTCGTCGTTTTGCTCGACTTCGTTTTCAATATCGGTACGGAACAGGGCCGCCGTCAGCAGCAGGCGCTTGTCCATCAGCTCCCACTTGGTGCCCACTTCGCTGGTTTTCGCTTTCTGCGGCTGGAAATCGGTGCGGTTAGCGCTATTTCCCGTTCCGCTCTGCGCGAGGGCAAAGTTGTTGCCGCCCGGAGGCTGCTGAGAGATGGCGTAGTTGACGTAGACGTTGCCGTTATCGGTCAGGTGATACAGCGCGCCGGCTTTCCAGTTAACCAGGTTGCCGCTGGTTGAGGTATCAACGGTGGTTACCGGCGAGTTTTTCGCCACGCCGTCCGGGCAGGCCACTGCGCCACGACCGGTGCCGCCGCACAGGCTCGCGCTATCGTATTTAGTCTGGTAGTTATCCAGACGAATGCCGCCGTTGATCTCAAAGTCCCGGGTAATCTGCAGGGTATCAAAGGCGTATACCCCGAAGGTGTCGGTCTGGCCGTTGGCGTTGGCGCCGCTGCGATCCAGGCCGCCGATGGAGATCGCGCTGTTCGGGTGGTAAATATTCACCGCCGGAGGCGCGATTGGATAGACGCCGTAGTTGGTCTGCGTTTCCCGGGTTAGCTCGAAGCCAGTGCTGATGTCATGACCGATCGATCCGGTATAGAACTTTGTGGTCAGGTTAGTCTGGTTGGTCAGGATTTTGTTGCTGACGTCCTTGGTATTAGCCTGGCGCGACCAGGTCCAGGTGCCGACGTCGTTTGGGTCCGGCTGGGTAATGTTCGATGCGCCGCCCATCACCGCGGTGAGCAAATAATCCTGCTTCACGCGCGACCAGCGGGTGGTGTTGCGGATGGTCGTGGTATCGCTCAGGTCGTGCTCAAAGCGCATGGTCACCGTATCGGTGGTGGAATCGTCGTAATCCGACTCGGTGCCGTAGAAGTTGCTGGTCGCGACTTTACCGGAGTGGTTCAGGGCCGCGGTTCCCGCGCTCGGCGCGGAGTATCCCGGCAGGCCGATGGTCGGAATACCGCCGTCCGGCGTGTTGTGCTGGGTGACGTGCAGATAGTTGAGATAGAGACGGTTCTCAGTGCCGAGGCCGAAGGCGGCCGATGGCGCAATCCCGTAGCGTTCATTTTTAACGTTATCGCGACCGGCGTCGTGGGTCTTCTCCCCCATCAGGTTCAGACGCACCGCGCTGGTTTCGCCGACAGCCTGGTTGATGTCGAGCGTGCCGCGGCGGAACCAGGCGCTGCCGACGCTGGCGGAGGCATCAATGCCGGAGTCCAGGCGCGGCTGCTTGCTGATCATATTGATCGAGCCGCTGGGTGCGCTGCGGCCGTAGTCAGAACCCGATGGTCCCTTGATGACTTCCACCTGCTCGGTGTTAAAGGTGTCGCGGGTCACGCTGCCGATATCGCGAACGCCGTCGATATAGATGCTGTTTGACGTATCGACACCGCGCATATAAACGGAGTCGCCGGTCGATGAACTGCCGTTTTCACCGGCATAAAAGGCCCCCACGCCCGGGACGTTTTTCAACGCATCGGTGAGGTTGGTGACGCCCTGATCTTTCATCACCTGATCGGAAACCACGGTTACCGTACGGGTCGTATCGACCAGCGGGCGGGAAAACTTGGGATCGGCGGATTGGGTTGGGGCATACAGCGAGGGCGCCTGCGCCTCTACCACCAGCGTTTCGCCGCCATTTTTTTCAGTGCCATCCGCTGCCAGCACCTGGCCTGTCGGCGACAGGCTCAGACACAGGCCGGTAAAAATCGTCAGCGAGCCAAAACTGCTGAACGGTAAATTATGTTTTTTATCCATTTTCAATGAGCAACTTATAGTTTTAATTTAAGCCATTACGACCGCAGGCGCGGCGATGCCGTACCCCGACCACTGCAGGTGATTTGTTAAAATAACAATGCGTTTGATAATGATTTTGATAAGCATTATCAAATAAGGGCAAATTTTTATCACTCATTGATAAAAAAATAAATGCATTTCTTTACATATACTGCATTTTTTCTACATAAACCGACTTTGTCAGCAGAGAGCAGGGCAAACGAGGGCGAAGGCTGCTGGAAGTCCGCTTCCAACCGGGCCGTCGGGGCGTTATTTATAGATGATGGCGGTGCCTGCCATCCTGTTTGTGCCGCCAGCAGCGTTGATACGCCAGGCTATCGCCCCCTGCTGATGCGCTTTTTGCGCCAGCTGTGCCTGCAGATCGTCAAGATTGCTGGCGCCGGAAGCGGAGACAGTGCCTGAAGGCCGCAGCGGGCCGGTGTCGGCGGGAGCAGAGAGGGGAGCTGCGGGCTGGGCAGTAAAAGAGGCGGCGGCAAGGGCGACAGTCGCGAGTAACAGCAAAGATCTTCTCATGAGCATATCCTCATTAACGGCATGGGACATACTCTAAGTTTAGGCCTTTGCCGCAGGATAATCAGGATAAAAAATTGAGGCTAAACAACGATTTTTTTTGGCTAATGCCGCTCGCCCGCCCGTGCGAATGAGGTCGCGTCGGACGGACGGCGAGTCGGCGCCGGGATGGCGCTAGCGGGCGTCGGGGCGGATCAGGTCAAAACGCTGGCTTTCATCAATACCGTAGTAGGCGCTCGGGCCACCGGCGCGCAGGATCGGCTGGGCTTTGGCGGTCTGATAGATGCCCTCTTCCAGCAGCGACTTGTCGATATGGACCGCGACAACCTCGCCAAGCACCAGCCAGCTGTCAACGGGGGTGCCGTCGGCAGTGGTCAGGCGGATGCACTGCGAGAGGCGACACTCAAAGTTCACCGGGCTTTGTGCAACCCGCGGAGCGGCGACGATCCGGCTGGCGGCGGCGGTCAGCCCGGCGCGGGTGAATTCATCTTCGTGGCGCGGGAGGCTGGCAGAGGTCTCGTTCATGGCTTCGGCCAGCGGGCGGGTTGCCAGATTCCAGACAAATTCTTTCGTTTCGACAATATTCTGTACGCTATCCTTCCAACCGCTGCTGGCAAAGCCGATAATCGGTGGCCGATAGTTAAAGCAGTTAAAGAAACTGTAGGGTGCGAGATTGCGCTGTCCTGCCGTATCCAGCGAGGCGATCCAGCCGATAGGACGCGGCCCGATAATAGCGTTAAGCGGGTCGTGCGGCAGACCGTGTCCCTGCGAAGGTTGATAGAAATACATAGAATACCCGTAACCGAAGAGGAGATATCCAGACTCCCTTATTTACCGCGCCGCCGTCAACGGGTATCTTACGCGGCTGTTCAAAGGAGATTGCCATGAAAGCCCAGAAACCGGGGTTACACCCGCGTAACCGTCACCATCAACGTTATGATTTGCCCGAGCTCTGCCTGGCTCACCCCGAGCTCGAGGGTTTTATCACCCTGAATCCGGCGGGCGAGCAGACCGTTGACTTTGCCAACCCACTCGCGGTGAAGGCGCTGAATAAGGCGCTGCTGGCGCACTTTTACGCGGTGAAACACTGGGATATTCCGGATGGCTTCCTGTGTCCGCCGGTACCGGGAAGGGCGGATTATATCCACCATCTCGCCGACCTGCTGGCGCTGGATACCGGCACGATCCCCGAGAGTGCGAGCATTCTGGATATCGGTACCGGCGCAAACTGCATCTATCCGCTGATCGGCACGCATGAATACGGCTGGCGCTTTACCGGCAGCGAAACCAGCCAGGAGGCGCTCTCCAGCGCGCTGGCCATTATCAGCGGCAACCCGGGCATGAGTCGCCAGATTCGCCTGCGTCGTCAAAAAGACGCCACGGCGATCTTTACCGGCGTGATCCATAAAAACGAATGCTTTGACGCGACGCTT
Source organism: Klebsiella sp. 18074 (assembly GCF_902705905.1). Taxonomy (NCBI): domain Bacteria; kingdom Pseudomonadati; phylum Pseudomonadota; class Gammaproteobacteria; order Enterobacterales; family Enterobacteriaceae; genus Klebsiella; species Klebsiella sp. 18074. Next base: position 2,702 of record NZ_CACSIS010000031.1, on the reverse strand, counting down.
TGCAACCCGCCGTTCCACGATTCTGCCGCCAGCGCGCAGGCGGGCGGCGAGCGCAAACGCCGCAACCTGGGCCTGGGAGCCGATAGCGTGATGAACTTTGGCGGCCAGCAGCAGGAGCTGTGGTGCGAAGGCGGCGAAGTGGCCTTCATCACCAGGATGATTGAGGAGAGCCAGCAGTTTGGCCGTCAGGTTAAATGGTTTACGTCGCTGGTCTCCCGCGGTGACAACCTGCCGCCGCTGTATCGCGCCCTGACAGAAGTCGGCGCGGTGAAGGTGGTGAAAAAAGAGATGGCGCAGGGGCAGAAGCAGAGCCGCTTTATCGCCTGGACCTTTATGGATGAAGCAAAGCGCCGACGCGCGTTTTAAGCCGTTCGCTCAGCTTAGCGTTGTTAGCGCCCCGGTCTGCTCCGTGCAGCCGGGGCGCTATAGCGTTGGCTCCGCCGGGGCCGGCGGCCCGTCAACGGCGGCGGGCGTCATCGGCAGCACCTGGTAGGTTTGCACCGGCGCGCGCACGCCGGCAAGATCGAAATGCCTTTTAACCTGCGTATCCAGCGCAAAACGCACAGTCCACTGCTTCAGCGGCAGCGTGGTAAAGGTCACCCGTAGGGTAAAGGCGGTATTGCTCAGGCCGACAAGCCCGGCAAACGACGGCTCGCCAATCACCAGCCCACGCACCTCCTCCTGGGCCATCACGTCCGCCACCGCATCCTTCAGCGCCCGGCAGGCCTTATCCAGGTCCTCATGGCGGTCGACGTCGTAGTTAGCCACCACCGAGCCGATCCCGCGCACGAAGTTGGCGAAGGTGGTGATCGAAGACCACGGAATAATGTGGTAGGCGCCGGTATCCTGGCGCACCCCGACCGAGCGAATCGACATCCGCTCCACCGTGCCGGTTAGCGGCCCGATCGTCACCAGATCGCCGGTGTTCATCCCATTTTCAAACTGAATAAAAATGCCGGTGATAATATCTTTCACCAGCGTTTGCGCGCCGAAGGAGATTGCCAGCCCCAGCGCCCCCGCGCCTGCCAGCAGCGGGGCGATATTGACCCCCACTTCCGAGAGCAGGATCATCACGGTGATGGTGCTGATGATCACCGCCAGCGCGTTGCGAAACAGCGTCAGCAGCGTTCTCGCCCGGGCGCCGGGCAGCGGACGGCCGTGAATATCCGAGGCGAGGCGGTTTTCTATCAGGCTGGCGAGTAGCGTCCAGCCGATGGCGGAGAAGAAGAGGATCAGCGCGATGCGGATCATCACATCCACCGCCTTCTGCCCGGCGCCGTTATGCATCCAGTTCCAGAAATCGAACAGCCCCCAGGCGCTGAGCAGCAGCATAATGGCGACGGCGACCACCAAAATGCGCGCCACCTTCAGCGCCACGGAGATCCAGCCGTTGAGCCGCTTCTGCAGCTCAGGATAGCTGCGCTGGGTTTGCGGCGACAGGGTGATGGTTTTGGCTATCCAGCGCGACAAAATGCCGGAGATCAGCGCCGCGGCGCCGACGATCGCCAGGCTGCGCACCGTGGCGCCCATCATAAACTTCAGGCTGTTGCCCGGGTCGAAAAGCGAAAAGAAAAACAGTACGATGAAATAGGCGCAGGCCAGCCAGTGCCAGACCAGCGCAAAGGCGCGGATAAACAGGCTGAAGAAGGCCAGCGAGCGGTCCGCCAGATGAATCAACCCTTCGGTAATCACGTGCTTGTTATGAAAAATCAGGTACAGCGCCCACAGGGTGATGCACAGCATAATGGCCACGTTGGCTAGCGCGCCGACCTGGACGTTGACCTGGTTGGAGATAATCGGCACGGCGACGATCAGGCCGTAGCCAATCAGGCTGCTGAGCGCGCTCAGGCGCATGTTCCAGTATTTCGCACTGTCGTCGCTGAGGTTAAACGGCCGCAGGTCCGCCACCCGTGGGCAGAAAATCAGCCGCAGAATAGCTTTGAAGAACTCGATCAGCGCGAAGGCGTTGAGGAACAGGCTTTGCTGGAAGGCGATGGTGCGGTTGCCACCGTTGAGCCTGTCGCTGAGCAGTTGGCCAACGAACAGCGTGAGCGCCAGCAGGATCAGGTCGAAGATAAAGGCGCCGGCAATCGTGGCCGGCAGCTGCAGCCAGTTGCTGCGATCGTGGTTTTTATGCCGCCCCCACTGGCCCATTTTGCGATACAGCGGCAGCGCGGCCAGCCGCACCAGCCACCAGAAGGCAAAGACCAGCGCCGCCAGCATCAGGAAGGTGCTCGCAGCGTGGCGGAAGGTATCGGCATGGAAAGGCTTATGCGGCGCGCCGGTAATATTGCGCCACAGCTGCGAGAAACGCGACGAGAAGCGCTCGCCGTATTCGCGGCTGATGTGGGTGACGTTTTCCAGCACCGTCGGCTGCTCTTCCTCTTTCGGCGGCGTCAGCGTTGGCGCGCTGGCCGGCGGCGGCGTGGCGGCGGCGGTGCGCAGCTGGTCGATGAGCTCCTGGCGAGCGGCGTCGTTATCCAGCACGTCGGCCAGCGCCGCGTAGGCGGCCTTTTTCTTCTCAAGGTCGGGTTCATTGCTGGCGGAGTGCTGCGGGGCGGCGGTCGGGACGCCGGGCAGGGCTGCAGCCGACAGCGGGGCGGTAAAGAGTGCGGCAAGCAGTAACAGGATCCACGGCACGAGCACCTCCGTTGCGTCTCAAACCAGTAAGTATAGAAGACGATGTCGGGAGGGCGGGGGTG
>NZ_CACSIS010000030.1:0-75338 GCF_902705905.1 Klebsiella sp. 18074 | reverse complement strand
GATAGGGGGCGGGCAGGACTATTTTGTCCGCGAATAGATTGCCGCTTCCTTGTTGACGGCCGCATGCTTTACCATAATTACCCTTTGCCGAATTTGTTAAATGGAAGCCCCATGTTGAAGCGTCGCTATCTGGCATTACTCCCGCTGTGCGTTCTCCTCGCTGCCTGTAGCAGCAAACCTAAAGCCACCGCAGCAACGGAGACCACGGGAGGGGCCGGTGGCTTCCTGCTGGAGCCGCAGCATAACGTTATGAATATGGGAGGGGATTTCGCCAACAACCCTGCCGCAGAGCAGTTCATCGACAAAATGGTGAGCAAGCACGGATTTGACCGGCAGCAGCTGCACGAAATTCTCTCCCAGGCTAAGCGCCTGGACTACGTCCTGCGCCTGATGGACCGCCAGGCCCCGAGCGGGCTGCCGCCGACCGGGCCGAACGGCGCGTGGCTGCGCTACAAAAAACAGTTCATCACCCCGGATAACGTGCAAAACGGTGTGGCGTTCTGGAATCAGTATCAGGATGCGCTGAACCGCGCCTGGCAGGTCTACGGCGTACCGCCGGAAATCATTGTCGGTATTATTGGCGTGGAAACCCGCTGGGGGCGCGTGATGGGGAAAACCCGCATTCTTGACGCGCTGGCGACGCTCTCCTTCAGCTATCCGCGACGCGCGGAGTACTTCTCCGGCGAGCTGGAAACCTTCCTGCTGATGGCGCGTAGCGAAAGCGACGATCCGCTGAACCTTAAAGGCTCGTTCGCCGGCGCAATGGGTTACGGTCAGTTTATGCCCTCCTCGTACCGCCAGTATGCGGTGGATTTCAACGGCGACGGGCATATCAACCTGTGGGACCCGGTGGATGCGATCGGCAGCGTGGCCAACTACTTCAAGCAGCACGGCTGGGTGAGCGGCGATCTGGTTGCGGTACCGGCAATGGGCCAGGCGCCGGGGCTGGAGAACGGCTTTAAGACCAATTACAGCGTATCGCAGCTGACGGCGGCCGGCCTGACGCCAACGCAGCCGCTGGGTAACCATCAGCAGGCGAGCCTGCTGCGCCTCGATATTGGCACCGGCTACCAGTACTGGTACGGGCTGCCGAACTTCTACACCATCACCCGCTATAACCACAGCACCCACTACGCGATGGCCGTCTGGCAGCTCGGCCTGGCCGTTTCTCAGGCCCGCGGACAGTAGGCCTTCCCCGAGACTTCCCTCTGCCCGGAGGGGAGTCTGTAACATTTTGCAGCATTTCCCTTCGTTGACGCTGATTTACATTATTCCGCCGATCCAATAGTGTTATGTTATAACATATTGAATGAGGCAGAGATGTTCACTTCTCTTTTTTCGAGCTCCGCCGCGCTGCGCACAGGCTTCGCCTGCGTCCTGCTGGCGCTGCTGTGGCTGGCGACCTGGTGGGCGGTAACCCTGCCATGATCGAACTGGAAAACCTCGTGGCCGGGTATGAAGAGCTGGCGATCACCCCCGCGCTGAGCGGCGTTATCGCCGCGGGCAGCCTGACGGCTATCGTCGGCCTCAACGGCTGCGGTAAATCGACGTTGTTAAAAACGCTGGCCGGGTTTATTCCCCCGGTGAGCGGCTGCCTGCACTGGCGTGCGTCGCGCCCGGTTATCGGCTGGCTGGCGCAGCGGCATTCGCTGGAATCACAGTTTCCCCTCGTGGTTCGGGACGTGGTGAGTCAGGGCGCCTGGCCGCAGGTCTCGCTTCTGCGCGGCATAGGCGGCGAGTTCCGCCGGCGCATTGACGCGGCGCTGGATCGCGTCGGCCTGGCATCAATGGCGAAAACGCCGATTGAGGAGCTGTCCGGCGGGCAGTTCCAACGCATGCTGTTTGCCAGGGTGATGGTCCAGCAGGCGCCGCTGGTGATGCTCGATGAGCCCTTTACCGGGATCGATGAGTCGACCAGCCGCGAGCTGATGACGCTGATCCTCGAGATGCACCGGCAGGGGCAGACCGTGCTGGCGGTGCTGCACGATAGCCAGCGCGTCGCCGAATATTTCCCGGAAACCCTGCTGCTCGAGTCCCGGCACGCCCGCTGGGGCGAGACCGGCGAGGTGCTTCCAGCCTTCGAATCCGCGAGGCTGGCATGATTTGGCACACTTTCTTTCAGCCCTTTATCGAATTCGGCTTTATGCGCCGCGCGCTGGTGGTATGCCTGGCGCTCTCGCTGAGCACCACCGTGCTTGGGGTTTTCCTGCTGCTGCGGCGCATGAGCCTGATGGGCGATGCCCTGTCGCACGCGATTTTGCCCGGTGTTGCGGTGGGCTATCTGCTTAACGGCATGTCGCTGCTGGCGATGTCGGTGGGCGGTTTTATCGCCGGCATTGCGGTGGCGCTGGTGGCGGGGTGGGTCAGCCGCCGCACGCCGCTCAAAGAGGACGCCAGCTTCGCCGGGTTTTATCTCGGCTCGCTGGCGCTGGGGGTGACGCTGGTGTCGCTGCGCGGCTCCAGCGTCGATCTGCTGCATCTGCTGTTTGGTTCGATTCTGGCGGTGGATAAAGATGCGGCGCTGTTCGTCGCCGGGGTCGCCAGCCTGACGCTGATTTGCATCGCGCTGCTCTACCGCGGGCTGGTGAGCGAGGCCTTTGATAGCGCGTGGCTGCAGGTCAATAACCGCCGGCTGCCTGCGCTACTGCACGGCCTGTTTCTGGCGCTGCTGGTGCTGAACCTGGTGGCGGGGTTCCAGGTGCTGGGGACCCTGATGGCGGTGGGCGTGATGATGCTCCCGGCGGTGGCCGCCTGCTGCTGGGCGCGAACGCTGCCCGCCATCCTGCTGCTGGCGGCGCTGATCGGTAGCGCCTGTGCCTGGATGGGGCTCAGCCTGTCGTGGGCGGCGAATTTGCCCGCCGGCCCGGCCATCGTGCTGACCGCCAGTGGGATCTTTTTTATTTCGGTGTTTTTTGGCACGCGCAGCCGGCTGGTGGTTGGCTGGCGTAAATTAATGGGGTAAGGAAAATATGAAGAAACGTACCGGGGTAGTTTTAGCGCTGGCGCTGGGCCTGGTGGCGCAGGGGGCGATGGCGAAAACGCTCAACGTGGTCAGCAGCTTTTCGGTGCTGGGCGATATGGTGCAGCAGGTTGGCGGCGAGCACGTTCACGTCGATACGCTGGTGGGTCCCGACGGCGATCCGCACACCTTTGAACCATCGCCGCAGGACAGCGCTTTGCTCAGCAAGGCCGACGTGGTGGTGGTCAACGGCCTGGGGCTGGAAGGGTGGGTTGACCGGCTGATCAAGGCATCGGGATTCAAAGGCGAGCTGGTGGTGGCGTCGACGGGCGTCAAAACCCATACCCTTGATGAGGACGGGAAAACGGTGACCGACCCGCACGCCTGGAACAGCGCCGCCAACGGCGCGCTGTACGCGCAGAATATCCTCAGCGGGCTGGTCAAAGCCGACCCTGAGGATAAAGCGGCGCTTGAGGTATCCGGCAAGCGCTATATCGGCCAGCTCAATGAGATTCACGGCTGGGCGAAGAATCAGTTCAGCACCATTCCGCTGGCTAAGCGTAAGGTTCTGACCAGCCATGATGCGTTCGGCTACTTTGGCCGCGCCTACGGCGTGACCTTCCTTGCGCCGCAGGGGCTGTCGTCGGAGAGCGAAGCCAGCGCCGCGCAGGTTGCGGCGCTGATTAAACAGATTAAAGCCGATAACGTGCACACCTGGTTTATGGAAAATCAGCTCGACCCGCGGCTGGTGAAACAGATTGCCAACGCCACGGGCGCGCAGCCGGGCGGCGAGCTCTATCCGGAAGCGCTGTCCAAACCGGGCGGCGTGGCGGACAGCTACGTGAAAATGATGCGCCATAACGTCGAGCTGATTGCCGGCAGCATGAAGTAACGCGCTATTCTACGGTCCCGGCTCGTCGGGACCGTCCTTTTTCGCAAGCCCCCTCGTAAATTCATCTCCTCATCCCCACATCTGTGCTGAAAGTGCTATCTTTGGTGGCCTCTTTATCTGGCTTAAACGGGGCGACGATGACAGATTCCGAATTAATGCAGCTGAGTGAGCAGGTTGGGCAGGCGCTGAAGGCGCAGGGCGCCACGGTGAGCACGGCTGAATCCTGTACCGGCGGCTGGATTGCTAAAGTGCTGACCGATATCGCCGGCAGCTCGGCGTGGTTTGAGCGCGGTTTTGTCACCTACAGCAACGAAGCTAAATCGCAGATGATTGGCGTCAGCGAAGCGACGCTGGCCGGGCACGGCGCGGTGAGCGAACCGGTGGTGGTGGAGATGGCTGTTGGCGCACTGCGCGCCGCCCGCGCCACCTACGCGATCTCGGTGAGCGGCGTGGCCGGGCCGGACGGCGGCAGCGCAGAAAAGCCCGTCGGAACGGTGTGGTTTGGCGTTGCCTGCGCCAATGGGCAGGGGGTCACGCAGCGGGAATGTTTCGCCGGAGACCGCGAGTCGGTGCGCCGTCAGGCCACGGCCTACGCCCTGCAGCTCCTCTGGCAACAATTTCTACAAAATACTTGATACTGTATGAGCATACAGTATAATTGCCTCAACAGAACAGAATTCACTACCCGGTTCCACCCGGCATGACAGGAGTAATAATGGCTATCGACGAAAACAAACAGAAAGCGTTGGCGGCAGCACTGGGCCAGATCGAAAAACAGTTCGGTAAAGGCTCCATCATGCGCCTGGGTGAAGACCGTTCCATGGACGTGGAAACTATCTCTACCGGTTCGCTTTCCCTGGATATCGCCCTCGGCGCTGGCGGTCTGCCAATGGGCCGTATCGTCGAAATCTACGGGCCAGAATCTTCCGGTAAAACGACGCTGACCCTGCAGGTTATCGCCGCCGCGCAGCGTGAAGGTAAAACCTGTGCCTTTATCGATGCAGAGCACGCGCTGGATCCGGTGTATGCCCGCAAGCTGGGCGTCGATATCGACAACCTGCTGTGCTCTCAGCCGGACACCGGCGAACAGGCGCTTGAGATCTGTGACGCGCTGGCGCGCTCTGGTGCGGTAGACGTACTGGTGGTCGACTCCGTTGCGGCGCTGACGCCGAAAGCGGAAATCGAAGGCGAGATCGGCGACTCTCACATGGGCCTCGCGGCGCGTATGATGAGCCAGGCGATGCGTAAGCTGGCCGGTAACCTGAAGCAGTCCAACACGCTGCTGATCTTCATCAACCAGATCCGTATGAAAATTGGCGTGATGTTCGGTAACCCGGAAACCACCACCGGCGGTAACGCGCTGAAATTCTACGCCTCCGTGCGTCTGGATATCCGCCGTATCGGTGCGGTAAAAGATGGCGATAACGTCATTGGTAGCGAAACCCGCGTGAAGGTCGTGAAGAACAAAATCGCCGCGCCGTTCAAGCAGGCGGAGTTCCAGATCCTCTACGGCGAAGGCATCAACTTCTTCGGCGAGCTGGTCGATCTGGGCGTGAAAGAGAAGCTGATTGAAAAAGCGGGCGCCTGGTATAGCTATAACGGCGACAAAATTGGTCAGGGTAAAGCGAACGCTATCTCCTGGCTGAAAGAGAACCCGGCTGCGGCGAAAGAGATCGAGAAGAAAGTTCGTGAACTGCTGCTGAACAACCAGGACGCCACGCCGGACTTCGTGGCTGATGGCAAAAGCGAAGAAGCAAGCGAACAGGATTTCTGATACCGTCAGGTAATTATCTCCTGAAGCGTTCAGGTGGCAGGGCAGGCAAACGCCAGCGCACGTGCGATTTGAACAAAACGGGAAAACAAGGGGCTGCTTATGCGGCCCTTTTGCTTTTTGATTATCGAGGTGCCTGTGACTGAATCTTCATCCCGCCGTTCCGGCTACGCACGCCTGCTGGATCGCGCGATTCGTATTCTGGCAATGCGCGACCATAGCGAACAGGAGCTGCGGCGCAAGCTGGCCGCGCCGGTTATGGGGAAAAATGGCCCCGAGGCGCTGGACGTTACGCCGGAAGAGGTCGATCGCGTTGTGGCCTGGTGCATCGAAAACCGCTACCTTGATGACCAGCGCTTTGTCCGCCAGTTTATTGCCAGCCGGAGCCGCAAAGGCTACGGCCCGGCGCGCATCCGCCAGGAGCTGAACCAGAAAGGCATTGCCCGCGAAGAGGGCGAGCGCGCGATGCGCGAGTGCGAAATCGACTGGGCGCTGCTGGCGAAAGAGCAGGCGCAGAGGAAGTATGGCGATCCGCTCCCCACCGTATTTGCCGAAAAAGTCAAAATACAGCGCTTTTTGCTGTACCGCGGCTACTTAATGGAAGATATCCAGGAAATCTGGCGAAATTTTGCAGATTGACCCATCGGGGATTTTACTTCCCCGTAAAGAAAACTTATCTTATTCCCACTTTATTCCGTCCGGCCGCTGGCTGTTTAAAAGGCAATCAGCGCCCAGGGCGATTATTCCTTATACACAAAATCATTCACGCCGCATCACGGCGGCAACGGAGTGAGTCCCTGAGGCGTACAAAGGTACGTAGCTGAGGTGAACGCGCGCAGCCAGCTAGAGGCGGCGTGAAGGATGAAGTGTATAGCTTGATTTCAGGATAATTATGAGCAAGAGCACTGCTGAGATCCGTCAGGCGTTTCTCGATTTTTTCCATAGTAAGGGACATCAGGTAGTTGCCAGCAGCTCCCTGGTGCCGCACAACGACCCGACCCTGCTGTTTACCAACGCCGGGATGAACCAGTTCAAGGATGTGTTCCTTGGCCTCGACAAGCGTAATTATTCGCGTGCGACCACCTCGCAGCGCTGCGTTCGTGCGGGTGGTAAACACAACGATCTGGAAAACGTCGGCTATACCGCGCGTCATCACACCTTCTTTGAAATGCTGGGCAACTTTAGCTTCGGCGACTACTTCAAGCAGGATGCCATCAAGTACGCATGGGAGCTGTTAACCGGCGAAAGCTGGTTCGCTCTGCCGAAAGAAAAGCTGTGGGTAACCGTTTACGAAACCGATGACGAAGCTTTCGACATCTGGGCCAACGAGGTTGGCGTTCCGCGTGAGCGTATTATTCGCATTGGCGACAATAAAGGCGGCGCGTTTGCCTCCGATAACTTCTGGCAGATGGGCGATACCGGTCCCTGCGGCCCGTGCACCGAAATCTTCTTTGACCACGGCGACCACATCTGGGGTGGCCCTCCGGGAAGCCCGGAAGAGGACGGCGATCGCTACATTGAGATCTGGAACATCGTCTTCATGCAGTTTAACCGTCAGGCTGACGGTACCATGGAGCCGCTGCCGAAGCCGTCCGTTGATACCGGTATGGGCCTTGAGCGCATCGCCGCCGTTCTGCAGCACGTGAACTCCAACTACGACATCGACCTGTTCCGTCAGCTGATTGAGAACGTCGCTAAAGTGACCGGCGCCACCGATCTGACCAACAAGTCGCTGCGCGTGATTGCCGATCATATTCGCTCCTGTGCGTTCCTGATCGCTGATGGCGTGATCCCGTCGAATGAAAACCGCGGCTACGTGCTGCGTCGTATCATTCGCCGTGCCGTCCGCCACGGCAATATGGTCGGTGCGAAGGATGCCTTCTTCTGGAAACTGGTTGCGCCGCTGATTGAGGTCATGGGCGCTGCCGGCGAAGAGTTGAAGCAGCAGCAGGCTCAGGTTGAGCAGGTTCTGAAAACGGAAGAAGAGCAGTTTGCCCGTACTCTGGAACGCGGCCTGGCGCTGCTCGACGAAGAGCTGGCTAAGCTGAAGGGCGACACTCTGGACGGCGAAACCGCCTTCCGCCTGTACGATACCTACGGCTTCCCGGTCGACCTGACCGCGGACGTGTGCCGCGAGCGTAATATCAAAGTTGACGAAGCAGGCTTCGAAGCGGCAATGGAAGAGCAGCGCCGTCGCGCGCGCGAGTCCAGCGGCTTCGGCGCCGACTACAATGCGATGATCCGCGTTGAGGGTGCTTCTGAGTTTAAAGGCTACGATAGCCTCGAACTGAACGGCAAGATCACCGCGCTGTTCATCGACGGCAAAGCGGTTGATAGCGTCAGCGCCGGCCAGGAAGCGGTTGTTATTCTGGATCAGACGCCGTTCTATGCAGAGTCCGGCGGTCAGGTCGGCGATAAGGGCGAGCTGAAAGGCGCGGGCTTCTCGTTTATCGTCAGCGATGCGCAGAAGTACGGCCAGGCTATTGGTCATATCGGTAAAGTGGCCGGCGGTACCCTGAAGGTGGGTGACGCGGTGCAGGCCGATGTCGATCGCGCTCGCCGCCAGCGTATCCGTCTGAACCACTCCGCGACCCACCTGATGCATGCCGCGCTGCGCCAGGTTCTCGGTACGCACGTGGCTCAGAAAGGCTCTCTGGTAAATGACAAAGCGCTGCGCTTTGACTTCTCGCATTTTGAAGCGATGAAACCGGAAGAGATCCGCGCGGTTGAAGATTTGGTCAATGCGCAAATTCGCCGCAACCTGGCTATCGAAACCAACATCATGGATATCGATGCGGCTCGTGAATCTGGCGCCATGGCGCTGTTCGGCGAGAAGTATGATGACCGCGTTCGCGTCCTAAAAATGGGTGATTTCTCCACCGAGCTGTGCGGCGGTACTCACGCTTCGCGGACCGGCGATATCGGCCTGTTCCGCATCACCTCCGAATCCGGGACCGCCGCGGGCGTGCGCCGTATTGAAGCGGTGACCGGTGAAGGCGCGATTGCGAGCCTGCATTCCCAAAGCGATCTGCTGGGCGACATCGCGCAGCTGCTGAAGGGCGATAGCCATAACCTCGGCGATAAGGTACGCTCCGCGCTGGAACGTACTCGCCAGCTGGAAAAAGAGCTGCAGCAGCTGAAAGAGCAGGCGGCAGCGCAGGAGAGCGCAAACCTCTCCAGCAAAGCGGAAGAGATTAACGGCGTTAAGCTGCTGGTCAGCGAGCTGGTCGGCGTTGAGCCAAAAATGCTGCGTACCATGGTTGACGATCTGAAGAACCAGCTGGGTTCAACGGTTGTAGTGTTAGCCACGGTGGCGGATGGTAAGGTTTCTCTGATTGCCGGTGTGTCTAAGGATGTGACAGACCGCGTGAAGGCAGGGGAGCTGGTTGGTATGGTCGCTCAGCAGGTGGGCGGTAAAGGGGGCGGTCGTCCGGATATGGCTCAGGCCGGTGGTACCGATGCGTCTGCTCTCCCTGCTGCGTTAGCCAGTGTGAAAGGCTGGGTAAGCGCAAAACTGTAATAACTATAAACGCATAGGTGCCGTCATCTTCGGATTACGGTATCTTGCAAGAGAAGCACTGATAACGATAAAGTCGGGTTGAAGTTGTGTATATCGGCTAAACTTAGGTTTAACAGAATGTGATGCCATGACTGCGGTACGCCGTGAGGCGTTTGTCATCGCTTACTTTTTGGCGTTATATGATGGATAATGCCGGGATACGAGAGACCCGACTCTTTTAATCTTTCAAGGAGCAAAGAATGCTGATTCTGACTCGTCGAGTTGGTGAGACCCTCATGATTGGAGATGAGGTCACTGTGACAGTTTTAGGGGTTAAGGGTAACCAGGTACGTATTGGCGTTAATGCCCCTAAAGAAGTCTCCGTGCATCGTGAAGAGATCTACCAGCGTATCCAGGCTGAAAAATCCCAGCAGTCCAGTTACTAAGGCTTTCGCGCCTCGCGATTTCGTGAGGCGCATCCCACCGCCAGCCGATTTCTCTCTCTTTTCTACTCCCGACGCCTCTCTTTTCCGCTACTTGTCCATCGTCCGTTGCGTTTATCTTTTGCTTTTAGCTGGCCCTAACCTCTGAATTTCTGTTGATTAAACGCTCTTTTTGCCGTTTTTGCAGGCTGATTGCGCGGTAAGTGTGCAAACGGAAAAAAGGTCTCGAAAAATTGTTTGACTTATAAGTACCAGAAAGTAATATGTGCGCCATCGCAGCGACGAAGAGCAGAAACAAGTTCTTCGAAGCACTCGAAAGAGGCGTGTGGTGAGGTGGCCGAGAGGCTGAAGGCGCTCCCCTGCTAAGGGAGTATGCGGTCAAAAGCTGCATCCGGGGTTCGAATCCCCGCCTCACCGCCATTTGCATCCGTAGCTCAGCTGGATAGAGTACTCGGCTACGAACCGAGCGGTCGGAGGTTCGAATCCTCCCGGATGCACCATCTTCTCCGAGATAACAGCAATCCTGTCGTCTCATGGTCTGCGAGATAGCCGCACACCAGGAAAGATAACGCTGCATAAGCAGCGGCCCGTAAGGTAAACACAGTGGTCATCCTTGCGGATTCACCATCTTGTGAAGTGTCGCAATGGTTAATTTGCCGCACTTACTTGTAGTAAAGAAGTTCCCCCTGATGCATCCGTAGCTCAGCTGGATAGAGTACTCGGCTACGAACCGAGCGGTCGGAGGTTCGAATCCTCCCGGATGCACCATCTTCTCCGAGATAACAGCAACCCTGTTGTTCATGGTCTGCGAGATAATCGCCAGCGCCAGAGAAGTTAACGTAGTAAAGAAGTTCCCCCTGATGCATCCGTAGCTCAGCTGGATAGAGTACTCGGCTACGAACCGAGCGGTCGGAGGTTCGAATCCTCCCGGATGCACCATCTTCTTCGAGATAACAGCGATACTGTTGTTTCACGGTCTGCGAGATAATCGCCAGCACCAGGGAGGATAACGTCGTGCAAGCGACGGCCCGCAGGGCGAACCCAGTGAGTCATCCTCCCGGATGCACCATCTTCTCCGAGATAACAGCACTTTTGTTGTTTCATGGTCTGCGAGATAATCGCCAGCGCCAGGGAAGTTAACGTAGCAAAGAAGTTCCCCCTGATGCATCCGTAGCTCAGCTGGATAGAGTACTCGGCTACGAACCGAGCGGTCGGAGGTTCGAATCCTCCCGGATGCACCATCTTCTTCGAGATAACAGCGATACTGTTGCTTCACGGTCTGCGAGATAATCGCCAGCACCAGGGAGGATAACGTCGTGCAAGCGACGGCCCGCAGGGCGAACCCAGTGAGTCATCCTCCCGGATGCACCATCCTCCCGGATGCACCATCCTCTCCCAAAAATAACAGCGATACAGTAACTCCACGGTCTGTGAAATAGTCCCGCGTTCGCAAACCTTGTCGCCAAATTTCCCCGTCAGGCACCATTTTTTTGCCATTTCCGCACGCTCTCCTGTACTTTTTATATTGGCAAGTTGCTCTTTCCACTATAATTTACCCCTGTATATCGACCTGATTCGGGTGAGATGAGTGCAAGGAGAGAAATCCATGAAATGGTTCAAAGCAATACCTGCCTTTTGCGCGACGCTTCTGGTAGCCGTATCTCTGGCTGGCTGTGCCGGATCGTCCACTAAGGAAAGTACCGGTGGCTATATCGACGACACCGTCGTGACCACCAAAGTCAAAACCGCGCTGTTCAACGAAAAAGAGATTAAATCCTCTGAAATTAGCGTGCAGACCTTCAAAGGACGCGTTCAACTGAGCGGCTTTGTTTCGTCGCAGACCGATGCGAATCGCGCCGTAGAGGTGACCCGCAGAGTGCAGGGCGTTCGTTTGGTTGAGAATGATTTGAAAATCAAATAAGCCGGTGCACCGCTATGATAAAGGCGCCCTGTGGCGCCTTTGCTGCTTCTGCCTCCGCCCGCGACAATATGCGCCTTTTGCGATAAAGTAATCTCTCCTTAACCGGTTTGTGAGAACACGATGTACGAACGCTACGCAGGACTTATCTTTGATATGGATGGCACTATCCTTGATACCGAGCCGACGCATCGTAAGGCCTGGCACGAGGTTCTGGGTCGTTACGGAATGCGTTTCGACGAGCAGGCGATGGTCGCTCTCAACGGTTCTCCGACCTGGCGTATTGCCCAGGTGATTATCGAGCTGAACCAGGCGGATTTAGACCCCCATCGCCTGGCTTTGGGAAAAACCAACGCCGTCAAGGCGATGCTGCTGGATAGCGTGCGTCCCTTACCGCTGATTGAGGTGGTCAAAGAGTGGTACGGCCGCCGCCCGATGTCGGTTGGTACCGGCAGCGAAAGCGCCGTTGCGGAGGCTCTGCTGGCCCATCTCGGCCTGCGTCACTACTTCTCCGCGGTTATTGCCGCCGATCACGTCACCAACCACAAGCCTGCTCCCGATACCTTCCTGCTGTGCGCCGAGCGCATGGGCGTTGCGCCGGAAAAATGCGTCGTGTTTGAAGACGCGGACTTTGGTCTGCAGGCCGCACGGCGCGCGGGGATGGATGCTGTCGACGTTCGGCTGCTGTGAGCGACGCGCTATCGCTGATATCGCTGTTTGCCAGTAGCTTTCTCAGCGCCACGTTGCTTCCCGGTAACTCGGAAGTTGTGCTGGTTGCTATGCTACTAACGGGAGCGAGTCAACCGTGGGCGCTGGTATTAATAGCAACAATCGGCAATAGCCTTGGAGGGGTAACTAACGTTATTCTGGGGCGCCTGTTTCCGCTGCGCAAAACGTCGCGCTGGCAGGAGAGAGCATCCGGCTGGCTAAAGCGCTACGGCGCGGTCACATTATTATTAAGCTGGGCGCCAGTGATCGGCGATTTGCTGTGTTTACTGGCGGGATGGATGCGCATTTCCTGGGGACCAGCGCTCTTTTTTTTATGCCTTGGTAAAGCGCTACGCTATATCGTCATTGCGCTGGTCACGCTTCAGGGCATGACATGGTGGCACTAATTGTGGAGCTGAGGCACTCCCGGCAGGCTGTAACAATAACGTTTGCTGGAATAACCTGGATGGTCACCATTACAATTATGCTTATTCAAATGATTTCGACAGGCGGGAGGTCAAATTGATCCCGGACGTATCACAGGCGCTGGCCTGGCTGGAAAAAAATCCGCAGGCGCTAAAGGGCATTCATCGCGGCCTTGAGCGCGAAACGCTGCGCGTTAACGCAGACGGCTCGCTGGCCACTACCGGCCATCCTCAGGCATTGGGTTCGGCGCTGACCCACAAATGGATTACCACCGATTTTGCAGAAGCTTTGCTGGAGTTTATTACGCCGGTTGATGGCGATATTCAGCACATGCTCACTTTTATGCGCGATGTTCATCGCTATACCGCCCGCCATCTCGGCGATGAGCGGATGTGGCCGCTGAGCATGCCCTGCTATATTGCCCCGGGCCAGGATATCGAGCTGGCGCAGTACGGCACCTCGAATATTGGCCGTCTGAAAACGCTGTATCGCGAAGGGCTGAAAAACCGCTACGGCGCCCTGATGCAAACCATCTCCGGCGTGCACTATAACTTCTCTCTGCCAATGGCGTTCTGGCAGGCGAAGTGCGGCGTTGAGGATGAAGAGAGCGGGAAAGAGGCGATTTCGGCGGGCTATTTCCGCTCGATCCGCAACTATTACCGCTTTGGCTGGGTGATCCCGTATCTGTTCGGCGCGTCTCCGGCAATCTGCTCCTCTTTCCTGCAGGGGAAACCGACCACGCTGCCGTTTGAGGAAGCGGAAAACGGCATGTACTACCTGCCGTACGCGACCTCCCTGCGTCTGAGCGACCTCGGCTATACCAATAAGTCGCAAAGCAATCTCGGAATTACGTTTAACGATCTGCAGGAGTATGTGGCAGGATTGAAGCGGGCGATTAAAACGCCGTCGCAAGAGTATGCGGAAATTGGCCTCGAGAAAGACGGTAAGCACCTGCAAATTAACAGCAACATTCTGCAGATTGAAAACGAACTCTATGCGCCCATTCGCCCGAAACGCGTGACCCGCAGCGGCGAGACGCCGTCTGACGCGCTGCTGCGCGGCGGTATCGAATATATCGAAGTGCGTTCACTGGATATCAACCCGTTCTCGCCGATTGGCGTTGACGAGCAGCAGGTGCGTTTCCTCGATCTGTTTATGGTCTGGTGCGTGCTGGCCGATGCGCCGGAAATGAGCAGCGACGAGCTGCTGTGTACGCGCACTAACTGGAACAGGGTGATTCTTGAAGGGCGTAAGCCGGGCCTGACGCTGGGAATTGGCTGCGAAAGCGCGCAGTTCCCGCTGGCTAAGGTGGGGAAAGACCTGTTCCGCGATTTGCGCCGCGTTGCGCAGATTCTGGACGGCATTCACGGCGGCGACGCCTATCAGCAGGTGTGCGACGAGCTGGTTGCCAGCTTCGACAATCCGGAATTAACTTTCTCAGCGCGCATTCTGCGTTCTATGCTTGAAGAAGGGATTGGCGGCACCGGTAGGGAGCTGGCCGATCGGTATCGTACGATGCTGCGCGAAGAGCCGCTGGAGATTTTACGCGAAGAGGATTTCATTACCGAGCGTGAAGCGTCAGCCGTGCGTCAGCAGAAGATAGAAGCGGAAGATAGCGAACCGTTTGCCGCTCTGTTAGCGAGACACGCGTAGCAAAAAGCGGTACAAAAGAAAAAGGCCACATCAATGTGGCCAAACTTTCATCTCTGATTCAGGGATGATGATGATAATAAATGCGCGTCTTTCACATACTCAGACTAGCGGGTGTAAAAAGAGTTCATTTTATTTTAAAAAAAATCACTATCGGAGGTGAAGAATGCCGTTGTTAGATAGTTTCACAGTCGACCATACCCGAATGGAAGCCCCTGCGGTGCGCGTCGCGAAGAAAATGAACACGCCGCACGGCGACGAAATTACCGTTTTCGATCTGCGCTTTTGCATACCGAACCAGGAAGTGATGCCGGAAAGAGGCATTCACACGCTTGAGCACCTGTTCGCAGGCTTTATGCGCGACCATCTCAACGGTAAGGGTGTGGAAATTATCGACATCTCTCCGATGGGCTGCCGCACGGGCTTCTATATGAGCCTGATTGGTACGCCGGACGAGCAGCGCGTAGCGGATGCCTGGAAAGCGGCAATGGCCGACGTGCTGAAGGTCAAAGAGCAGAACCAGATCCCCGAGCTCAACGTTTACCAGTGCGGCACCTACACCATGCACTCGCTGGAAGAAGCTCAGGACATCGCGCGTCATATCCTTGAGCGCGACGTGCGCATCAACAGCAATGACGAGCTGGCGCTGCCGAAAGAAACGCTGCAAGAACTGCACATCTAGTGCTTCTGCCACGGCCCGGCGCTTGCGTCGGGCCGATATCCTCGTGCCGCGATGACGACGACCACCCGCTTCTCCTTTCAGCATCGTTCCCTGGTGCCCTTTGCCCATGATTACGCCCATGGCGATAGCGAGCCGTGGCATCAGCACGACTGCGTCCAGCTGCTGCATATCCTGAGCGGCGTGGTGCGGGTAGAGACGCCGGTGGGCTACTGGGTGGTGCCGCCGGGGCGCGGGGTCTGGCTGCCGGCGGGTACGCCCCACGCACTGCGAATCACCGGCAAAGTCGCGGCGCGCACGCTGTTTATCGATCCTCTTGCCCGCGCCGATCTGCCGTCATCGTGCCAGATCGTGCAGATCTCCCCGCTGCTGCGCGAGCTGATAGTCACCTCGCTGACGCTGGCGGAACGCTACGATCCCGGCAGCCGCGACGAGCGCGTCTATGAGTTAATTCTTGATGAGATCCGCGGCATGACCGTGCTGCCGTTTGGCCTGATCGAACCGCAAAGCGAGGCGCTACGCCGGCTGTGCCAAAAGGTTCGCGAAACGCCGGGCGACGCCTGGAGCAGCCTCCAGGCGGCAAAAGAGAGCAATATGAGCGAGCGGACGCTCAGCCGCCACTTCCAGCAGCAGACAACGCTGACCTGGAGCGAATGGGTGCGCCGGGCGAAGCTGATGGAAGCGCTGGTGCGCCTGGCGCAGGGACAGTCGGTCCTGCGGGTGGCGCTGGACCTTGGCTACGGCAGCCACAGCGCCTTCAGCGCCATGTTCCGCCGGGTGATGGGGATGGCCCCCAGCGATTACTTCCGCTCGCCGTAGCGATCGCCGCCGCTGAGCGCATTGCACAGTGCCTGCAGCGAGGCGCGGGCGACATCGTTATCGATCCCGACCCCCCAGCGGCTGTCGCCATTCGGGAAGACGCAGCGGATATAGGCCACCGAACGGCTGTCGCTGCGCTCGCCGAGGGTATGCTCGTGATAATCCTTAATCACAAACTGTTGCTTAAGCAGCGCGCTCAGCCCGCTTGCCGCGGCAGAGAGCAGCCCGTTGCCGTGCCCCTGCAGCCTGCGGGTCTCACCGTAGGCCCTGAGCGTCGCCTGCAGCGAGAGCTGGCCGTCCTGCTGGCTGTCGCTTTTATAATCCAGCAGCGTCAGCGGCGGTACCGCCACCAGGCCGTAGCGCTCGCGGAACAGCTGCCACAGGGCGTTTTGCGTCATCTCCTTGCCGTGGCTATCGGTTTCGCGCTGCACGTGCAGGCTGAAATCCTGCTGCAGCATGCGCGGCAGCTTTAAGCCGTGATTCTGCTCAATCAACCACGCGCTGCCGCTCTTACCCGACTGGCTGTTGACGCGGATAACCGCCTCATAGCTGCAGCCGATATCCTGCGGGTCGACGGGCAGGTAGGGCATCTGCCAAACTTCGCCGGGCCGGTGGGCGTCGAAGCCTTTCTTAATCGCATCCTGATGCGAGCCGGAAAAAGCGGTGTAGGCGAGGCTGCCCGCCCACGGATGACGCGGGTGAACCGGCAGTTGGTTGCAGCTCTCGACGATCTCAACGACCCGCTTCATCTCCGGGAAGGTGAGTTGAGGGTCGACGCCCTGGCTGTAGAGATTCATGGAGAGGGTGACCAGACAGACGTTGCCGGTGCGTTCGCCGTTACCAAACAGGCAGCCTTCAACGCGATCGGCGCCGGCCATCACCGCCAGCTCGGCGCTGGCAACGCCGGTTCCGCGGTCATTATGCGGGTGGACGCTGATGCAGACGTCGGCGCGTCGCGAGAAGTGACGGCAAAAATACTCAATTTGATCGGCATAGACGTTGGGGGTATTGACCTCCACGGTGGCGGGCAGATTGATGATCATTGGGCGTTCGGCGCAGGGCTGCCAGATTTCCGCCACCGCTTCGCAGATCTCCAGCGCAAACTCCGGTTCGGTAAAGCAGAAGGTTTCCGGCGAGTACTCATACTGCCAGCGCGTTTGCGGCTGCCGTTCGCACTGCTGGCGGATCAGCCGGGTTGCGCGGGTCGCCAACTCGACCACCTGCGCTTTTTCCATGCCGAAGACCAGCCGGCGGAAAAGCGGCGCGGTGGCGTTATACAGGTGCACGGTGGCGCTGTGGGCGTCGCGCAGCGATTCGAAGGTGCGCAGGATTAAATCCTCCCGCGCCTGGGTCAGGACCTGGATGGTGACGTCCTGGGGGATACGCTGCTCCTCAATCAGCTGGCGAACGAAGTTGAAATCGGTCTGCGATGCGGACGGGAAGGCGACTTCAATCTCTTTGAATCCACACTCCAGCAGCAGGTTCCAGAACTGCAGCTTGCGCACGCCGTCCATCGGCTCCGCCAGCGCCTGGTTGCCGTCGCGCAGGTCGGTAGAGAGCCAGCGCGGCGCGTGGGCGATCCGCCGATCCGGCCAGCGGCGGTCGGGCAGGGATATGACCGGCGAGGGGCGATACTTTTGGTGAGGATTTTTCAGCATGATGAGCTCCTTGGGTTGGATCTTTATCCTGCACGACAAGGAGAGCGGGGCGCTTTAGCGCAGTGGACAGAAACTAGCGCAAAGTGGACAGGCGGGCGTTTTTATCGGCCAATAAAAAAGGGATCCGCAGATCCCTTAGTATTAACGCTAGTGCGCACCGCCTCCGCCGCCGCCCGCGCTGAACGGCGGTCGGGCAAACCACACCAGCCCTAATAGCAGGATAAAGATCCCCGCCGAGACCCAGAATATTTCGTTGGCGGAAATAATCAGCCCCTGGTTGGTTATCTGCTGGGCTATCCAGCCGGACGCCTGCTGCTGGGTCATCCCCAGGCCCTGCAGCTGGTCGTACATCTGCTGAGCATTAGGGTTGTAGGGCGTGACCGACTCGGTGAGCTGTGCATGGTGCAGCGCCTCGCGGTTGGTCCACATGGTGGTGGTTATCGAGGTCCCGATAGAGCCCGCCAGCGTACGGGTAAAGTTCGACAGGCTCGAGGCCGCCGCCAGCCGCTCTGCCGGCAGGCCGGACAGGGTGATGGTGGTCAGCGGCATAAAGAAGCAGGCCACCGCGAAGCCCTGGATAAACTGCGGCCAGGCCGAGGCCCCAAAGTCCATCCCCGGTTCGAAGGTCCATGCGCGCCAGTAGAAGCACACCGCATACATAATAAAGCTGAAGGTCACCAGCCGACGCATATCGAGCTTATGGGCAAAGCGGCCGATAATCGGCGAGAGGATAACCGGGATCACCCCCACCGGCGCCGACGCCAGGCCCGCCCAGGTCGCGGTGTAGCCGTAGACCTCCTGCAGCAGCTGCGGCAGCAGAACGATAGCGCCGAAGTAGAGCATATAGGCGAGGCTGATGCACAGACAGCCGATGGTGAAGTTTCGCGACTTAAATAGCGAAAGGTCGACTATCGGGTTGTCGTCGGTAAGCTCCCAGACGATAAGGAAGCTGATGGCCACCACCGCCACCACCGTCAGGACGACAATCTCCGTCGAGGCGAACCAGTCCAGCTCCTTGCCGCGATCGAGCATCACCTGCAGGCTGCCGATACCAATCACCAGCAGTGCCAGCCCGACGCCGTCGATGCGCCGCTGCTCGGTGCGGGTTTCCCGACTGCGCAGGGTTTGCAGCGTCATGATCACCACGGCAACGCCGATCGGGACGTTGATAAAGAATATCCAGCCCCAGTGGTAGTTGTCGCTGATATAGCCGCCGAGGATCGGCCCGCAGATTGGCGCCACGATAACCGTCATCGACCACAGCGCCAGGGCGATGGAGCGTTTTGCCGGCGGGTAGTTGTTGAGCAGCAGGCTCTGCGATAGCGGGATCAGCGGACCGGCGACGATCCCCTGAATCACGCGGAAGAAAATCAGCATCGTCAGGCTGTTGGACATGCCGCAGGCCCAGGAGGCGATGGCAAACGCCACCGTCGACCACAGGAACAGCTTCACTTCCCCCACGCGTTTTGCCAGCCAGCCGGTTATCGGAATGGAGATGGCGTTTGCCACCCCAAACGAGGTAATCACCCAGGTGCCCTGGCTCAGGGATGAGCCAAGGTTACCGGCGATGGTTGGGATAGCCACGTTGGCGATAGTGGAGTCCAGCACCTGCATGAAGGTCGCAAGCGACAGCGCGATGGTCATAATGACCAGCTGCGCGCCCTCCAGCGGTTTTTGCTGTTGCATTACGCTCACCCTGAATTATCCGGCGTTAGCCTGGATGATGCCGTCGATCAGTTTATTCACCGGCTCAAGGGCGATTTCGCGGGCATTGCTTTCATAAGCCGGGTCTTTACGCGTCTGGTTAGCCAGTACCTCGCCGTCGCGGTTGGTGGTATCCACCTCAACCAGCGTAGAGAGGCCAATACGCAGCGGGTGCGCCGCCAGCTGCTTCTCATCGAGCTCGATACGCACCGGCAGACGCTGGACGACTTTAATCCAGTTCCCGGTGGCGTTCTGCGCCGGCAGCAGGGAGAAGGCGCTGCCGGTCCCCATATCCAGCCCTACGACCTTACCGGTGTATTTCACATCGTCGCCGTAGATATCGCTGACGACGGTAGCCGGCTGGCCGATGCGCATATGCGCCAGCTGGGTCTCTTTAAAGTTGGCGTCGACCCACAGATTGGTTGCCGGCACGACCGCCATCAGCGGGGTGGTCTGGCTTATCTGCGCGCCGGGCTGCACCGCACGACGGGAAACGTAGCCGCTAATCGGGCTGACGATCTGCGTACGCTGCAGGGCCAGCCAGGCGTTACGGACGTCGGTGGCAGCCTGCAGAACGGCAGGCTGCTGTTCGAGGCGGGTCCCCAGAACGATGGCCTGGTTGGCGTTAAACTGCTGCACCGCCACATCGAGCTCGGCCTGGGCGCTGGCGACGGTATCGCGAGCGTGCTGGAGCTCCTCGCGGCCGATCAGGTTAGCTGCGCCCAGAGGGATACGGCGGTTGAGGTCGGTTTGCGCCTGCGAGAGCGCGGTTTTTTTGACGTCGATATTGGCCTGCAGCTGCTTGCTGTTGATCATCGACTGACGGGTTTGACGCACGCTGGCGGCCAGCTGGGTTTGCGCTTTCTCAAACGCCTGCTGGGCATCGGTCCGGTCGAGGGTGACCAAAGGATCGCCTTTCTGCACAAAATCGGTGTTGTCGGCCCAGACTTTCGTCACGCTGCCGGACACCTGGGCCATAATCTGCACCTGATTCCCTGCCACATAGGCGTCATCGGTCTCTTCGTAATGACGCAGTACCAAAAACCAATAAATCCCATATGCCACGGCAACAATAATAAAGAGCAATGTCAGCAGCAGAAGGGCGCCCTTGCGCTTCCCTTTCTTGCTGCCCGGTTGCTGCGGGATTTGGCTCTCCGCATTTGCGCTCATGTTATTCTCCACGATCTTATTATTTTACATCGGCTGGGCCGACCTGTTTATCAGAAAGGCCAGCAGAAGATCTGCTGGCCTGGTCTGTTTTTCCTTGTCAATTCAGAAAGATTTCGAGCGGTTCCGCGCCTAGCGCAGTGACTCCGCAAGCACACCGTCTTCTTCCATCTGGTCAAGACGACCAAGCAGTTTACGGGTGATGTGCTCGAGCTGATCTTTTTCGCTGGTGCTTAAAGAAGACCAGAGCTGATGCAGGCAGTTGTGCTGCGGAGGCAGAACCTCGCGCAAAAACTGATGACCTTTGTCGGTAAGCTGCAGATGCAGACAGCGGCGATCGTTATCGCTTTCACGGCGTTCAATCCAGCCGCGTTTTTCCAGCTCGTCGGCAATGCGCGTGGCGTTGGTACGTGATGAACCCAGGGCGCAGCTCAGCTCGGAGGGCTGAATGCTGTGGTTTTCCTGAGATTCCAGGGTTATCAGCGCCATAAATAATGTCTCGTTAATTCCCTGCGCTTTCAGCATTTTATTGCGATTTTCCAGTAGCTTACCTTGCATGTGCATGCAGAGGCGAGTTAACAGAATCTCCTGGAAAGGGAAATCTTCGTGACGGCTGGCGCGGAATTTGAGCATTTGCTCAATGGGAGTAAACGAACTATCCATTTGGGTATGACCTCATTAATTACAGCCGATATAATAACTATTGTGACAAATAAATCAAATGAATTATTGACTAAAATTGATACGTTAAACCTCTAGCCAGAAGAGAAATCTCTTTGCCGGTTCGTAGGTTAGCGCACATGCGTGACGGGAGATAGGGGGGCGGCAGGAGCGAAGGGGGTTTGCTGGAACAACAACAAAGGAGGCGGTACCCGGGCAGGGCGTAGAAGGCACAACCCGGGAACCTCCGGCGGCGTGATGCGCACCGGAGCTGCATGGCAATCTGACGAGGGCAGGTTATTTCTGCGCCGCCAGCGCCTCTTTCAGCCAGCCGTCAAACTGCTGCTGGTGGGCTTTGATCCAGCCGTCAACGTGGCCCTGGATATCCGCTTCTGAAGCGTGACCTTCGTGCATCATCGCATTCTCGGCGTTAATGTCGGCAATCGGCAGCTTCATGATGCTGAACAGCTTCGCCGCCGCCGGATTTTTCTCGGCCCAGGCTTTGTTAGCCACAATGTGCATGGTGCTCACCGGGAAGCCGTAGTTGGCGCCGTTAGCCAGTTTGGTATCGATGTTCTTCTGCACGCCAGGCAGGGAGGAGAACGGTACCTGCAGCCAGACCACATCTTTACCCGGCTTCAGCACGTCGCTGACCCAGTACGGCGTCCAGGTGTAATAAATCACCGGCTTGCCTTCTTTATAGCGGGCAATGGTATCGGCCATCATCGCGGCATAGTTACCCTGATTGTGCACCACGGTTTTGCTCAGGCCATAGGCATCAATCTGATGGTTAATCACCGCTTCACAGCCCCAGCCCGGCGTACAGCCGGTGAGATCGGCCTTACCATCGCCGTTGGTATCAAACAGTTTGGCGATTTTCGGGTCTTTCAGCTGATCGATGGATTTAATGTGATACTGCTCGGCGGTTTTCTTATCAATCAGATAGCCCTGCGCTGCGCCGTTCACAAAAACGCCTTCGCGGTAGAAGCTCTTGTCACCACCTGCCGCGGCGTACATGTCGTCATGCAGCGGCTGCCAGTTAACGGCGGTAAAGGTGACGTCGCCGGAGGCGAGCGAGGTGTAGCCGACGTTGTAGTCAACTTCACTCGGCTTATCGACGGTGTAGCCCAGCTTCTCCAGCGCGCGGCTGACCAGCAGGGTCTGGAAGGTCTCTTCGGTGATGGTGCTCTGAATCGGTTTGACGGTGATGCCTTTACCCGGCAGATCGGCGGCAACGGCGCCGGTAGAAATGAGAGCGGTGAACGCTGTGGCAAGAATCGCTGTATGTCGCATCGTTGTTCCTCATAAATAAGAAAGGATGACTGCTGGCCCGGCAGGCGCAATGCCGCCGGGCAATGAGATGATTATTTACTGAAGGGACGGGTGATTAGCCCCAGCGGGCCGGTGGTGTACCAGCGGCGGCTGCCGCGGCTGCGCGAATCGCGCCCAACGGCCTGAGTCAGGCGGTCAAGAATGATGGCGAGGATAACAATCCCGACGCCACCCACGCATGCCAGGCCCATATCAAGGCGGCCGATCCCGCGCAGTACCATCTGGCCGAGGCCGCCGACGGCGATCATCGAGGCGATAACCACCATCGACAGCGCCAGCATCAGCGTCTGGTTGACCCCGGCCATAATGGTCGGCATCGCCAGCGGCAGCTGAACTTTAAACAGCAGCTGGCGCGGGCTGGCGCCGAAGGAGCGCGAGGCTTCAATCAGATCGGCCGGCACCTGGTTAATCCCCAGAATGGTCAGACGCACGATGGGCGGCAGGGCAAAGATAATGGTCACCACCACGCCTGGAACGTTACCGATCCCGAACAGCATCACGATGGGCACCAGGTAGACGAACGCCGGCGTGGTCTGCATGGCATCGAGCAGCGGGCGAATAATTTTGGCCGCGCGCGGGCTGCGCGCCAGCCAGATCCCCAGCGGCAGGCCGATCAGCATACAGAACAGCAGGGCGGTCAGCACCAGCGCCAGGGTGACCATCGCCTGCGACCAGGCGCCGATAGCGCCGATGGCCACCAGCGAGATCAGCGTAGCGACGCCCATGCCGACGCTGGAGATCTGCCAGGCGATCAGGGCGAATATCACAATCGCCACCGGCGCGGGCATCCCTAACAGCAACTGCTGGAAGGCGCTGAGTATGTAGTCAACCGGCACGCGGATCCCCTGGAACAGCGGGCGGAAGTGCATCACTATCCAGTCGATACCGTGCGTCACCCAGCTGTCCAGCGGGATCAGCGTTTTATGGAACGGGTCCATGATGTTGAAATGTTCCGGCGCCGGCGCCGGGGCGCTGGTCAGCCAGTCGGCACCGCCGCCATCGGTCGGTGCGGCGGCAGGTGTGCCCCAGGCGTCGGCAGATTGCGCGGCGCTATCCGCCGCCGGTGCGGTATCCCACGGGTTAGATTGATCAGCCATTGTTTGCCCCCTCGCGATCTAAAGCCTGCAGCAGCATTCGTTTAGAAATGATGCCGATATACTGTTGCCCTTCATCCACAACCGGCACCGCGCATGGTGCCTGGCCTACGTGGGAGAGCAGGTCGCTAAGCGACGTTTGCGCATCCACCGCCAGCGGGGAGTCGAGTAACGCCGCGTCGATTCCCTGACCTTCGCTCAGCGCGGATTTCAGCGAATCAATGGAGACAATGCCGACAAACTTATTACCGCGCTCAATCACATAACCATATTCGCGGTCTTCATCCTGGAGTAATTTCAGCGCCGAACGAGGGCCAAAGCCCTGCGTTTTACGAATTAAGCCAACCGGGCTGCGGCGGGCAATATCTTTGGCGCTGAATACCTGGCTAATATCGACGCCGCGGAAGAAGGTTTTCACATAATCATTGGCCGGATTATTGAGGATTTCATCGGGAGTCCCGACCTGAATAACCTCGCCATTTTGCATGATGGCAATCCGGTCGCCGATGCGCATCGCTTCATCAAGATCGTGGGAAATAAAGACCACGGTGCGCTGGTGTTTGGCCTGTAATTTGGTCAGCTCATCCTGCATTTCGGTACGAATTAAGGGATCGAGGGCCGAGAAGGCTTCATCCATTAACAGGATATCGGGGTTAATCGCCAGCGCGCGGGCGAGCCCGACGCGTTGACGCATCCCGCCGGAGAGTTCATCCGGATAAGCGTGAGCATAGTTTTCCAGACCAACCTGGCGCAGCGCTTCCAGCGCTTTCTCCTGCCGCTCCTGGGCTGAGGTGCCCGCCAGCTCCATGCCGAAGGCGGCGTTGTCCAGCACGGTCATGTGCGGCATGAGCGCAAATGATTGAAAAACCATTGCGATCTTTTTTCTGCGCACCTCGCGCAGCTCGGATTCTGAGATTTTGGCGATATCCACGCCGTCAATCAGCACCTGTCCGCGGGTGGGTTCAATCAGGCGATTGAGAAGGCGAACCATGGTGGATTTTCCCGATCCGGAAAGCCCCATGATGACGAATATCTCGCCTTCTTCAATGGTCAGACTGGCATCTTTGACGCCAAGTGAAAGCCCCGTTTTTTCCAGCAGTTGTTCTTTAGTAAATCCTTTTTCAATATATTTGAACGCTCGCTGCGGATGCTCGCCAAATATCTTATAGAGATTCTTAATTTCTAATTTAATTGCCATGCAATAGAGAGTTTCCTGTTATTTGTATTATGTCGATATAGTACCTGGTGGAGATAATTACCTTTTTACACCCTAACATACTCAGATTCTGTGACAACCCTCAATGTCCGCGGGTGATCGATATGGTGCGGGTCAATGCCGGCGCACTCCCCGTGCTATAAGGGCTGAGCGTTGATTACGCACCGGTAATATTTTTAATATTCACCGGGTAATTATTGGCAAAACTGCGGGGTTTAGGCTGAATATGACAGGAGGATTTCGCGAGAATAGCAGAACAGATAATGGTGTGATGAATAGAAATAATGTGAAATAGATCACCAGGAATCGAGTGAATATATTCCTGGTGAAAGTAAGGTTAAAAGTCCCAATCGGCGTCGGCGGTTTCTTCCGTTTTACCCATCACGTAGGACGATCCTGAGCCGGAGAAAAAGTCGTGGTTTTCATCGGCGTTTGGCGAGAGCGCGGCGAGGATCGCCGGATTGACCGCGGCCATTTCCGCCGGGAACAGCGCCTCATAGCCCAGGTTCATCAGCGCCTTGTTGGCGTTGTAGCACAGGAAGGTCGTGACCTCCTCAGCCCAGCCGCTGTCTGCGTATAGCTGCTGGGTATAGGCCAGCTCGTTATCGTAGAGATCCATCAGCAGGTCGAGGGCGAAATTCTTCAGCTCCTCCCGCTTTTCGGCGCTGACTTTTTCCAGCCCCTTTTGATATTTGTAGCCGATGTAATAGCCGTGCACCGCCTCGTCGCGGATGATCAGGCGAATCAGGTCGGCGGTGTTGGTCAGCTTGCCGCGGCTGGAGAAGTACATCGGCAGCCAGAATCCGGAATAGAAGAGGAAGGATTCGAGGAAGACGCTGGCGATTTTCTTCTTCAGCGGCTCGTCTGCCCGGTAATACTCCAGCATCAGCTCGGCCTTGCGCTGAAGCGGGGCGTTTTCTTCACTCCAGGCGTAGGCGGCGTCGACGTCCCTGGTCTGGCACAGGGTGGAGAAAATCGAACTGTAGGAGCGGGCGTGCACCGCCTCCATAAAGCTGATATTCGACATCACCGCCTCCTCATGCGGGGTGAGGGCGTCGTTCATCAGCGCCGGCGCGCCGGCGGTATTCTGAATGGTATCGAGCAGCGTCAGGCCGGTGAAAACGCGGATGGTCAGCTGCTGCTCCATCGGGCTGAGGGCCTGCCACGCGGGGATATCGTTGGACAGCGGCACCTTCTCCGGCAGCCAGAAGTTGCTGGTCAGGCGGTTCCACACCTCCAGGTCCTTGTCGTCCTGAATCTTATTCCAGTTAATGGCGCTAATGCGCGATAGATGGGTCATCGGGTTCTCCTTACAGCGCGCAGGACACGCAGCCCTCAATTTCGGTACCTTCCAGCGCCAGCTGGCGCAGGCGGATGTAGTAGAGCGTCTTAATGCCTTTTTTCCACGCGTAAATTTGCGCCCGGTTGATATCGCGGGTGGTGGCGGTATCGGGGAAAAAGAGCGTTAAAGAGAGCCCCTGATCGACATGTCGCGTGGCCTCGGCGTAGGTGTCGATAATTTTTTGCGGGCCAATCTCATACGCGTCCTGGTACAGGGCCAGGTTGTCGTTGGTCATAAACGGGGCCGGATAGTAAACCCGCCCGGTCTTGCCCTCTTTGCGGATCTCTATCTTCGAGACGATCGGATGGATGCTCGAGGTCGCGTGGTTGATATAGGAGATCGAGCCGGTGGGTGGCACCGCCTGCAGATTGCGGTTATAGATCCCGTAACGCATCACGTCTTCGCGCAGCTGCTGCCACATTTGGCGGTCGGGCAGGGCGATGCCGGCGCGGGCGAACAGCTCGCGGACCTTCGCCGTTTTCGGCTGCCAGTCGCCCTGCAGATACTGCTGGAAATACTCGCCGCTGGCGTAGCGCGAGCGGTCGAAACCGGCGAAACGCTGGCCGCGCTCGCGCGCCATCAGCATCGAGGTGTGCAGCGCATGCCAGGTCACGGTGTAAAAATAGAGGTTGGTGAAGTCCAGCCCCTCCGGGCTGCCGTAGGCGATGCCTTCCCGTGCCAGATAGCCGTGCAGGTTCATCTGCCCCAGACCGATGGCGTGGGAGGCCGCGTTACCCGCCGCCACCGAAGGCACCGAGCGAATGTCGCTCATATCGGACACCGCCGTCAGGCCGCGAATGGCGACTTCAACCGTGCGCGCAAAGTCGGGCGAGTCCATGGTATGGGCGATATTTAACGAGCCGAGATTGCAGGAGATATCCTGGCCGACGCTGGCGTAATCGAGGTTTTCGTCAAAGGTTGAGGGGATGTTGACCTGCAAAATTTCCGAGCACAGGTTGCTCATGTTCACCCGCCCGGCAATCGGGTTGGCGCGGTTGACGGTGTCCTCAAACATGATGTACGGATAGCCGGATTCAAACTGAATCTCCGCCAGCCGCTGGAACAGATCGCGGGCGCGGATCCAGCGCTTACTGACCCGCTCGTCGGCGACCAGCTGCGGGTACATCTCGCTGACGGCGATATCGCCAAACGCTTTACCGTACAGCCGCTCGACGTCGTAGGGCGAGAACAGCGCCATCTGCGCGTCGTCTTTCGCCAGCTGGAAGGTGACGTCCGGGATAACAACGCCGAGCGACAGGGTTTTGATGCGGATTTTCTCATCGGCGTTTTCGCGCTTGGTATCGAGGAAGCGCAGGATATCCGGATGATGCGCGTGCAGATAGACCGCCCCGGCGCCCTGACGCGCGCCGAGCTGGTTGGCGTAGGAGAAGGCATCTTCCAGCATTTTCATCACCGGGATCACCCCCGAGGACTGGTTCTCGATGCGCTTAATCGGCGCGCCGGCCTCGCGAAGGTTCGACAGCAGGAAGGCCACGCCGCCGCCGCGTTTGGAAAGCTGCAGCGCCGAGTTTACCGCCCGGCCAATCGACTCCATGTTGTCTTCAATACGCAGCAGGAAGCAGGAAACCAGCTCCCCGCGCTGCTGCTTGCCGGCGTTAAGGAAGGTGGGGGTTGCCGGCTGGAAGCGACCGCTCAAGATCTCATCGGCCAGCTGACGGGCCAGGGTTTCATCACCCTGCGCCAGGCTTAGGGCCACCATGCAGGTACGATCGGCGAAGTGCTCAAGGTAGCGTTTGCCGTCGAAGGTTTTCAGCGCATAGCTGGTGTAGAACTTCCAGGCACCGAGAAAGGTCTGGAAGCGAAAATTAAGGCGCTGGACGTGAGCAAAGAGCGCCAGCACAAAGCTGCGGTCGTAGCTCTCCAGCACGCTGGCGTCGTAATAGCCTTCGGCCACCAGCCACGCCAGCCTGTCGCTCTGCGTGGCGAAGGCGACGGTGTTGGCTTCGACGTGGGTCGCCATAAAGGCGTCCACCGCCTGGCGGTCCTTTTCAAACGGGATCCGCCCGCTGCTGTCGTACAGATTCAGCATGGCGTTGAGGGCGTGGAAATCCGGCGCCTCTATGGTCAGACGTTCTGCGGTTGTTGTTGCCAAAATTCGCTTACTCCTTTGCGTACGTTAGCGACATCTTGTGGGGTACCCATCAGCTCAAAGCGATAGAGGTACGGCACGCTGCATTTCTGCGCGACAACGTCGCCGGCCCGGCCGTAGGCGTCACCGAAGTTGCGGTTGCCTGCGGCGATGACGCCACGAATTAACTGACGATTGTGGGGATCGTTTAAAAAGCGGATCGCCTGGCGCGGCACGGCGCCTGCGGTACCGCCGCCGCCGTAGCTGGGAACGATGAGAATATAGGGTTCGTCTACCTGGATACGCTCCCGCTCATTAAGCGGAATGCGCACTGCGGGCAGCCCCAGACGCTGGACGAACCGATGCGTATTTTCGGAGCTGCTGGAGAAGTAGACGATGAGGCTCATGCGCTGGCCGCCGCGACGGGACGCAGGCGATTAATCATATCCGGACGGAAGCCGGACCAGCGGGTCTCACCGGCAATCACCACCGGCAGCTGGCGAAATCCCTGCTCGCGCAGCATCTCTGCGGCATCGGGATGGTGCTCGATGTTGACCATCTCGAAGGTAAACCCGCGGCTCTCCATGGCGCGCTTGGTCGCATGGCACTGAACGCAGTCATTTTTAGTGTAAATAGTAATGCGCATGATTCGTATTTCCATTTAAGATAACAGAACGGCGCCAAAAAGCGCAGCGGTTGGTATCGGTTAACTGTTCAGGAAATACTAGATGTAGTTGTAAAAAAGTTCAACCACGCAATATATAGCGTTTTTAAATAAGGGCGACCCCCGCGGAGCGATCCTGCGAGGGCAGGGGAGGGCGGGCGTAAAACTACAGGCGCATGCTGACGGCAAGACGGTTAAAGGCGTTCATCAGGCTGATGGCGAAGGTTAAATCGCTTATCTGACGCGGGCTAAAATGATCCAGTAGCGGCAGATAAACGTCATCCTCAGCATGGCTGCTGGCGATGTAGGTTACCGACTCCGCCCACGCCAGCGCCGCGCGCTCTGCGGCATCAAAGTGGGCGCTTACCCGCCAGCCGGCCAGCGCGTCGAGGCGGCCCTGGGCGACGCCGAATTTTCTCAGCGCTTTACTGTGCATCTCGAGGCAGAAGGCGCAGCCGTTAATCTGCGAAACGCGCAGGTAAACCAGCTCCAGCAGCGTGCCGTCGAGCTCGCTTTTTTCCAGCGCAACTTTCGCCTGTACCAGCGCGTTATAGACTTCCGGACTCAGTTCGTTATAGGGCTGACGCAGTGTGTTCATTTTTCTCTCCACATGACGAGCTATCCCTTAGGCTGCACGGGGCCCCGCGGCGGGCCCAGGCGGACGTCAACGGTGACGTCGGGTGAGATAGTCTCTAAGACGGCAGTCAAAATAGCACTATAATGGACTGCAAAAGATAGCCATATTTTAATGAAAAAAGCAGACCATAATGGAAGCTAAAAAAGCGCCACACTATCAGCGTATCGCCCGGCAGCTGAAATCTGCCATTGAGCGTGGCGAGCTGCCGCCGGGCAGTCGCCTGCCCGCCAGCCGGGTCTACGCTCAGGAGCTCGGGGTATCGCGGGCGACGGTGGAGAACGCCTGGGGTGAGCTGGTGGCTCAGGGATGGCTTGAGCGGTGCGGCCAGGCGGGAACCTTCGTCAGCGAACGCCTCAGCCCGCAGCAGGCGGTGCCGACGCGTCTGGCGGCCGGTAGCGAGCCGGCCGCGCCCCTGCCGTTTAAAATGGGCCTGCCGGCGCTGGATCTTTTCCCGCGCGGCCTGTGGGCACGGGTGATGGGCCGCCGCCTGCGCACGCAAACTCGTTTCGATCTGGCGCCGGGAGAGCCCTGCGGTGAACCGATCCTTCGCCGGGCGATTGTCGATTATCTCCGCCTCTCGCGCAGCATTGAGTGCCAGCCGGAGCAGGTGCTGGTGACCGGCAGCTATGCTGCATCGATGACGCTGATCCTGCGCACCCTGGCACGGCCCGGGCAGGCAATGTGGATGGAAGACCCCGGCTTTCCGCTTATCCGTCCGGTGGTCACGGGGCAAGGTGTGGTCATTAATCCGGTCCCGGTCGATGAGGAAGGAATGGATGTGGCGCACGCGCTGCGCTGCTTTCCAAAGGCGCACTTCGCGCTGCTGACGCCCGCTCACCAAAGCCCGACCGGCGTTGCGCTCTCGCTTGAGAGGCGCAGGCAGCTGCTGGCCTGGGCGGCGCAAAACGACGGCTGGATTATCGAAGATGATTACGATAGCGAGTTTCGCTATCGGGGCAAGCCGCTGCCGCCGCTGAAAAGCCTGGATGCCCCGCAGCGCGTGATCTACTGCGGAACGTTCAGCAAATCACTCTTTCCCGCGCTGCGCGCCGCGTGGCTGGTGGTCCCGCCGCCGCAGGTTGACGCATTTCGTCGCCAGGCGGAGCTGATGAGCTGTAGCGTTCCGACGCTGTGGCAGCAGACGCTGGCCGATTTTATTCAGGAAGGTCATTTCTGGCGCCATCTGAAAAAAATGCGCGCCAGCTACGCCCAACGCCGTCAGTGGCTGGAGTCGGCGCTGGCGACCGCCGGCTTTGCGGTGGTTCCGCAGCTGGGCGGCATTCAGCTGGTGATTGCGACGCGCGACGACGACCGCCTGCTGGCGCGGCGGGCAAGGGAGGCCGGGCTGGACGTTCAGGCGCTGAGCGACTGGCGGATGCAGAGCCGCGGTGAGGGAGGGCTGCTGGTGAGCTTTACTAATCTGACCTCCCCGGAGATGGCCGCTGACCTCGTGCGCCAGCTGAGGCAGGCCGTACGCGGCGGTGAGAAATAAAAAACCCCTGCATACCGACGGCATACAGGGGTTGACGCGTATTTGTTATCTTCGTCTTACGTTTATATTATCGACGTAAATTCAGCAATACGCCAATAAATAGCCCAACGGCGGCGGCGGCGCCGACGCTCTGCCAGGGTTTGTCACGCACGTAGGTATCGGCGCAGCCGGCGGCGTCACGCGCGGCCTGCTGTACGCGGTTGTTACCGTTAATGCGCGCGCGGGTCTCTTTCAGCAATGCCTGCGCCTTTTTGCGCGCAGCGTCCGCTTCGTCTTTTGCATCGCTGCCCCACGATTTCAGCACTTCTTCCAGCGTATCCGCTAATTGGCTGACATCGTTATGAATATCCTCAGCGCTTTCATCTACATTGTTGCGATTCACACGGTTGGCCATTGATTTCTCCCTTAATATCATCGATATCCGCCATACTTCAGGTTGTGCCTACGCTACTGTGGCAACGCAACCTGAATTATTTGGAGTAGAGCGATTAAGTGTAGGACAAGATTTTGAATTATGCTTTAAATCGTGGTTTCTGGAATTTTCCGAAAGCCCTGCCAATCAAGAATAAGGTAAGGTAAATGTGCGGTAAAAGATAACGAGGAATGAGTATGTATTTAAGACCCGATGAGGTGGCGCGTGTTCTTGAAAAAGCCGGCTTCACCATGGATGTTGTGACGCAAAAAGCGTACGGCTATCGCCGTGGCGATAATTATGTTTATGTGAACCGCGAAGCGCGCATGGGGCGTACCGCTTTAATTATTCATCCGGCGCTGAAAGAGCGCAGCAATACGCTGGCGGACCCCGCTTCGGATATCAAGACCTGCGATCATTACGAGCAGTTCCCGCTCTATTTAGCCGGTGATGCGCAACAGCATTATGGTATTCCACACGGATTCAGCTCACGTATTGCGCTTGAGCGCTTTCTGAGTGGCTTATTTGGCGAAGCGCAGCCGACGATGTCCCATAGTTAACCGGCGGATTTCCGCATTAACGCGCGGGCAGATTGCCGCTGAGGGATGATAACAAGGAAGTGGATACAGTTAGCGACTGGCGCGGGCCAGTCGCTGGTTGGTCACCGGCTCAGGCCTTGGCCTGGCGCTCACGCGGAACAGACGGCGGCAGTAATCAAGAAAGTAGCCATACGCCGCGCCCATCAGCATTGAAACGACGATATTTGAACTCACCGCCGCGGCAATCTGATGCCAGTCGGCACCCACGACAAACAGAATCGCAACGTACACCGGCGACTGGAAGGTCACATAGGCGACAACGTCGGCAATATTCTTCATCCAGCCTGAAGGGCTGATATGGCGCGCCAGGCGCATCGCGCGGTCGCGGTAAAAACCGTAGGGCACCGCAATAATAATGTTTACCGGAATAGCGACCAGACGTGAAGATAACGACTGCTCAAAAGTCATTCCGGAGAGGAAAATCTCGATCATCATGTTTACGACGGTGCAGTACACGACCATCGCAAAGGTGTCTGCTACCGCATGACGCAAGCGGGACTGCGCAGAGAACATCGGTATGCTCCTCGAAAATAAAGTCGGTTACGCCAAAAAATGCGCGCTGTTATAGCGTTTTTGGACTGTATGTTTTGATGCGAGTAGGTTATATCTCTGGCTTGAAGGTGGCAACTAGCTGCAAATTTTTATTTAATGGCTTTTTGTCTATAAAATACTCTGTGGAAGGCTGTTCGCTGAGCGTTTCGTTAGTTTTATGCTGGTTATCTTTTTTGCTGTTAATTATCAATAAGTTAGTGTTGTTATTGTTATGTTGCGAAAAAGATAATGCCGATGGGGAAGCCCTTAGTCAGCGCGATCTTCGCAGAGAAGCGTGATGCTCATCACTTTTAGATTTATTTGGCGACTCATGGCGCATAACTCAGCATAAGATGCTGTTATGGTCATTTTTTTTCATTCGTCTTTAATGAATGCTTATGCAGGCACCGGTCGACGTAGCGCGCTTCGCCCTGGCGATATTATGCTAAGGCTTTCCGCATCCCCACTATATACGCATAACGGAGCAGGCGCGCGGCTCAGGGATATTCATGTTGCGCATCGATGCGCCCTGAAGAGTAATTTAAGCGGGCGGTTTGCCGTTACGCTAATCTGAATAACTCGCAGCGCCTGGCGCTATATTGAACCCAGCCCGTAAAAGCCTGCCGCCTGGGCCGTGTATAAGTTAATTCACCACGGGATTATCTTTCTATATTTATACTCGTCATACTTCAAGTCGCATGTGTGTTGGCTACGTTCGCTCACCCGAATCACTTACTGGTGTAAGCTCATCGGGATTCACTCCCTTGCCGCCGTCCTGCAACTTGAATTATTTAGAGTATATACGGAGATATTAAAGGTGGTAATAAATAATCTCAGCTATTAATATGGTTACGTTATTTTGTTTTATTTGTTATCCGGAGTTTTTTGAAAATTTATGTCTTTAATGTTACAGGAACTGAATAATATCCGCTCGCTGCGGGCCATCACGCGCGAATTCACCATTGACGCTCTTGACGATATGCTGGAAAAGCTCAGGATCGTCACTGAAGAAAAACGTACCCAGCAGCAGGCTGACCATGCGCAGAAAGCTGAATATCAGGAAAAAATTAGCACCTGGCTGGAGCTGATGATCGCCGATGGCATTACGCCTGATGAGCTGCTGGGCCAGAAGAGATCGTCGGGAACGAAAACGCGGCGGCCGCGTCCGGCAAAATATCGTTTTATCGATTTTAACGGTCTGGAAAAAACCTGGACCGGCCAGGGCCGCATGCCGAAGCCGATCGCCCGGGCCCTCTCCGCGGGTAAAACGCTGGAGAGCTTCCTGATTTAATATTTATCCCGCAGCGGCAGGCTCTCTGCGGCAGGGGAAATAACGGTGGGGCGACCCACCGTAAATATCAGCAAACGCCGAAATCGCCGTCTTCGGTATAGGGCGTAACGTCGGCCGCTTTGAGGGTAAATTTCTCGCCCTGCTCGTTGCTGGCCTGCACGGCGACAATGTGATCGTCGTTGACGGCCACCACTTTAAGCTTTGGACCGCCCGTTCGCGGCTGTACCAGATCGCCAGGTGAATACATTATCTCTCTCCTCTGCATGAATAATCCGACGCCTCATCCTGCTACCTGCCGTGACCCTGCGTCGCGATTGCGGATATTAACCATAGCTCAGCCGAACGGCAGGAGACAACTGACCTGAGGGGGTAGATATCAGCGTCGGTTCCACGGCATCACCGCCAGCAGCCGCGCCATGCCGCAAAAGCCGGTGATACCGGCGAAGGTCAGCCCGGCACCGACCAATGCGCTCAGCAGGAAAAAGCCGCTGCCAAAGCCGTATCCCAGCACCACGCCGAGGAGTATCAGCCCGCCGGCGGCGATCTGCACCTGACGCATCAGCGGCAGCGGCTGCGATTTATCTTCCGTGACCGGCAGGCCCGCCGCCTTCCAGGCCTGAATGCCGCCGGCCAGCAGCCTGACCTGCGCCGGCGCGGCGACCGCCAGCAGGCGAATGGCGTTGTTTTGCGTCCGCGAGCCCGCCTGGCAGTGGAAAATAATCGTCTCATCGGCGGCGGTGTGCAGCGTCGCGCCGCCGTTCAGGGCACTGAGCGGGACCAGCTCGGCGTCAGGAATGTGCTCGCGGGCATACTCATCGGCGTCGCGGATATCAATTAATCTGGCGCCCCGGGCGATTTGCGTCCGGGCTTCTTCGGGAGAAAGGGCGGTGATAGTCATGACGGCTCCTTAAGGGCAATAGATGGCCTTCAGCGTGGCGATAATCTGCTGGACGGCAGGATCGGTGATGAAGTAATGGATGCGCTGCGCCTCGCGCCTGCTGGCGATGAGGCCTTCTTCGCGCATACGCGCCAGATGCTGTGAGGTGGCGGAGGGGCTCAGGCCGGTGATCCGCGCTAGCTCGCCGGCGCTGGCGTGCGGCGCGTCGCAAAGCATGCACAGAATCATCAGCCTGTTGGGGTTGCTCATGGCTTTTAACAGGGCCGCGGCTTCCCCGGAGCTGACCTGCAGCTGCTGTGGTGTATTCATCTCTTTATTTAGCATTTTCTTTATTTAGCACTATCTAAATTTAGATTATTCTAAAATAAAGAGGCGCCATACGCCAGCTCGGATATTGACCTGCTTACGCCTCGGCGGCGGCGGGGCGCGAGGCCCTGCAGAGGATTAATTTCGTCCCGACCGCGCGGCCCGGCGATAGAGCGTGCTGCGCGCCACGCCCAGCGCCTGCGCCGCCTTACTGACGTTACCGTTGTAGGTGGTCAGGGTATCGGCAATCAGCTGGCTATCGTGCTGCTGCAGCCCGCGCGGCGCGGCGGGTGCCGGCGCTGCCCGGTACTCTGCGGGCAAATCGTCAACCTCGAGGCGGGCGCCGTCGTCGGCCAGCGCCAGCAGGACCTTCATCAGGCTTTGCAGCTGGCGCACGTTGCCCGGCCAGGGCTGGCGGGTGAGGTTATCCAGCAGGTCCGGCGACAGCAGCACTCGACGCTGCCCCGCGCCGAGCGCCTGCCATAGCCGCTGGATAAACGCCGGCAGCGCCGGCCAGCCGCGCAGCGGCGGAATGGCCAGGGCAAATTCCCGCAGGCGATAGAACAGATCCTCGCGAAACTCGCCGTCGGCGACGCGCTGGGCCAGATTACGGTGGGTTGCACAGATCACCGCGAAGTTGACCGGGGTGCTTTGGCTGGCGCCGAGCGGAGTCACCTCTTTTTCCTGCAGCACCCGCAGCAGCCGCGTCTGCAGCAGCATTGGCATATCGCCAATCTCATCCAGGAACAGCACGCCGCCATCGGCCTCGCGGATTTTACCGATATAGCCGTTTTTACTGGCGCCGGTGAAGGCGCCCGGCTGATAGCCAAAGAGCTCTGACTCAATCAGCGATTCGGGAATGGCGGCGCAGTTGATGGCCACAAACTTACCGCTGCGCCAGCGGCTATGCTGGTGCAGCGTTCGGCTAACATACTCTTTCCCACACCCCGTTTCTCCTTCAATGCACAGCGCGATGCCGGCGTTGAGCAGGCGCACCATTTTTTCCCCTTCGCGCGGTCCGGCGAAGGGAAGGTCGACGGTGGGAGGGGCCGACACCGCCACGGCGTTACGGGTGGGGGCGCGTAGCCGGTAGTAGTAGCTTTGTCGGCGAACGGTGAGCGGCAGCGGAACGCTGACCGCGGTTTGCGTTAGCAGCGGAAAGAGCTGCTGGAAGGTGATGTGGCCCAGCTGCTCGCTGCCGAGCCCCAGCTCGCGCATCGCCAGCCGGTTGCCGGCGGTAAGAACGTTATCGGAAAAAACCAGCAGCAGCTCCTCAACGCTGTCGAGCTTTTGCGGCTGCGAGTGCAGGCTCATCAGCCACTGCTGCGGGTGCAGGCTCTGTTTTACCCACAGATACTCGATCTGTTTAGCCGCCTCTTTCACCCATCCCAGGGTATGCGGATGGGGGAAATGCGCCGGCCCGGAAATATCCAGCACGCCGGCAATTTGCCCGTCAGGGCTCTGAATGGGGATGGCCGCGCAGTAGAGATCCTGGTTGCTGGTGAGAAAATGCTGGCGGCCGTCAATTTCGCAGCTGTCGTCAATCGCCAGCGCGGTGCCGATGGCGTTAGTCCCGCGGCCGCTCTCGCTCCATAAATTTCCCGGCGCGAGGGCAAAGCTCTGCGCCTTCTGCATGGCGTGCATATTGCCGAAGGTTTGCAGCACCAGGCCGCTGGCATCGGAGAGGATCACCACCGACTGCAGGTCGGCGACTTTACGCGACAGGGAGCCAACCACCGGCTGCGTGAGCTGCTGCAGCCCGCTATGGCTGGCCAGCAGATCCGCCAGCTCGCCGGAGCGCAGGCGCGGGAAATCATCCGTCGTGGGCTGCAGGCCATACAGCTGGCTGCGAAACCACGAATCGCTGAGCAACGGATTAGCTGTTTCCTCCGGGGCGAGGGTTAACGGGTTTCCTTGCACGGAGCACCTCATGGTCGGCTGAGTTATGTTGCAACATTGTAGCTTTACGGTTTCTTGTGTGTTGCGATTTGCGACACAGAAGCAAACATCGCTGCAGCAGCAGGGGGGAGTTCGACGAAGGTTAAGAGTTAATTGTATGATTTTATTTGTTATTTTAAAGTGCGATAAAACTGGCATAACCCCTGCAATAGCCTTGATGCAGCAGGCAAGAGCAAAAAACCAATACGCCGCTGCGCCTCAACCCTACAAGAAGGAGATTGCAATGCGTTATGCTCATCCTGGTACCCCGGGCGCGTTAGTTTCACTCAAATCCGCCTACGGCAACTATATTGACGGTAAGTTTGTCGAGCCGCTCGGCGGCGAATTCTTTATGAATACCTCCCCCGTGGACGGTAGCGACATTGCGCAATTTCCCCGCTCTGATGCCAAAGATATCGATTTTGCCCTTGATGCCGCACACCGCGCCGCGGACGCATGGGGAAAAACGTCGGTCCAGCAGCGCTCCAATTTGCTGCTGGAGGTTGCCGATCGCATCCAGAAAAACCTCGAGTACCTGGCGGTAGCGGAGAGCTGGGATAACGGTAAGCCGATTCGCGAAACGCTGAATGCCGATCTGCCGCTGGCGGTCGATCACTTCCGCTATTTTGCCGGCTGCCTGCGCGCGCAGGAGGGCAGCACCGCCGAGATCGACGAAACCACCGTGGCCTATCACTTCCACGAGCCGCTGGGTGTGGTGGGGCAGATCATCCCGTGGAACTTCCCGCTGCTGATGGCGGCGTGGAAGCTGGCGCCGGCGCTGGCGGCAGGTAACTGCGTGGTGCTCAAGCCGGCAGAGCAGACGCCGCTCAGCATTACGCTGCTGCTGGAGATCATCGGCGATATCTTCCCGCCGGGCGTGCTGAACGTCGTGCAGGGATTCGGCAAGGAGGCCGGCGAAGCGCTGGCGACCAGCAAGCGGATCGCGAAAATCGCCTTCACCGGCTCCACGCCGGTAGGCCGACATATTATGGCCTGCGCCGCGGAGAATATTATTCCCTGCACCGTTGAGCTCGGCGGCAAGTCGCCAAATATCTACTTTGCCGACGTGATGGACGGTGAAGACGAATTTATTGAGAAGGCGGTGGAGGGGCTGGTGCTGGGCTTCTTCAACCAGGGCGAAGTCTGCACCTGCCCATCGCGGGCGCTTATTCATGAATCGATCTACGAGCCGTTTATGGAGCGGGTGATGGCGAAAGTGGCGCAAATTCGCCGCGGCGACCCGTTTGATACCGATACGATGATCGGCGCCCAGGCCTCGCGACAGCAGTTCGACAAGATCCTGTCGTACATTAAGATTGCCCGCGACGAAGGCGGCCAGATCCTCACCGGCGGCGAGCGCGCCAGCATCACCGCGGAGCTGGATAACGGTTACTATATTCAGCCCACCCTGATCAAGGGGCGCAACGATATGCGCAGCTTCCAGGAGGAGATTTTTGGCCCGGTCATTGGCATCACCACCTTTAAAGATGAAGCGGAAGCGCTGGCGATCGCCAATGAGACCCAGTTTGGCCTCGGGGCCGGCGTCTGGACGCGCGATACTAACCTGGCCTATCGCATGGGGCGCGGGATTAAAGCCGGCCGCGTGTGGACAAACTGCTACCACGTCTATCCGGCCCACGCGGCGTTTGGCGGCTATAAGCAGTCCGGCGTCGGGCGCGAAACCCACAAAATGGCGCTGAACGCCTACCAGCAGACGAAAAACCTGCTGGTGAGCTACGGTACCGCGCCGTTAGGACTGTTTTAACTGAGCAATTAAGCCCACGGTGATTTACGCCTGCTAAAACCCGCGCTGATTTTGAGGCGCGGTTTTTTTTATTAAACCGTTTACCCGCGCTA
This sequence comes from Klebsiella sp. 18074, assembly GCF_902705905.1. Lineage (NCBI taxonomy): Bacteria > Pseudomonadati > Pseudomonadota > Gammaproteobacteria > Enterobacterales > Enterobacteriaceae > Klebsiella > Klebsiella sp. 18074. The sequence goes on along the minus strand of NZ_CACSIS010000030.1, from coordinate 36,687 downwards.
TTAATATGACTTCGGCGCGAAGGTAGGGGACTTAATGCACCACGGCGGCCGGGATGGCAACATGAAAGATATTCACGTTCAGCTTTCATTTGAAATATGTTCCGGCACCAGAACAGTAATTGTGATTTATTAGCATGGTTATGATTTATACACTGATAACAAAATGAAGAAAATGGTTACTAAGATAATTCCTAATTTAGCTGGGCGCCTCTTGTGCCGCTATGGAAAAAGCAGGGGGGAGATAGGATTATTTGATTAAATTTGTTAATTAATCCGCGCACTTGTTGTGATTTATTGACGCGGTGACGGATTTTTTGCGTAAAAAATTAACAAGAGTAATAATATCTTTAATATTTATTTTATGTGTAAAGTAAAATGCCATTTCATTAACATAACAAGATATTGCGTTTTGTTTTTTTGCAGAATATTATTTCGTGCATGTTAAATTCATATTTGTAAATTTTACTTAATGGTTTTTCTTTTTTGAGTAAACCAGCTGAGGTGAAATTTGTCTTTGTATATTTGATAACCTGCGGATGGAACGAACGCATTATTAACAAGGAGACCCGGTAAACAGATTTTCACAGGCCAGGCTGGTGCTGTGCTTTATCTGTATTAAATCTATATTAGCAATGAGATAAATAATGAAAACCCAAGCACGCATTATGGCAATTCTTGTCGGTACTCTGGTGTCCGGCGCAGTATTCGCAAGCCCCTCTCAGCCTTCCAGCTCCGCAATGACCGTCAACCCCGGCGCCGGCGCCGGCACGCAGAATACCGGCGGTCAGGTCGAGTTCACCGGTGAGATTACCGATACCTCCTGCAACGTTGATAGCACCAGCGCTAATCAGGTCGTCGATCTGGGCAAATGGGCAAGCAGCTATTTCACCGGCGCGGGCTCAGAGACCACCAAAACCGGCTTCCATATCAAAGTGAAAGACTGTCCTGCTTCGGTTACCACCGTGGCGGTGATGTTTGACGGCACTCGCGATACCAACAACAGCAACCTGTTGGCGGTAAACGGCGGCGCTCAGGGCGTGGCGATTAAGCTGTATGAAGATGATAAATCGACGGCCATCAACCTCGGCTCCGTCTCGCACCAGCAGGCGGTGACTGCCGGCACTTCCGGGGCCGCCTCCGGGACCGCCGATCTGCAATTCTTCGCCGACTATATTTCGACCAGCGCCGTGTCCGTCGGCCCGGCAAACGGTACGGCCAACTTCAATATGGTTTACAACTAATACGACCATGAGCAGGCAACGGGCCTGCTCATTCCCTCCGGCATTCCCGACTTTGGTTTAATGGTTATCATTATGAAGCAGCTTATCACTGCGGCTGCGGCCGCCTTTTTCCTGTTCTCCGCCGTGGCTCAGGCCGGCATTGTTATGGGCGGCACCCGGGTTATTTATCATGAAGGGAAGCGCGAAGCCTCCATTTCTGTGACCAACGCCGATAACCATTCTCCCTATCTGGTGCAGTCGTGGGTAGAGAATTATTCCGAAGCGGATAAAGGCCCGGTGCCATTTATTGTTACGCCGCCGCTGTTTCGTCTCGACCCGGAGCAGGAAAACGTATTGCGTATTAATTTCATTGGCTCACCGCTGCCCGGCGATCGCGAGTCGGTATATTGGCTGAACGTGAAAAGTATTTCCCCGACGCAAAAAGGGGAGGCGAATAAATTACAGGTCAATATTAAATCCAAATTTAAGATTTTCTATCGGCCAAACGGTTTGCACGGCGATCCGGAGAGCGCATGGCAGCAGCTGAAATTTAAACAGGCCGCTCATCGCTTAACCGTTCACAACCCGACGCCCTATTTTGTTTCATTTTTCACGGTTGCCGTTGGCGGCAAAGAAATTATAGAACCCGGAATGGTGGGGCCTTTCGCCGATAAAACGTGGCCGGCCGAAGGTAGCGGAACGGTTAAATGGCGTGCCATTAACGATTTTGGCGGTATTACCGATTACGCCCAGCAGTAGCCCTTCACGCTTAACAGATAGCCTGGTCAGGATATTGTGAAAAAGAAGCTCCCGATTATCCCTCATGCTCGTAGCGTGATGAAGGCCCCCAGCGGGGGGATGTTAGCGCTGGCAACCGTTCCGACGCTGCTTTTTACCCTCTGTCAAAGCGGCGCGGCGCGGGCGGACGACTACTTCGACCCGGCAGCCTTAGAGTTTGCCAATCCGCAGCAAAAGACCGCAGACCTGCGCTATTTTGCCAAATCCGGCGGCCAGCAGCCCGGCACCTACCCGGTGAGCATCTGGCTCAACGACCAGCAGGTAGGCCAGGCGTCGGTGGAGTTTGTCGAAGATAGCGGGACGCTACGCCCGGTATTAACCGCCGCGCAGCTGGCGGAGTTCGGGGTCAACGTCAGCGCTTTTTCATCCTTCAACACCCTGCGGGACGGGGAGACCTTTACCCGGATTGAGCGCTATATTCCCGACGCCAGCAGCCGCTTTGACTTTGCCAGCCAGCGCCTGAACCTGAGCATTCCGCAGGCGGCAATGAACGCGCAGAGCCGCGGCTACGTTGACCCTGCGCGCTGGGATGACGGTATTGCGGCGGCGTTTGTTAACTACAACCTGACGGGGGCGCAAACGCAGCAGTCTGAGGACCGCAGCCGCTCAAGCTATTTGAATTTACGCAGCGGCGTTAACCTTGGCGCCTGGCGCCTGCGTAATATCTCGGCGATGCAGTATGACCAGCACTATCGCTGGAGTAGCCAAAGCACCTATTTGCAGCGCGATGTAAAATCCCTCAAAAGCCTGCTGCGAATTGGCGATACCTTCACCACCGGCGAGGTCTTCGATAGCGTGCAGTTTCGCGGCGTTCAGCTGATGTCCGACGATGAAATGCTGCCGGACAGCATGCGCGGTTTTGCTCCGACGATCCGCGGTATGGCGCACAGCAACGCCAGGGTGACCATTTTACAGCATGGCTACGTTATCTACGAAACCTTCGTTGCTCCCGGGGCCTTTGCGATTAAGGATCTCTATCCCACGGCGCAAAGCGGCGATCTTGAGGTGCAGGTAAAGGAGAGCGACGGGTCGGTACGCACCTTCACCCAACCCTACTCCGCGGTGCCTTTTATGCTGCGCGAAGGGCGGAGCAAATTTAGCCTCAGCGGCGGGCGCTATCACGCGGGCACGAATTCAGCCCAGTCGCCGGAGTTTTTACAGGGCACCCTGTTTTACGGTCTCCCCGCCCAGTTCACCCTCTACGGCGGCAGCCAGCTGGCGCAAAAGTATCAGGCGTGGGCGCTGGGCGTGGGGCGCGGGTTCGGCGAGCTGGGATCGCTGGGGACCGACGTCACCTGGGCCACTACCGCCACCGTCGGTGATAAACGCTACGTGGGGCACTCGATTCGCGCGCAGTACCAGAAGGATTTTACCCTCACCGGCACCTCCTTTAACCTCGCCAGCTACCGCTACTCCTCGAGCGGATACTATGACTTCAGCGAAGCCAACGCCCTCGACGACCCGAGCGAGCGGGTGGATAACAAGCGCAGCCGTGAAGAGCTGTCGATTTCTCAATCCGTTGGTGCGGCGAGCAGCCTGGCGATATCCGCCTGGTCGCAGGAGTACTGGCACAGTAAAAGCAGCGATAAGACGGTCCACGTTGGTTTTTACAGCGCGTGGAAGGGTATCTCCTGGGGCGTGGGCTACTACTACACCCGCTCGTCCGACGACGAAAAGGCGGACCGCTCCTGGTCGCTGAACCTCAACGTTCCGCTGGGCGGCTGGCTGAAGGAGAGCGCGGTGAGCTACAGCACCACCACCGACAGCAACGGCCGCTCCTCGCAGCAGGTCGCGATGTACGGTGCGCTGCCGCAGCGGCCCAATCTCTACTACTCGCTGCAGCAGGGCTATGCGAACGGCGGACAGGGCAGCAACAGCAGCGCCGGGCTGGATTATCACGGCGGCTACGGTAGCGCCCAGCTGGGCTATCGGCACGACAGCGCCAGCAATCAGCTGACGTGGGGAGCGTCAGGCTCGGTGGTGGCGCACCCGCATGGCGTCACTCTTGGGCAAACGGTGGGCGACAGTTTTGCCATCGTGCGGGCGCCGGGCGCGGCGGACGTGGCGATCCAGAACGGCACCAACGTGCATACCGACGGGCGTGGATACGCGATTGTGCCGACGCTCACGGTCTATCGCAAAAACGTAATTACCCTTGATACCGCCTCGATGGCCAACGATACCGACGTGGAGCTGCAGGGACAAACCGTGATCCCCGGCGGCGGCTCCGTGGTGCTGGCTAACTATCAAACCCATATTGGCAACCGCGTGCTGTTCACCCTACGCGATAGCCGCGGGCCGATCCCCTTTGGCGCCAGCGCGCATCTGCGCCAGCAAGAGGAGGCGGAGGGCGCCGCGCCGACAGGAATGGTCGCCGACGGCGGGCAGGCCTATCTGAGCGGGATCCCGGATGACGGCACGCTTGACGTCAGCTGGGACGACCGTAATACCTCGCGAAAATGCGCGCTGCATTTTCATCTGGCTGACCACCAGGCACGGCAAAGCGCGGTAAAAACCGTCAGCGGCCTGTGCCGATAAACCGAAGAGAGATCGCCATGTATAGCGGCTGTCGTACGCTGCAGTTTTTGTTCCTGCTGGCTACGGGAATTTACACGCATTACGGATGGGCCGAGAGCTGCGGCGGCAGCGTCGGTCAGATGACCATTAACGTGCAGAATATTAAGTATCTGCCCACCCTGCCGACCAACACGCAAATGACCAGCGCCATGGCGGACAACGGCGGCGGGATCCACTTTGTCTGCGATCTGCAGCTGCCGACGGCGAGCATGAAGCGCATTACCTATAAACAGCGTAATACCGCCGGCTCGCCGCGGGTGATTAACGGTCAGCACGTCTATGACTCAGCGCTGAGCGGCATGGGTTATTCGTTGGGCTTTCAGTGCGAAGGCGGCGCGATTCGCTACATCGATGGCGGCAGCGCGCCGGCAGGAGGCGAGTCGATGACGGTTTGCGATAGCGCGCAGATGTCGACGCTGCTCGCCCAGCGCGAGACGGTGGTCAAAGCCTATATCACCTTTTATAAAACCGGCGATATTCCGCTGGTCAGCGGTAACCACACCAGCGTTGCGGCCCAGCCGCAGGTGGGTAATTTATATATTGAGAAGCAGGATAGCGGGAGCGCGGGCCACACGCAGAGCTCGCCGGTCAGCATCGATCTCTCCGCCCTTAACGTGGATATTGGCGCCAACGGCAGCTGCCAGGTGACCCGCTCCTCGATTGGCGTCAATCTGGGCACGGTCAATAAGGCGGAGTTCAAAGGCAAAACGACCGTCGCCGGCGCGGCGCAGACGTTTAGCATTCCGGTATTTTGCAGCACCCCGGCCGATATCAGGATTGGCTTTTTCGGCGTCACCGCCGATCCCGGCATCGGCGACGCTTTAGCCCTCGCCCAGGTCGTCGGTGCGGCAAGCGGCGTCGGAATCAAGCTGAGCTACGGCAATAACTCCGCCCCGGCGCCCTCTGCCGGAACCCCGATAAAGATTAACGAGGCCAGCAATCTGCCGGTGCTGAAACATATCACGGCGAGCAGCGCCGCCACCGCGGAGAATATCAACTTCAGCGCCCGCTACGTGCAGACGGGAGACCGGGTGACGCCAGGGCGGGCCAATGGTCTGGCGACCTTTGCCCTGGAATATAACTAAGGGAGGGCTGTGCTTTTACCGCGCATCCTCTCGCAGAGAAACCAGCGCTGCGAAAGAATGCGGCGTCATCGATGCGGCTATAAGAACCGCTGCGATCTGCGGGCGATATCCGCGTTCAGCTCATCACCGCCGTGACGGCAAGGCTTTCCGCCTTCCAGCAGCGGGCGGCGCTGCCGTTGGCCAGCGGGCGCAGGGGCTGCGGCTTTTCACAGCCGGCGCTGGCGAAGGGGCAGCGCTCGCGAAAATAACAGCCCTCCGGCAGATGCCGGTTGCCGGGCAGCTCGGTGTTGCGCGGGGCGTCGCCCAGCGGTGCGCCAATTCGCGGCACCGAATCCATCAGCAGACGGGTATAGGGATGAGACGGCGCGTCGAGGACCCGGCGCGCTTCGCCCATCTCGACGATTTGCCCGAGATACATCACCGCCACGCGGTCGCTCATATGACGCACCACCGAGACGTTATGCGAGATCAGCACGAAGGTCAGGTTCTGCTGTTTTTGCAGCTCAACCAGCAGATTGAGGATCTGCGCCTGCACCGAAATATCCAGCGCCGAGGTGGGCTCATCCAGCACGATAATATCCGGCTTCGCCGACAGCGCGCGGGCGATCGCAATGCGCTGGCGCTGGCCGCCGGAAAAGGCGTGCGGCAGGCGGTCAAGATACTCCGGACGCAGCCCAACCTGCAGCGCCAGCCGCTCGGCGAGCGCGCGCCGCGCCTTCTCGCCGGGCCGGGACTGGATCCACACCGGCTCGGTGATGGTCCGCCAGACGGGCAGGCGCGGATCCAGCGAAGAGAGCGGGTCCTGGAAGACCATCTGCATGCTGCCGGCGTCGCGCCCGGTCGCGGGGTCCCCGCCGCGCTCGAAGTGGCCGGAAGAGGGTTTGAGCATGCCCATCAGCAGCCTGGCGAGGGTGCTTTTGCCGCAGCCGGATTCGCCAACGATACCCAGGGTTTCGCCGCGATAGGCCGTCATATCCAGCCCGTTTAGCGCATAGACGCGCTCGACGACCTTACCGCGCCAGTTCTTGCGCGCCGGAAAGTTAAGATGAACATCGCTCAGCGTTAATAGCCTGTCAGACATGGGCGTTCTCCCGTTGCGGATACCAGCAGGCCGCCTGCTGTTCGGTGTGTTCTATCGGTCGCAGCATCGGGACCGTCCCGCAACCCTCGCCGGCGGCGAAGCAGCGTTCGCGAAAGGCGCAGCCGCCGGGCAGGCGCGCGAGGTTGGGCACCGTGCCGGGAATCGATTTCAGCGGCGATCGCGGCTCGCCGTTATCCGGGGCGCTGTTCAGCAGGCCAACGGAGTAGGGATGCAGCGGATGATGCAGCACCTGCGGGGTCGAACCGCTTTCGATAACCGCCCCGGCGTACATGACGTACAGCCGATCGCAGACCTGGGAAACGACCGCCATATCGTGGCTGATAAACAGCACTGCGGTTCCCGTGGCCTGCGCTTTCTGTTTTAACAGACGCAGGACCTGGCGCTGGACGGTCACGTCCAGGGCGGTGGTCGGCTCATCGGCAATCAGCAGGTCGGGCTCGCAGGAGAAGGCGATGGCGATCATCACCCGCTGACGCATTCCGCCGGAGAGCTCAAACGGGTAGCGCTCCATCACCCGCTGTGGGTCGGCGATCTGCATATCCGCCAGCAGCGCGGCCGCCCTGGCGCGCGCTTCGCGCGAGGAGAGCGGACGGTGCTGGCGGATAACGTCCACCATCTGTTTGCCAATCCGCCGCGTCGGGTTCAGGGCGGTCATCGGCTCCTGGAAAATCATCGCCACCCTGCGGCCGCGAATAGCGCGCATCTCTTTTTCAGTAGCGCCGAGGATATCGTCGCCCATCAGAGTTACCTGACCGCTGTGGATCTGATAGCTGTCCGGCGGCAGCAGACGCATCGCCAGCATTGCGGTGACGGATTTCCCCGAACCCGACTCGCCCACCACGCCAACAATTTCGCCGCGGTCGATATGCATGGAGACGGCGTTCAGGACGTGCACCGCGCCCTGGTAGACGGGGAAGCTTAAGCGGACGTTATCGATAGTCAGAACCCGGTTATTCATTAGCTGCGTCCTCCGGACTTTGGATCCAGTAAGTCCTGAATCCCGTCACCAAACAGATTAAAACCGACGGCGGTAATCAGAATGGCGGCGCCGGGGAAGGCGCAGTACCACCACTGGTCGAGAACATAGTTACGGCCGTTGGCCACCATCGCTCCCCATTCGGCGGTGGGCTGCTGGGCGCCGAGGCCGATAAAGCCTAACGTCGCCGCCATCAGAATGGCGCTGCCGATATCCAGCGAAGCCTGCACCACCAGCGGCGGTAGCGCATTGCGCAGAATATGCCAGCTGATCAGGTGCCAGCGGGAGGCACCGAAGGTAACGGAGGCCTCCACGAAGCTGTGCTGGCGCACCACCAGCGTCTGCCCGCGGGCGAGGCGCACGTAAAAAGGGATCCGCACGATAGCGATCGCCAGCATGGCGTTGAACAGGCTGGGGCCTAACGCGGCGGCCAGCGCCATCGTCAGCACCAGCGAGGGGATCGACAGCATGATATCCATCAGTCGCATGATCAGCGCGTCGCTGCGTCCGCCGAGGACGCCGGAGAGGCAGCCCAGCAGTGAGCCGCCGATCCCGGCGATCAGCACCACCGCCAGCCCGGCGGCGATCGACTGCTGGCTGCCGATCAGCACCCGGCTGAACAGATCCCGACCCACTTCGTCGGTACCAAACCAGTGGATCGCCGACGGCGCCTGCAGGCGGGCGGTGAGATCGATGGCGTTAGGATCGTGCGGCACCAGCCACGGGGAGAAGATCATCAGGAACAGCATGATCAGCATAATGCCGCCGCCGATCAGCGTCAGCGGGCTTTTACGTACCAGCCACAGGCGGCGTTTCCACGCGTGGCTGCGGCTGATTTTCACGCCGACGGCGGGGCGTTCCTGGGTCATCATCACTTAGCTTTCTCCCCGACCCATACGCGGGTCTATCCACAAATAGAGCAGGTCAACGAGCAGGTTGACCAGCACGTAGGCAAACGACACCACCACGGCGAACCCCATTACCGCCGGAAAATCGAGCGCCTGAATGGAGGAGACCACGTAGGCGCCCATCCCGGGCCAGGCGAAGACGGTTTCGGTCAGCACCGCGCCGTACAGCAGGTCGCCCAGCGCGAGGCCGAGCACGGTGACCGAGGGGATCAGCGCGTTGGGCAGCGCGTAGCGCATCACGATGGTCCACTTCGGCAGGCCGCTGGCCAGCGCGGTGCGGATATAATCTTCGCTAAGCTGCTCCAGCATCGCCGAGCGAATCTGCCGGGCGACGATCCCCAGGTGGACGAAGGCCAGGGTGGTGGCCGGCAGAATCAGGTGCTGCAGCGCGTTGAAGAACACCTCGAGGTTGCCTTCCAGCAGCGAGTCGATCAGGTAGAAACCGGTCACGTGGGCCGGCGGGTCAAACCAGTCGTCAAGACGTCCGCTGCCCGGCAGCCAGTTGAGCTTGCCGTAAAACAGAACGATCACCCCCAGCCCCAGCCAGAACGCCGGGGTAGAAATACCGGTCAGCGCCATCAGGCGCACCAGATGATCGGTCCAGCGGTTGCGGTACACCGCCGAGAGCACGCCGAGCGGAATGCCGACCACCAGCGCGATAAACAGCGCGCTTATCGCCAGCTCCAGCGTCGCGGGGAAAAAGGTTTTAAGATCTTCCAGCACCGGGCGTCCGGTACGGATAGAGGTGCCGAGATCGCCGTGCAGCAGGGCGTTCACGTAGTGTAAAAACTGCTGCCAGAGGGGGAGATCCAGCCCCAGCTGCTGGCGAATATGGCGCACGATCTCATCGCTCGCGCGATCGCCCGCCAGCAGCCGCGCGGGGTCACCGGGAATGAGGTGCGAAATAATAAAGGTGATTGCGCATACGCCAGCGACGACGAGGATCAGTCCCCAGCTGCGTTGTCGTAGTAAACCCCAGAAACTCATCATGACGTCCTCTGCCGGGCCGATGGCTGCCCGGCATCACAAGGTTAAGGTACGGCCCGCTATTTGTGCATCTCGGCAATATTGAAGATCTGCTCGAGCATCGGGTTAAAGACGAAGCCTTTGACCTCTTTGTTCATCGCCACCTGATAGTTCTTCTGGAACAGATAGACGTAGGCGGCCTCATCGATAACCGTTTTCTGCGCCGCCTGATAATCTGCGGTTCGCTGCCCCTGATCGGCGGTGGAGATCGCCTTCTTGAGCAGGGCGTCAACCTGCGGGTTCTCGTAGAATGAACGGTTGCCCGGCAGCCCTTTCTTATCCGACTCAAACCAGTAGTTCATGAACATATAGGGGTCGGCGAAATCCGGGCTCCAGTTGCCGATGGCGATGTCGTAATCCCCTTTGCCAATCCGCTCGCGCATGGTGGCGTTAGCCAGCTTTTCGAGCTTCACCGGGATACCCAGCGCCTGCAGGTTCGCCTGGGTGGAGAGGGCGATAGGCTCCCAGTTAGGGTCGTTATCGGAGTAGAGGAAGGACAGGGATTTGGGCTTATCCGCCACTTTTTCCAGCGCGGCTTTGGCTTTGTCCATATCGAGGGAGTACTGCATGGCGCTGGCGTCATAGCCCCACATGCCGTCCGGGATCGGGCCGCGCATCTGCTTGCCGTTACCGCCGAGGATCCCGTTGACCATCCCTTTATAGTCGGTAGCCCAGGAGACGGCGCGGCGGAGATCGACCTGATCCATCGGCGCCTTGCTGTTGTTGAGGTACAGGTAGGTGACGCGCAGCGCCGGATAGTCATACACCGCGACGTTATTCTCTTTTTTCAGCGCCGCGAACTGGTCTACCGGCAGCGCATCGGCAATATCCAGATCGCCCTTGGTCAGCTGCAGGCGGCGGGCGGAGCTTTCGCCGATAATCTTCACCGTGACCCGCTTAAAGATCGGCTTAATGCCGCTGTAGTGCGGGTTGGGCACCAGCACCAGCTGCTGGCCTTTCTGCCAGCGCTGCAGCATATAGGCGCCGGAGCCGGCGGTGTGCTCCGCCAGCCAGCCGCGGGCATCGTCGGCGGCGTTGGCCTTCAGCACCGCCGGGTTGACGATCGACGCGCCGTCGTTAGCGAGGGTGTGCAGGAACGGGGCGAAAGGCTCCGGCAGGGTGAAGCGGACCGTGGTGGGATCGACGGCATCAATTTTCAGCCCGCTCGGGAAGGCTTCCGAAGGGCCCTGCTTAATGCGCATCAGGCGTTCGAAAGAGAGCTTGACCGCTTCGGCCGTCACCGGCGAGCCGTCGGCAAACTGCATGCTTTTGTGCAGCGTAAAGGTCCAGGTTTTACCGTCATCGGAGACCTGCCAGCTCTCCGCCAGCTCGCCCTCGACGTCCGTCGAACCTTTCCCGTCATCGGTTTTATATTTCACCAGCCGCTGATAGGCCGGGTAGGTGACCGTCCAGTCGTTATTATCGATGGTCACGGCCGGATCGAGGGTCTGCGGGTCGGCGGCTTTACCGATCACCAGCATATCTTTGGGGACCGCGGCATAGGCCGGCGCAACGGCGGCGGCCAGCGCGGCGGCCAGCAGCAGCGGACGAAAACCGGTTAAGGGGGTACGAATCATTTTCATGGAGTTACTCCGTCAGTCTTAGCGGGAGCCAGGCAGGCAAAAACATCATCAAGGAGCGGATAACCGGCCGCGTCCGGTAGTTCGAAGTGCCACCATTCCGTGGAAATGCCCTTAAAGCCGCCGCCAAACATCACGGCGTTCAGCAGCAGGCGATGACGCTGAGCGGCGGGGGGAACCGCCGGGTGGTAAGGGTGAGAGAGATCGTCCATCTCATCGAAGGCGGTGCCCATATCCAGCGGCTGGCCGCTTTCGTCGAGCAGCGTCACGTCGATAGCGGTGCCGCGGCTGTGGTTCGACCCCAGCGCAATCGGCACCACGTAATCCTGGTTCGGACAGGCGTTCCACAGCAGCTGCTGAGCCTGCTGCGGACGATAGGCATCGAGAACCTGCAGATGCAGGCCCGCCAGCCGGGCGATGCGCAGAGACCTCTCCAGCGCCGCCGCCGCGTCCGGATGCAGCAGGCAGCGGGCTTCGGCATAGATCGGCTGGCCGGTAATGTTATCGGCGCTGGCGTACTTGAGGTCGATCGCCAGCGCCGGAAACCGCGCGCGGATATCGACCAGGGTGACTTGCTGATTCATCTGTTATTTCCTGTCCTGAAGCCTGGCGAGCAGGCGCTTATTCACGTTCAAATTGACCAAATTCCTGCTGCAGCGCCCGGTTCTCGGCCAGCCGCTGCGACAGCGACGGGCCGAGCCGCTCGACGACCGCCGAGAGCAGCAGGTTGAACAGACAGCCGATCGGCGCGAGCGAATCCCAAAAGTGGCCGGTATCGGTTTTAACCTGCAGCAGATCGAGCGGATAGTCGCGGGCCCACGGGCACCAGATATCGGTCACCAGCGCGGTGGCGATGCGCCGCTCGGCGGCCACCCGGCAGAACTGCCTGGCGGTGCTGGAGTAGGCGCGGGTATCGGTGATCACCACGTAGGGATGCTCATATTCGGAGTTCAGCGCCTCCAGCCAGCTGCCGGAGCTGCCGTCGGCGTAGGTCACCCGCGGACGCAGATATTCGAGGTGGCTAAAAAAGGCGTTGGCAAGACCGCGCGTGGACTGGATGCCGATCACAATCACCGCGTCGGCTCGCGCAATCCGCTCGCTGATGCGGGCGAAGGTCTCCTCCTGCGCCAGCTGGTAGACGTAGCGGATAGCGTCGAGCTCCATCTGCAGCGACAGGCTGGCGCGGTCGGGCTGCGCCTGCTGCTGCGCCCAGGAGTCGAGGCGATCGATGACGCCCCAGTGTCGATAGGGCACCGGCGCGCGATCCTTCAGGCTGTTTTTAACATCATCGAGGTTGCGGTAGCCCAACTTGCGCAGATAGCGTCCGACGGTGATCCCGCTGGTGCCGGTTGCCTGGGCAATGCTGTCCGCGGTCTCAAAGGGGATATGCTGACGATGGCTCAGCAGCCAGCTGCCGATGCGCTTTTCGCTAGGCGTAAGCTGGCTAAAGGTCGCCTCAATGGTGCGAAACAGCTCGTCGCTACTCTCGTTCATCCTTACCCCTGATGATATTTGGCTCTCATAAACCATTCCGCTGTTACTCTGCTAACAAAGCACGATGCATGCCATCTATTACGCAACACCGTCGTTTGCGGTATGACGGGGAAAAGGCTGGAGGCAGGCGAACTATGAGCGTAGATTTTCGCCAAAACATGCACAAAGAAGGTGCAACGTTTCCTGGTTGTGCATCACAAAAATAAAACATATGGTTAACAAAGTTGCCATTAATGCCGGCGAACGAAAAGAGAAAAACGGCGGACATCGGCGCGCACAATTAACATAACTGACTAATTAATAAGGATGATGGTATGAAGGTTAAGGTTTGTATTGCCCTGGCGCTGGCGAGCATTGCCTGCAGCAGTCTGGCACGTGATATGCAAACAATTCAGCAAAGCGGCGAGCTGAAGGTCGGCGTGCCGGGAGATTACGCCCCGCTGGCGTTTCATAACGGCGTCGGCGAGCTGCTCGGTTATGACGTTGATATGGCAAAGGATCTCGGCGAGAAGCTGGGCCTTAAGGTGACGTTCGTGCAGACCAGCTGGCCGACGCTGTCGGGCGATCTGCAGGCCGATAAGTTTGATATCGCCATGGGAGGCGTCACCGAGACGCCGGAGCGGGCGAAAGATTTCGCCCTCAGCCATCCGGTGGTTTCCAACGGCAAAATTGCCCTCGCCAGCTGCAAGGCGGCGCCGGCGCTGGGGAGCCTTGAAAAAATCGATCGGCCGAACGTGAAGGTGATCGTCAATCCCGGCGGCACCAACCAAAGCTACGTCGATGCGCATATTAAACATGCGCAGATTATCCGGGTGAAAAACAACGTCGATAACCTCGAAGCGCTGCGGCAGAAAACCGCCGACATGATGGTGACCGACCTGATTGAGGGCATCTATTACCAGAACAAAGAGCCCGGGGTCTTTTGCGTCGCCAACGAGCAGCCCTTCCCGGGAACCGCCAGCTTTAAGGTCTACATGATGAAAAAGGATAATCAGCCGCTGCTGGAGAAGGTCAACCGCTGGCTGGATAGCCAGGATAAAAATGTGCTCAAGCAGAAGTGGAAAATTCACGAATAGGCGGTGGCGATTGTCTCGTTGCCGGGTAAAGTGGCTGTTTTACACGCCGCGCAGTGAAACCGGATAACGAGAATTGATGAACGCTGAGATAACCCTGCCCGTCAGGCAACAGAACAACAACATTATCCGCCTGGCGACCGCCCAGGCGCTGGCGGGGGCCAACTCGGTGGTCTTTTACGCCACCGGGGCGATTGTCGGCAACGCCATTGCCCCGGATCGCGCCCTTGCCACGCTGCCGATCGCCATTTTTGTCCTCGGAATGGCGGCCTGCATTTTACCCTTTGGCTTTCTTGCCAGAAAGCGCGGGCGCCAGGCGGTATTTATGCTGGGCACCGGCGCCGGGGTTCTGACCGGCCTGCTGGCCGCTCTGGCGGTGGTGACCGGCTCCTTCTGGCTCTTCTGCGTGGCGGCATTTTTGGGCGGCGCCTACGCGGCGGTGGCGGTCTCGTTTCGCTTTGCCGCCACCGACGGCGTCGGCGTCGAGCGTCGCGCCCGGGCGCTGTCGCTGGTAATGGGCGGCGGCGTGGCCGCCGGGGTGATTGGCCCGATGCTGGTGACCGGGACGATGAACCTGTGGCCGGCGCATACCTTCGCCATGACCTTTCTTGCCCAGGGTGCGGTGGCGGCGGTTTCGGCGCTGGTGCTGCTGGGGGTCAAGTCCGCAGAGCCGGCGGCCCAGGCGAAGAGCGGCGGCCGCCCGCTCGGGGAGATCGTGCGCCAGCCGGGTTTTGCCCGCACGGTATTCAGCGGGGCGGTGGCCTATATGGTGATGAACTTCCTGATGACCGCCGCGCCGCTCTCCATGCATCTGCACGGTATTTCTCAGCAGGCGTCGAACCTCGGCATTCAGTGGCACGTGGTGGCGATGTACGGCCCCGGCTTTTTTACCGGCAGGCTTATCACCCGCTTCGGCGCCGGGCGTATTAACGCGGCGGGGCTGGCGCTTCTCGCGCTGTCGGTGCTGGTTGGGCTGGCCGGCACCGAGGTGATGTACTACTGGGTATCGCTCATTCTGCTGGGCATCGGCTGGAACTTCGGCTTCACCGGCGCCTCGACGCAGATTATGGATTTCCACCGTCCGGAAGAGAAAACCCAGGTGCAGTCGCTGAACGACTTCATCGTCTTCGGCGTGATGATGGTGGGGGCCTTCGCCTCCGGCGCGCTGATGAACCTCTTCGGCTGGAACGCCGTGCTCTGGGGCTCGCTGGTCCCGGTAATGGCGGCGCTGCTGTTCGGCGCCCGCGCTCGGCGCCAACGCTAAAGTGGGGCGGCCGTTTCGCCCCAGCGCTATATCCAGGCCGCCGGCGTGAAGGGATAAAAAGCTGAATAACTAAATGTTATTTATTATCAATGTGTTATTTGTTCAACGGCGTTTAGTGTGTACTCAGTGTGTAAAATTACACACTGATCACAATTCTTAATCCGCCATCATGATTTAATCCTCTCAACCAAAACGGAGAGGAATACTCATGAAACACATGATGATTTGTTGTGGCGCTGGCGTAGCAACCAGCACCGTTGCCTTAAATAAGCTGCAGGATTTCCTGAAAAAAGAAAATCTTCTCGCTAAGGTGCGTATTTCACAGGGCACCGTCGCGGAAGCGAAAACGCGCGATGACGTTGATTTTATTGTTTCGACTTCACCGGTTGCGCTTTCCGTTCCGGTTATTAACGCTCTGCCGCTGTTGACCGGCATGGGCACCGATAAAGTTTTCAGCAGCGTGAAAGAATTAATTCTCGCCGAGGGTTAAGCCATGTTTATTGTTGATTATATCGTGGGCCTGGGCGCCTCAGTGATGATGCCGCTAATATTTATGATCCTCGGACTGATATTACGCCTGTCGCTCAGCAAGGCCCTGAAAGCCGGCTTAATGGTCGGGATTGGTTTTATCGGATTAAGCATTACCGTTAACCTGATGATCGACTCCCTGACGCCGGTCAGCCACGCGCTGGTGGAGCGCTTCGGCCTGAACCTCACCGTGCTGGACGTGGGCTGGCCCGCGGCGGCGGCGGTGGCAATGGGGACGCGGGTTGGCGCGCTGGTCATTCCGGTGTGCGTGGCCATTAACGTGCTGATGCTGTATAGCAAAACTACCCGGGTGCTGAACGTTGATATCTGGAACCTGTGGCACCACGCGTTTACCGGTTCGCTGGTCACCATTATTACCGATAGCCTCTGGCTGGGTATTTTTGCGGCGGCGATTAACTGTATTATCACGATGGTTATTGCCGATCGCACCAGCGGCGACGTCGAGAAATACCTGAATCTACCGTCTATTTCGGTGCCGCACGGTTTCTCTGCCTCATTTGTTCCGGCGGCATGGCTGGTGAATGCGATTGTCGATCGTATTCCGGTGATTCGTGATATTAAAATTGACACCGAGGTTATTCAGAAAAGGCTCTCTATTCTTGGCGATCCGGCGTCTCTTGGCGCAATTATCGGGGCGCTTCTGGGTATTATTGCCGGTATCGAAGTGAAGGCCATATTACAAACGGCAATTACCATGGCGGCGGTGATGACTATTATTCCGCGCATGGCCAAAATGCTGATGGAAGGGGTGTACCCGATCAGCGAGCGTATTCAGGAGATTGCCCAGTCGCGCGCCGGATCGTTCGGTAAAATTGCCATCGGCCTCGACTCGGCGGTTAGCGTTGGCCATCCGGTGACGCTGTCGGTGTCGATGCTGATGATCCCGGTGATGCTGGTGCTGGCGGCGATTATTCCGGGCAACCAGTTCCTGCCCTTCGCCTCGTTAACCGGCCTGCCGTTTGCCTTTGTACTGGTTACCGCGGTGTGCCGGGGCGATATGTTCCGTACGCTGCTTACCGGTGTGCTGACGCTCAGCCTGGCGCTGCTGATAGGCACCAACCTGGCGCCGATTGTCACCAGCACGGCGGTGAGTACCGGCTTCTCCCTGCCGCAGGGCACCACCAGCATCAGCAGCGTCGACTACGCCGGAGCCATGCTGCCGTGGGCCATCATTCAAAGCTTCCATCTAAAAGAGATTGGCGTGGGGATCCTGACCCTGTGCACCCTCGCTCTGGTATTGTGGAACCGCCGCAAGCTGGCGCAGGAAAACGAGCAGTTAGCTGAAGCGAGCGCGGAGGTGGGCAAATGATGTTTAGCGCACAGCGGGTGGTGAAGTTCACCGAGGCCGTCAGCCGGACGGCCCTGCTGACCCGCCTGGCGGCGGTCCTGCAGGCGGATGGTTTGGTCAAGCCGAGCTTTAGCGAAGGGGTGCTGGAGCGGGAAAAGGTCTACCCGACGGGGATTTTTATGGAGACCCACAGCGTCGCCATCCCGCATACCGAGTTTGAACACGTCAACCGCACCGGTTTTGCCATCGGCATTAACCTCGCGGGCGTCGAGTTCCAGCGTACCGATGAGCCTGAGGAGGCGGTAGTACCGCAGATAGTGGTGATGATGGCAATCGACAAAACTTGCGAAAAGGTGGCCATTATTCAATCCTTGTTCGCCTTACTGGCCGATAGCGATCGCGTTAACGAAATCGTTAAAATGACGCCAGAGGAGATTGCAAAAGTGTTCACCGATGCCATCATCACGCAGTAAGATAAAATGATGGGCTCAATACGGTGATGCCGGAAGCGAAGAGGGACAAGATGTTACGAATCAGCGACGTCATAGAGTTAGCGATGGTGAGTCGTAAAACTATCTATAACGCGATCAACAGCGGCCGGCTGAAGTATCAGCTGGTCAACGTTGATAATCGTCAGGTTCGTATGTTTTTCGAAGAAGACGTCTTCGAAGCGTTCCCCAAAACCAGCCGGGGTACCACTCAGGAACAGGAAGTGCAGGCGCTGCGAGAGGAGGTGGCCTCCCTCAAGTTTGCGCTGGCGGAGCTGCAAAAAGCGGTCAACGCCATGGATCCTGAGGGCAGGTACGAAATGACCAGCGTAAAAGAGTCGTCAAAAACGCCCGACCGCTAGCCGGCGGACGGGCGCCGCGTTATCAGACGATATCGTCCACCACGCCGCCGTCAACGCGCAGCGCCGCCCCCGAGGTTGCCGAGGCCTGGGTCGAGCAGACGTACACCACCATATTCGCCACCTCTTCCACCGACGCCGCGCGCTGAATCACCGACGCGGGGCGATGGGCCATGACAAACTCTTTCGCCAGCTGCTCCAGCGGTTTTCCGGTCCTGGCGACCTCGTCCTTCATCATTTCGGCAAAGCCGTCGGAAAGGGTGGGGCCCGGCAGCACGCTGTTGACGGTGACGCCGCTGCCGGCGACGTATTTCGCCAGCCCGCGCGCCAGCGACAGCTGGGCGGTTTTGGTCACCCCGTAGTGGATCATGTCCGCCGGAATATTGCGCGCCGATTCGGAAGAGATAAACACCACCCGACCCCAGCCCTTTTGCACCATCCCCGGCAGCAGCGCCCGCGATAAGCGTACGCCGGACATCACGTTGGTCTGCCAGTAGTTTTCCCAGGTTTCGTCATCGGTATCATAGAAATCCTGCGGGCCATAGATACCGGCGTTGTTGACCAGAATATCGATGCCAACCAGCGCCTGCAGCAGCTGATTCACGCCCTGGGCATCGCTCAGGTCGGCGACCGCCGGACGCGCGCTGGCGCCCGGGACTTCATTTTGCAAACGAGCGATGGCCTCGTTAACGCTGCGCTCGCTGCGTCCGTTAATCACCACCTCCGCGCCGCTGTCCGCCAGCCCTTTGGCGATGGCAAAGCCGATCCCCGCGGTTGATGCGGTCACCAGCGCGACCTTCCCCGATAAATCAATCTTCATAACCCTGGCCTTAATGTGTAAGCAACAGACCATTAAGCGTAGCAGCTGACGCCTGGGCCGGACGGGGAGAGAGGTTGCAAGGTGTTAATAGCCCGTCTGCTTATCGACCAGATTTTTCAGCGGCAGCGCCTGCTGCTGGCGCTGAATATTGTCCAGCAGCTGGCGGGCGATCACCTGCGCGGGGGCGATGGAGGCGATATGCGGAGTGATGACCACCCGCGGATGCGACCACAGCGGGTCGGCGTCCGGCAGCGGTTCGACCGGGAAGACGTCCAGCAGCGCGCCCGCCAGCCGGCCGCTGTCCAGCGCCTGCAGCACGTCGAGATTCACCATATGCTCGCCGCGCCCGCAGTTGATCAGCACCGCGCCTTCCGGGAGCTGGTCGAGCAGGGGCCGCGCGAGGATGCCGCGGGTCTGCTCGGTAAGCGGCAGCACGTTGATCAGCGCGTCCAGCTCGCCGAGGAAGCCGGCGGCCTGCGCATCGCCGTGGTAGCAATCCACGCCCGTCAGCCGCTTTTCGCTCCGCGCCCAGCCGGAGACGCGGTACCCCAACCCGGCAAGGCGGGTAGCGATGTAGCCGCCGATTTCACCGAGCCCCATCACCCCGACGCGAAAATCGGCGGCGGCCCGCTGCGGGTAGGCCTGCCACACACGCTCGCGCTGATGCACCAGCGCGCGGTCAAAGTGGCGCTGAAACCACAGCACGCCCCACAGCGCGTATTCGAACATCCCGTGACGAAAATCTTCATCCACCACCCGGCATAGCGGCACCTGGCTGGCGAACACCGCTTCGGGAAGGTGGTCAACCCCGGCGGAGGCGGCCTGGATAAGCTTTAGCCCCGGCGAGCGGGCCAGCAGCTGAGGGTCGGGAAACCAGCAACTGGCATACTCCGCGCGACCTGCCGCCGGATGGTCGGGCAGGACCGCCGTGACGTGGGGAAAAAGGCGCAGCGCGTCGCAAATCTCGCGGGCGTAGTTTGGGTCGTTGCAGTCGACAACGATAGTCAGGTTGGGCATAGGCGTTACTCTTTATAAGCGGTGTCGAGGCGGTTAAGGCGGCGCAGCCACGCCTGCCAGACCTGCTGGCGCTCGTGCTCCACGCCCATCAGCTGTTCGCAGGCGTGCTGGCTCAGGTGCGCCGGGATGAGGTGAATCGGGCTGAGCGGGGCGAGCTGAGCGGTCGCCAGCTGAATTTCGCAGGCGCGGTTGAGGTAGTACATGATGTAAAACGCATCGGCGACGGTGCGCCCGACCGACAGCAGCCCATGGCTCTGCAAAATCATGGCGATATTATCCCCCAGCGAGCGCTGAATGCGCGCACGTTCGTCGAGGTCAAACGCCACCCCTTCATACGGGTGATAGCCGACGCGCTGATAAAACTCGGTGCTGATCTGGTTGAGCTGCAGCAGGCCGTCCTCGCAGGCGGCGACCGCCATGCCCGGCAGCGTATGGGTGTGGATCACGCAGTGGGCATCCTCCCGCGCCATATGCACCGCGCTGTGGATGGTAAAACCGGCCGAGTTCGCCGGGGCGGAGCCCTCCACCACCTTGCCCTGCATATCGACGACAATCAGATTGCTGGCGGTCACCTCGTCGAACATCATGCCGAACGGGTTAATCAGAAACCGCGGCTCGCCGTCGCCGGGCAGGCGCACGGAAAAGTGGGTATAGAGGGTATCTTCCCAGCCAAACAGCGCCGCCAGGCGGTAGGCGGCGGCCAGGTCCTGGCGCAGTTCACGTTCAGTAGCCATTTATTGTACTCCCATAAATTCACGGATGCGGGTCAGCCCCGGAGCGCTGGCGTTTTCGCGGATGCGCCGGGGCGGCACATCGCTCACCACCACGCCGTTCTCCATCATCACCACCCGGTCGGAAATGGATAACGCGAAGTCCATCTCATGGGTGACGATCAGCATCGTCATCCCTTCGCGGGCGAGAGACTGAATCACCTTCAGCACCTCGCCGACCAGCTCTGGATCCAGCGCTGAGGTGGGTTCGTCAAACAGCATGATGTCCGGTTTTAAGGCCAGCGCCCTGGCGATGGCAACGCGCTGCTGCTGGCCGCCGGAGAGCTGCCAGGGGTATTTTTCGCCATGGGCCAGCAGCCCTACGCGATCCAGCAGGTAGAGGGCCTGCTCCTTTGCCACGCGGCGATCGGCGAGCTTGTGATACAGCGGGGCGAGCATCACGTTGTCGAGCACCGTGCGGTGGGGAAAGAGATTGAAGCTCTGGAAGACCATGCCGATCCGGCGCACGCCGGCGCGCATCTGCGGCTTATCGACGATCGCCGCGCCTTTCAGGTAATCCTCGCCGTAGAGAATAATCTCCCCGCCATCGAGACTTTCCAGGGCGTTGATGGTGCGGATGAGGGTGGTTTTGCCCGACCCGGATGGCCCGATGATGCTGATGACCTCGCCGTTGTCGACCTTCAAATCGATGCCTTTCAGCACCTGATGCTGGCCCCAGGATTTTTCGATCGCCCGCAGATCGAGAGCCGGCGGGCTGCCGCTGATGGGCTCAGCCTTCGCCGCCTGACGCGGCGCTTTCAGGCCCTGGCGCAGGGCCTCGCATTCGGCGTCGTTGAAGGTTGGCGGGCGCTTTTGCTGAATATCGAGCCGGTTTTCCAGCGCCCGGAACAGCCAGGTAAACAGCGTCACCACCATCACGTAGTAGACCGCCACCGCCAGCAGGGTCTCCATCACGAGGAAGTTCTGCGCGTACAGGCGCTGGCCGGTCAGCAGCAGCTCCGGTAGCGAGATCACCGACAAAATTGAGCTGAGTTTAATGATGGTGATGTATTCATTAATCAGCGTGGGCAGCGAGATGCGGAACGCCTGCGGGATAATAATCAGGCGCTGAATGCCGATAAAGCTGAAGCTTAAGGCGTGGCCGGCTTCGCTCTGTCCCTTCGCCACCGAGATTAATCCGCCGCGATGAATCTCCGCCATATAGGCCGCTTCGGTGACGGTCATCGAGACCAGGCCGGCAATAAACGGCACCCCGAGCAGCGGCTGGGTAGCCGGGAAGAGCTGCGGCAGGTTATAGACAAACACCAGCAGCACCATCAGCGGTACGCTGCGGAAAAACCAAATATAGAGTTCAACGGGAACCTTCAGCCAGCGCGGGCCGGAGAGCTTCGCGCAGGCTAAAAGAAAACCTAATACCAGGCCAATAAACCACGACAATGAACTGACGACGATGACGGTAACGCACGCCTGCCAGAATGCTCCAATGCTAAATAACGAGAAAAAGTATCCCCAATCGAACTCCATACCGACTCCTGTTGCGCATTGGCTTGATCGTATTTAATCGATGCGTTCTAAGTTGTATTTCTTGATGATGGCGTCATATTTGCCGTTGGCTTTTAAGGTGGCTAACGTCGATTTAATCGCCTCCACCAGTTCGCTATTGCCTTTGCTGACGTAAATCCCCAGCGGCAGGGGGTAGACCAGGCGGGTGGAGCTAATCGCCAGTCGTCCGCGGCTCTTGTCGACAAGAATTTGCGCCGCCGGAGCGATCTCTAACTGCGCATTAATGTTTTTCGACAGCAGGGCCTGCGAGACTTCCGGTGCGGTCGGGAACTCCTGAATGCTAATCGCCGGTTTGCCGTTTTTCAGACAGTACTCGTCGGAGTGATTTTTCAGGCTGGCGACCCAGCTGGTGCCCTGCTGCAGTCCCACTTTGACGCCGCACAGGTCGTCTTCCGTTTTCGGCTGAATCTCGCCGCTCTTCAGGGCGATAATTGACGCGCCGGAGAGGGCGTAAGGCACCGCGTCGGCCTGTTTAAGGCGCTCCGGCGTGATGTACATCCCGGAGATCACCGCGTCATATTTCTTGCCAATCCCTAAGATCAGGCTGGTGAATTTGGTATCGATCAGCTGCGGTTTGGCCTTCAGCTGCTCGGCAATCAGCGCGGCGAATTCCGGGTCGAGGCCGACGATGTTGTTATTGCTGTCGTAGGATTCAAACGGCGGATAGGTCACCTCCATCCCGACTTTAAATACGCCGTCCGTCAGCAGCTCTGCGGCCTGGGTCAGCGGAGAAAAGCAGGCGGCGACGGCGATGCCCACCGCCACACGGCGCGAGAGCTTATGGAGCGTTTTTTTCATCATGTATCCTCACGGGTTAGTAACGGTTTTTTGCTGGGCTTGTTTTTTCAGATGACCAAAGGTGTTGGTGCCTCGGGCGCGTTCCGGGAGCTGCAGCTCGCCTTTGGTGACTTTCTCGCGCAGGTAGCGATAGGTCTGCAGCGCCTGGCTCCACATATGTTCGCCGATGCTTAATTCCTGGTATTCGCTGGCTTCCCCAGCGGCCAAAAAGGTCGGCAGCGGGCGGATCAGGGTGTGGTAATCGCAGGCGAAAAACAGCGGGAAGGAGTAACGTTCCTGCGGCACCTTGCGGACACGGTGGGCTGTAGCAACAAATGTGCCAGCACTCAGTACTTCCAGCATGTCGCCGATATTGATCACGAACGCCTCTTCTTCTGCGGCGTTCTTCTGCGGCGGCGCATCGATCCAGGCGCTATCTTCATTCAGCACCTCAAGGCCCGGCTGGTCGGCGAGCAGCAGGGTGAAGCACTCGTAATCGGTGTGTGCACCAATACCGGGAACGTCTTCGGCGCTGGCGTCAAAGGGGTAGTGGATCAGGCGCAGCTTCGACGGCGGGCAGGTCACCATCGCCTTGAAATACCCTTCCGGCAGGCCAAGGGCGAGGGCGAAGGCGTCAAACAGACGATGGCCGAGGGCAAATACCGCTTCATAGTAGGCCAGCACCCGGGACTGAAACTCGGGCAACTGCGGCCACTCGTTGGCGCCAATCAGCGGCGTTCCGGCCAGTACAAACGGGTGGTCATCCGCGGCCTGAAAGCCAATATCAAACGCTTCTTTGTGGTCCGGCTTGCCGGAGCCGTAGATCTCTTCCCCTTCCGGGACGTAGCCTTTATGGCTGCGGGAGTGGCCGATGTAGTACTGCATCTTTTGATCCATCGGCAGGGCGAAGAGCCGTTTGGCCGCCGTGCGGATCCCGGCGATCAGCTCGGGGGCAATGCCGTGGCCGGTGATATAGAAAAAGCCGACTTCCCGCGCCGCTTTGCCGATGGTGTCGGCGACGGCCTGGCGTTTCGCCAGACTGTCGCTGGCCAGATCGCTGATATCGATGGTCGGTAACTCGGTGAAAGAACTTTTTGCGACGTTCATGGCTGCAGATCCTTTTCGGTTAGCGATAAAAACTCGGCAAAATGCTGCTGTTCATGTTCCGCCATCCACGCATTCAGCGACCACAGATCGGCTACCGGAACGTTGGTAAACGGCAGGTGGTGCAGATAGCCGTCGGGGCCAAACTCGGGGGTCAGCGTGGTCTGCTGATATCCGCGCCGGCGTTGCGACTGCCAGATCTGCTGCCAGAAGCGCTGCTGAAACTGCAGCGCGGCCTGATATTCCGGCGCCGCCGGATGCGGCACCTGCGGCCCCTGGTCGTAGCCGGCGCGGGCCTGGACGTGGTGCACGCGGTCGATAAAGGCGCTGAAATCATCGCAGGGGTCATCCAGCAGACGCTCGCTCACCACAATCCAGTGGCTGATATCGGCGGTAAAGCGCAGCTGCGGCAGCTGCTGGATAATTTCCAGGGTCAGCCACGGGCTATACAGCGAGGTGGCGCGATGGGTTTCAAAGCTGCAGGTCAGCGCGTACGCCGCCGCCAGCTCGTGGGCCTTGCCGAGAAAATCCACCTGCTGCGCCAGCGGCCAGCGGTCGTTGCCGGCCAGCAGATTGACGAAGCGCGGGTTCAGCGACTTTGCTTCATCAAAACGGCTTTTTAAGCGCTCGAGATGCTGCTGCGGCGTCTCGGCCTGCGCCGGGATCACGCCGCCGCCGCTGAAGACGATGGCGATATACTCCAGTGCGGACTCGTGCAACTGTTGGGCCAGCGTCTGGCGAGCGTCAGTGGTCAGCGGGACGCGAGCCTCGATGCCGCAGCAGCCGACGCTTTTTAGCTCGCTGAGGGTCTGCTGCCACGGGGTGGTCACGCCCCAGAGGGTGCGAAAAACCTTGAGTTGCATGGTCTGGCTCCTTATGGGTATTTCACGCCGGGCAGCACGCAGAGCATTTCGTACAGCAGGTTGGCCGCCAGTTGCGAGGTGTTGCCGCTGACGTCGTAGGGCGGCGAGACTTCAACCAGATCGCAGCCAATCAGGTCCAGGCCGCGGCAGCCGCGGACGATCTCCAGCGCCTGAATGGAGGTCAGGCCGCCGACTTCCGGCGTGCCGGTGCCGGGCGCCCAGATCGGGTCGAGGCTGTCGATATCGAAGCTGAGATAGACCGGGCCATCGCCCATCTGCTGGCGAACCTCGGCCATTAGCGGCGCCAGCGACCGGTGCCAGCACTGTTCCGCCTGTACCAGACGAAAACCCTGATCGACGCCCCACTGGAAGTCGCCGGCGGCATAGCCCTGGGCGCGCTGGCCAATCTGCACCACCCGTTTAAGATCCAGCAACCCCTCTTCGACGGCGCGGCGGAAGGTGGTACCGTGGGCGATTTTCTCGCCGAACATCTCATCGTTGGTGTCGGTGTGGGCATCCACATGAATCAGCCCCACCGGGCCGTGCTTTTTGGTCAGGGCGCGGAGGATCGGCAGGGTGATGGTGTGGTCCCCCCCGAGGGTCAGGGGGATGAGCGGGAAACTATTTAAAGCGGTGTAGTAATCCTCGATGATCTGCACCGATTTGAGCAGGCTGTAGGTATTTATCGGCACGTCGCCGATATCGGCCACCGACAGCGATTCAAAAGGCGCCGCGCCGGTTGCCATGTTGTAGGGCCGAATCATCACCGATTCGGTACGAATATAGCGCGGCCCGTAGCGGGTACCGGAGCGCTGTGAGGTGCCGATATCCAGCGGGATACCAACGAAAGCCGCATCAAGGCCCTGTAAATCTTCGATAAAAGGCAGGCGCATCATCGTTGCGCGGCCGCCGAAGCGCGGCATCTCGTTGCCACCCTGCGGTTGATGAAAGACGTTATCCATTTCAGCTCCTGAATCTGAGTCACCAATGCTCGATGAGGAGATAGTGCGCAAGATGCGCTGGACTTTAAATCGTCTGCTGTAAATACTTAGTTCATTTAATGGTGAACTAAGCATGCACAACGATGGCAGTCTCAACATTCGTCAGCTGCAGATTTTTGAGGCGGTGGCCCGCCTGGAAAGCTACGGCAGAGCCCAGCAGGAGCTGGGTATTTCGGTGTCGGCGATCAGCAACGCGATGTCCCAGCTGGAAGGTCAGCTCGGGTTTAGCCTGTGCCAGCGCGGGCGCGGCGGCTTTGCGCTGACCGAGAAAGGCCAGCAGTTTTTACAGCAGTCGATTCGGGTACTGGGCGAGCTGAACGAGCTGGAGCGCCAGTCGGCGCTGCTGAAGGGCGAGCACAGTGGCACGATTTGCATCTCGACCCTCGACTCGATTGAAACCGAAACCGCGCTGTCGCTGCCGGTGGTGCTGCGCAGCTTCAGCGATAAGTTTCCCCACGTGCATATCAAACTGATTATCCGCACCCCGGCGGAGCAGCTGAACGGCGTGCTCAACAACCATATCGATCTGGCGATCGGCAGCTACAACTCCCAGGTGCATAACATCATCAGCGAGCCGCTCTATCGCGAGCAGCACTGGCTCTACTGCAGCGACCTGCACCCGATGTTCTTCAGCCGCCAGCTTGATAAAGAGCAGATCAGCCAGTGCCCGCTGGTGACCCGCAGCTACTGGAATACCAGCGATCTGCGGCGGCGCGGCTTCAGCAAAGGCAGCGCCACCGTGGAGACGGTCGATGCGCAGCTGCTGCTGATCCTCTCGGGGAAATATATCGGCTACCTGCCGGAGCACTACGCCTGGCCGTGGATCAAGGAGAACCGGCTGCGGGTGCTGCTGCCCAACGAGTTCGGCTTCCAGTCGCCGTTCTCGGCGATTTGCAAACGTGGGCGCAGCAACGAGCCCTATCTGAAAGAGTTTCGTAATTTACTCAAGAAGAATACCGTCGCCAGGCCGAAGTGGAACTATTAAGGGCCGCCGGCCCCGGCGGCGCGTGGGATCAGGCGCTGGCCGCGGCCGAAGTGCGGGCGAGATAGCGAAAATAGCAGTAGTAGCCGATAGATGCCGTCAGGCACAGCATGTAGCCAAACGACTCGCTGCCCTCTTCGACGGCGTTTTTCACCGCCCGGGCGTAATCTTCCGCGAGGATAGCGAACCACAGGCCGTGCATCCCGAACAGGCGCGAGAAGACCAGCACCGCCAGCAGGCCGCTGAGCATCATCCCGTAGTATGGCGTGCGGGTATACTGCGCCAGCTGCGCAAGGGTTTGACGGTAATGGATGAGCGGATAAATAAGCGTACACAGCGTGGAGAGCAGGGCAAACCAGACCCAGCTGCCGTGGGAAATCAGATCGAAGGCCGCGTCCAGCTCGCGGATCAGCATCGCGAGGAAAAAACCGCCGACGAGAAGATTGCAGTAGCGCAGCAGCGCATATCTCTTTGCCAGGCGGAAGTGAATCAGCACGATTGCCGCCAGCACCAGCTCCTGCATGATTTCGGTAAGTGAGATTTCCGCAATGTTGTTATCGAATACTCGTACGTCAATCCATAGACAGAGTACCGCGACGGCGGAGGCGAAGGCCGCGCCAAGGAAAAAGAGAAGGCTTCTGAGTACAGACATTGGCACCACGTTATATATTGAAAAACAATATGGTAAGTGCCGTATTTATAACTTCCTCTTCACTTCGTGCGCCTTTGCCGCCGTTTTTTAACCTATTGAGCTTTTTCCACTCTGCCCGACG
Organism: Klebsiella sp. 18074; assembly: GCF_902705905.1. Taxonomy (NCBI): domain Bacteria; kingdom Pseudomonadati; phylum Pseudomonadota; class Gammaproteobacteria; order Enterobacterales; family Enterobacteriaceae; genus Klebsiella; species Klebsiella sp. 18074. The sequence continues at coordinate 9,269 of NZ_CACSIS010000030.1, read as the reverse complement.
ACGTTCTCCGTCAGAGGGCCGGGCGGTCCGCGCATTTACTGGCCTAATAGCGTCTTGTACTGGTCTGTAAACTGCGGGGCGTTCCACGCACCGTCAAAAAGGGTATAGGTGATATAGCCCTTGTTGAGCCAGCCGGAGTCAGTGTCGTTAAGAGTGGGCGCGAGCGCAGCCGGGTTGAGGGTCTGCTTCGCTTTGCCGTCGGCCGTCAGTTCATAGCCGATCTGCGGCGTCGGGAACGCTTCGTTATCGACGTAGCGCACGCCTTTGATCTCGGCTTTTGCCAGCGGCGGATAGTTAATGCTCAGCCCGGACCCTTTGGGTAAGAGGGGCGCGCCCGGGGTTCGTTTGGCGCTGAGGGTATCGACTACGCCCACGACGTAATCGACCGACTCCGGCCAGTATTGATGCGTGGCCGGCCAGCCGTTTTTCATCTCCTCATCGCTAAAGATGTAGCCGATGCTGGCAGCAATCGCCGGGATACCGTAGCGCACGGCGCGGGCGGCGGCGCTGACGGTACCGGAATTGACTTGCGCCATGCCGGTGTTGGGGCCGTCGTTCACGCCGGAGATAACCAGGTCCGGCGGCGCGTCCTTCAGCAGGCCGCGAAGCCCAAAGTCAACGGCGTCCGCCGGGGTGCCGGGGAAGCAGTAGCGCCTGTCGGCGACCTTTTGTACGTCGAATATCTTGCCGGTTTTAAAGGTGATGGCGGAACCTATGCCGCTTTGGTTGGTGGCGGGGGCGACCATCCAGACGTCATAGCCTTTGGCTGCCAGTTTGTCCTGCAGCGAGGTGCTGCCCGGCGAGGCGCAGCCGTCGTCGTTGACGATCAGTATTTTCAGCGCGGGTCGGGCCGCCCCGGCGGAGAAGGCGACGACGGAGAGCAGCGTGGCGGTGAGGATTATTGTTTTCACTTTGTATCCTTGTGTTTGATGAATAGGCTCTTAATCGGGCGCAAAAAAAAACCTAAGACTCCTGCCAGCAGCGCCGCTGCGACGGATATCTTAGGTTTTGCCTGCGTTCAGTAACAATCCCGGATAGCCACGAAAATACGCCAGGCGGCGGCCTCCGTCCAGGCAAAGACTATTTTTTGTGAGCGGCTTCAATAAATAAATCGTTATTAGACAGGTTCCTCCTGTGAGCCTTTTTACCGCAGGCGATATTTGTGTTTGGGGATTATTAGTCGATGCATGAATATATAGTGGAATATATACCGATGTCGCTGCTTAATCTGCTGGCGATCACATTTATTCATTTGCCACGAAAAAGTGTGTGGCGTTATTTAGCAAGGGTGATATGGTCGGCGTAATTGGATTGTTACTGTGTATACAGGCAAAACCTACGTCAGGTAGCGAAAGAAGTGGTTATCACTTTCGCTATTGAGCGTAGGTTTTTTTGTTTTTATTACAGGTATGAATAACGCAAGGATATAACATGAAAAGATGGCTGTTAGCTTTAATCGTGGTAACCAGCAGCGTAGCCTGGTCTGCGGAAAATAAAACAACCGCCGCCGATAACGATGCGGTGAATATCTATTTTGCCCGCCACGGGAAAACGCTGCTTAATACCTTTGACCGCGTTCAGGGATGGGCCGACTCCCCGCTGACCGAGGATGGACGGCGGGTGGCGCGCTATTTAGGCGCCGGGCTTAAGGGGATTAAATTCGACAGTTTTTACACCAGCGATGCCGGGCGGCAGCGCGAAACGATGGCGGTTATTATGACGCAGGCGGGGATCGCCGACGCTCGGCCGACCGAGCTGGCGGGCCTTCGCGAAGCGTTCTTCGGCGGGTTCGAGGGCGGCTTGAACCGGGATATGGCCGCCGCGGGAGCCCGTCAGCTGGGGCTTGCCGACGCGGCGGCGCTGTACCGGGAGATGAAGGCCGGTACGCTGTCGGTGCGCGATAGCCAGAATGCGCTTGCCAGCGCCGATCCCATGGGGATGACGGAGAGCTACGACCAGGTGAAGCAGCGCGTTCAGGCGGCGCTGGCGACCATTATCGAGAATGCGAAGGCTAATGGTGATAAAAATATTCTGGCGATTTCATCCGGCACATCGATGCAGATAATGATCTCTGACCTGACTGACGATCCGGCCAAAAATAAGCCTTTAGCCAACGCAGCGGTGGTCAAAATCAGCTATCAGAACGGCCGCTATCAGGTAGATGAGATCGGCTCGTTAAAATACGTTGAGGCAGGAAAGCAGGCGCTCGGCGAAAAATAAAATAACGCTTACTGCACTTTTTTGGGGCCGCATCTCATTATTACCCGCCGTTGGTAAGGATGCGGTTCGGCCCGACTCTGGGGGATACTATGAATCTGACTCGCGTTACCGCAGCGCTTATCGCCCTTAGCGCTTCGACAGCCGCCTGGGGCGGTAATAATAATGAAGGTAAGCAGCCTTCCACGCTAATGAACGACATTGTTAGTGAGCCTTTTTTCCGCGATTCGCACATGACCTTGTCGTTAAAAAACTACTGGAAATATCTTAAGGAAGACAACGCCAACCCGAAGCATGTACATAATGCGTGGGGGCAAGGGGTCGCTGTGGATTATCAGTCGGGCTATTTTTACGATATGCTTGGCGTTGATGCTGTCTATTATGGCGCCGTTAAGCTGGGAGCCAGCGATTACTTTAACTCTCGCGGCGTGCTCTACAATAACGGTCCCGGTAATAGTAAAAATAATGCCGAAGGCTTCTCTAAATTTGGCCAGCGTAATCTTAAGCTGAAGTACAGCGTCGCGGATATGCAGCTTAACGTCCGCTGGGGCTGGCAGGTGCTGAAAAACTATGGCGTCATCTCGACCTCGACGCGGCTGTCGCCGACCACTTACTCCGGCTGGAGCGGCGCTCTGAGCTATGACGACCTGACGCTGCGCGGCGCGTACGTGGAAAACTCCATGGATCGCAACTCGCCGGACAAGAAGCATTTCCAGACTAACGCCGGGCGCGAAATTAACCACCTGGCCAGCGGCGAGCTGCTGTGGAAAGGCCGCTATCTGGATCTGCAGTATGGCTATGGCGAAAGCGATAACTATCTGCGTCGCCACCTGCTGTTTGCCAATCTCAAACCGATAGCGCCGCTGAATATCGGCATGCAGATATACGCGACCCGCGCGCTTGATGAGTATCGCGCGATGCCCGCGAGCAAGCGCGACTTCGATGATAGCGCCCGGCATTTCGCCCTTGATGCCGGCTGGAAAGCGCAGCGCTGGAGCAGCAAGTGGGGCATCGGCTATACCGAGGCTAAAAAAGCGAACGAGGTGGGCTTTTACCCGCGGCATATGAGCAAAAACTCGCGCGGCACGTTTATCTCGATGGCCTATGCGGGCGATGACTACATGCGCGACCGGGAGCTGGTGCTGGCGAATATCTCGGACTACCAGCTGACTCCGCAGCTGGCGATCGGCCTGGCCGGCAATATTGCCCAGTTTAGCTACCGGGGCAATCACGTGCGCAGCGGCGAAATTAGCGCCTTCAGCCGCTGGGTTCCTTCCGACCCGCGCTTTAAGAACCTGACGGTATGGCTGATGTTTGGTCCGGGCTGGTCGTACAAAAGCAGCGGAAAAACGCCGGTGCTGACCGACGGCCGCTATACCCGAACCCACACCCTGGCTTCAGAAGCGATCGTTGAATACCGCTTCCGCCTGTTCTGATTAACTGAGGGCTTCATTTGTCGGGCTAACAATCAGCCCGGCGGATTACTGGCTCATGCTTAAAATCGTGCGAATGTTGCGGGCGCTGGTGGCGATGATGTCGACGGCCCCGGTGCGCAGGGCGCCCATAATCGCCATCGCTTTGGTATTTTCAGACGCAATCGCGATCACGCAGGGGATCTGCTTGAGCTCTTCAACGCTCAGGCCAATCACCCGGTTGTCCATCACCGTGTTGACGTGCTCGCCGCGGGAGTTGAAGAAGTCGTAGCCCGCGACGTCGCCGATAACGCCCTGGTTAATGCTGGCGTCGTTGATCTCCTGCGGCGTGAACCAGCCCAGCTTCACCATGTAGCTCTCTTCGTTCATATCGCCGATGCCAACCAGGGCAATATCGGCCTTGCGCGCGCGGTCGAGCGTCTCTTTGATGGTGCCGTTCTGCAGCAGCAGCTCTTTTAACTGCATATTTTCGACGTAGGCCGGCGCGTACAGCGACTCGCTGCTGCCGCCAAATTTTTTCGCCAGCAGACGGCTAATATGATCGGCGTTGATGATATCGCCCGGCCGATGGGTGCCGCCGATGCCGCAAATAAAGCGGCAGTCGCGCGCCTGGATGGTGCCGGAAAATTCGGCGACCGCCGCCACGTTACGACCCTGACCCACCGCCACCACCACGTTATCTTTCAGCATGTTGTTGAGGTGGCTGGAAACCAGGGTGGCAACCTGGCGACGCTGCTCCTCTTCATCGTTATGGTCGAGGGCGATCAGCGCGCGGGTGATGGGGAAACGATCTTTGAGCTGCTTCTCCAACTGGGTGCTGAAGATCGGGTGGTAGCGGACGTTGATCTCGACGATCCCTTCTTCTTTTGCCCGTTTTAGCAGACGTCCGACCTTAATACGCGAGAAGCCAAATTTGTTGGCAATCTCTTCCTGCGTTATTTCATCACAGTAGTAGGCTACGGCAATCTCGGTGAGTAGCTCATACTCCTGGGACGCGCTCGATTTTTCCATTCGGCTGCTTTCTCCACGCGATAGATTAATGTTTAGGGGGTGAACATTTGCTGAAAGTATATCAGAAACGTTTTTACCTCAAGCAGGGGAAGCGCGACGGTTCTCTGCAAACCCCGTCGCGCTTCGGGAAGGGCGGCTAGCTCTCCGGGCGGTCGGCCGCTATCTGCTGCGCTTCGGCAAGAATTGACGCAAAGTCCTCAGGCCGGTGGGCAAAACGGCCGAGGAAAATCCCGTCAACGTCGGGCCATAGGCGGCTGAGCAGGCCGGGGCCCGCGCTTCCGCCGTAGATAACCTGAAGCTGTGGGCCGTAATTTTGCTGCAAATGCGCGCGCAGCTCCCGGCAGACGTGGCGGATATAGTCGTCGCTGGCGGGCTTTGGCGCGCCGATGGCCCACTGCGGCTCCCAGGCAAAAATCGTCGGCGGCAGCGCGCCGTCTCCGCGGTGTGCCAGCAGCGCCTGCACCTGGCCGATGGCGTAGGCGGTGGCCTCTTCGGCGCTCATTTGCTGGTCTTCACCAATGCAAATGACCGGCGTGAGATGCGTGGCATAGGCCATATCGATCTTCTGGTTGATGACGTCGGTGGTTTCGCCGAAGTGGCGCCGCCGTTCGGCATGGCCCAGCTCGACGTAGCGGCAGCCCATCTCCTGCAGCATGGCGGCGCTGCTCTCGCCGGTCCAGGCGCCGGGCGGGGCGGCGCAGATATTCTGCGCTCCCGTGGCCATGGCCGTTCCCTCAAAGCAGCGCAGCGTCGCCGCCACCGCCGGCATCGCCGGGAAGGTGAACAGCTGTAGCCGCGCCGTCAGCTCTGCCGGCTGCTGGCGCAGCAGATCGGCAACCTGCTGGCACCACGTCTGGGTTTGGCCATAGCCAAAATAGGTTTTATGGCTGGTGCCGACGATGGGGCTTAGGGGCATACGTTCTCCCGATGTTGTTCAGTTGCAGGATTATTGCTCATGCAGGCGCCTACCGCGGCGATAATCATCGCCAGCGAGACCGCGCCGGCGTCCGGCGTACCGAGGCTGCGCTCCGCCAGCGGGCGGGCGCGGCCGATTTTTGGCAACAGCTGGGCGGTATCCTGCGCGCTCTGGCGGGCGACGCGTTCGGCTTTGCTCCAGGCTTCTGCGAGAGCGAGACCCTCGTCCGTTGCCGCGCTCAGCGCCTGGCTAAACGGCAGCAGCACGTCGACCAGGGTTTTATCGCCGGGTTTGGCTTTGCCAAAATGCATCACTCCGGCGTTGGCCTGCGAGATGGCCAGCGCCACCCGCACGGCGTCAGGCTTTTCCTGATTGCCGATGGTGATGCCCAGCGTATTGAGGATCACGCCCCAGATGGCGCCAGAGGTGCCGCCGGCCTCGTCTGCCCAGGCGTCAGCGGCGAATTGTAGCAGGGTACCGGCTCCGGCACCCCGTTCCAGCACCTTTTTCGCCGCGCTGCGGGCGGCAACGACGCCGCGCTCCATACCGATGCCGTGGTCGCCGTCGCCGGCGATCGCGTCGATACGGCCAAACTCTTCGGCGTTATCAATTACCGTTTGCGCGACGGCGTCAATCATCGCCATCACCTTGACGGCGATCTCTTGCGATTCCGCGCTGCCCTGAGGAATGGTGACCTCACCGCTCTGCGCCAGCTGCTGCGGATCGAGGGGAACGTGCGGCAGAACGGAGCCGCGGCTAAAGGCCGGAGCGGTGGCGGGGGCAAGCCACAGGGCCTCCAGCTCGTCATCAAACCAGACGAAGGTCATCGACATTCCGGCCATATCAAAGCTGGTGACAAACTCGCCAATCTGGATATCGGTCACTTCGACGCCGGCTTCCTGTAGCAGCGGCTGCACGTCGTGCCAGAACACGAACAGCTCTTCATACTTCACCGAGCCGAGACCGTTAATGATGACGCCCAGGCGCGCGCCTTTAGTTTGCGCGATAGCCTGCGGACGCTCTTCCAGCAGAGTGCGGGTGAGCATCTGCGCCAGCTCGTTCGACGACACGGTGTCCAGTTCGCTAATGCCCGGTTCGCCGTGGATCCCCATGCCAAAGCCCATCTTTCCTTCCGGAATGGTAAACAGCGGGTGCTCGGCGCCGGGGAAGGTGCAGCCGCTGAAAGCCAGACCTAGCGAGCGCGTTTGCTCGTTGGCGCGGCGAGAGATAGCCAGCACCTCGGCCAGCGAATCGCCGCGCTCTGCGGCGGCGGCGGCGGCTTTAAACACCACCAGATCGCCGGCTACGCCGCGGCGCTTCTCTTTTTCAGCCAGCGGCGCGCTGGATATATCGTCGGTGATAGCCATGGTTTCACAGGGGATCCCCTCGGCGCGCAGCCGTTCGCAGGCGAGGCCGAAATGCAGCACGTCGCCGGCGTAGTTGCCGAACATCAGCAGCACGCCGCCGCCGTTGTTGGCCGCCCGCGCGACGGAGCAGATTTGCTGCGCGGAAGGGGAGGCGAAAAGATTGCCCATGGCCGCGCCGTGGGCCAGGCCCTGGCCCACCAGCCCGGCGAAGGCGGGGTAGTGCCCGGATCCGCCGCCGACCACGATAGCTACGCCGTCCGACCGGCTTTGGGTGTTACGCACGACCCCGCCGGGAACCTGGCGCACCATTGACGCGTGCGCGCTGACGAAGCCCGCCACCATTTCTTTTGCAAAGTCTGACGGTCGGTTAAAAATCCAGCTCATTTTGTCTTCTCCAGATGATTTGTATTTAGTTTCCCAGCCGCCAGTTTCTGGCCATTTGTACCATCACAAATGAACGCTATCAGATCACATGATTCAATCAAATGTTCAGCAGGTGGATATGTGATCGCGGTCGTGATTTGCTTAATAAAGCTATTTTTTGTGCGATCCCCCCTTTTTTAGCCGTCGTTTTCTTGCTAAACCTTATTACATACGAACAACTAGTGAACTTTAGTTCAGTTAAGCGGCCGGGAATTCCAGCTTGAATCCATCACACGAGCGGCTTCTGAACATAAGTTTGATACTAACGCTGTCATTTATGAGGTAAGAGAAATGTTGAAAGTCGCAATCGGTGCAGATGATGCTGCGACCGGACTGAAAAATCTGGTAAAGGAACATCTTCAGCAGCGGGATATCGAGGTTGTTGATTTTAGCCACGACGTGGCGGGAAATGAGCAGATGTACCCGGATATCGCCTTTAACCTGGCTTCGGCTATCCGCCAGGGCACCTTTGAGCGCGGGCTGCTGTTTTGCGGCACCGGCATCGGGATGGCGATTGTGGCGAATAAGGTGCCCGGCATTCGCGCCGCGCAGTGTCATGACGTTTACTCGGCCGATCGCGCCCGCAAAAGCAATAATGCGCAAATTATGACCCTCGGGGCGCGGGTGGTGGGCAGCGAGCTGGCGCTGATGCTGGTCGATACCTGGCTTGCCGCCGAGTTTGAAGCCGGGCGCTCCGGGCCGAAGGTGCAGCGTATCGATTACTACGAAACGCTGGTTCACCCGGACGGTGCGGCCCGCGCAGAAGAATAAAGGAGTCATCACGATGACCATTCTGGAAAAACTGAAAGAAGTGACCACCGTCGTTGCGGACAGCGGCGATATCACCGCTATCCGTGAATACCATCCGCAGGACGCCACGACCAACCCGTCGCTGATCCTGAAGGCCGCCGCGCAGCCGCTCTACCGCCCGCTGATCGAGCAGGCTATCGCCTGGGCCTGCGAGCAGGGCGGCACGGCGCAAACGCGGCTGATTAACGCCGGCGATAAGCTGGCGGTGAATATTGGCCTCGAGCTGCTGGGCCAGGTGCCGGGCAAAGTATCGACGGAAGTGGACGCCCGCCTCTCTTACGACCGCGGGCTGTGCGTGGCGAAAGCGCGCAAGCTGATTCGTTTATATGAGCAGGCCGGAATCGATCGCTCACGGGTGCTGATCAAGCTGGCGGCGACGTGGCAGGGGATTAAGGCGGCGGAGGAGCTGGAGCGCGAAGGCATTCACTGTAACCTGACGCTGCTCTTTTCGTTTGCCCAGGCACGCGCCTGCGCCGAAGCGGGAGTGTGGCTGATTTCGCCCTTCGTCGGGCGAATCTACGACTGGTATCGCGAACGTAATCTGCTGAAAGACGACGCGGCGGAGAACGATCCGGGCGTGGTCTCGGTGCGCAATATCTACGACTACTATAAGAAGCACCGCTATCCGACGGTGATTATGGGCGCGAGCTTCCGTAAAACGGCGCAGGTGATGGCGCTGGCCGGCTGCGATCGCCTGACCATCGCCCCCGCGCTGCTGGAGGAGCTCAGCCGAATGGAGGGCGATCTTCGCGTTGCGCTGGTGCCTCCGCAGGCCGGCGAGGTGCCGCCGTCGCCGCTGACCGAGTCCGAGTTCTACTGGCTGCACAATCAGGACCCGATGGCGGTTGATAAGCTGGCGGAGGGCATTCGCCTGTTTGCCCAGGACCAGCAAAAGCTGGAGACGATGCTCAGCGAGCTGCTGGAAAAACAGGAGGCGGACGATGTCATCGCGTAAAGAACTGGCGAACGCTATTCGTGCGCTGAGCATGGACGCGGTACAGAAAGCCAAATCCGGCCACCCGGGTGCCCCGATGGGTATGGCTGACATTGCCGAAGTCCTGTGGCGTGATTTCCTGAATCATAACCCGAACA
>NZ_CACSIS010000029.1:0-78903 GCF_902705905.1 Klebsiella sp. 18074 | reverse complement strand
ACGGTTTCGCCGGGTACTATCCCGAAACGGCTGATGCATCTGAGGGGAAATCTGGAGGCGATGTTCATAACAAAACGCCCCCGACTATCAAGGCCGAGGGCGGTTAAGATGTCAAAAACCCGCTATCTGGTTAACCGTAACGCATCACCGCTTAAGTGAACGGCATTGCGCCCTGGCGGGGCTATTTTTATTTCCACGCCGGGTCTTTTACCAGCGAATAGCGGCCGGCGCCCATAAAGGCAATCGCCAGCGCGCCAATAAAGAAGTAGACCAGGCTCTCAATCGCCCAGGCGCCGGTTTTATCCAGTTGCCAGGTTTCTCCCGTACCGACCATAAGCCACGCCACCACCATGGTAAACGCCAGCACCAGCGCCGCCGGCCGGGTGAGGATCCCCAGAATCAGCAGGCACGGCGCCAGCACTTCTCCCACCAGCACGCCATAGGCAATAAAGCCCGGTAGCCCCTTCGCCACCAGCATCCCGCCGATCCCCGCGACGCCATCAAACAGCTTATGCAGCCCGTGGAACAGCATCAGCCCGCCCACGGCAAGTCGTAACAAGAGTTTGCCAAAATCGTCGTGAGATAGCATTTTATTAACAGCATTTAACAGCGATTTAACCATTTGAAATGATTCCTGTTTACCCTTTTAGTGGTGACAGATTATGCGGAATTTTCGCGCAAGAATACCAGCTGAAAATGGGAGGGAGATGCGGGCGTAACGATGAGTTTCATCTAAGCTTGTAAGCGTTATCACATAAAGGAGATGGAGAACCATGAAACAGACCGTGGCCGCATACGTAGCTAAAACTCTTGAACAGGCCGGCGTGAAGCGCATCTGGGGCGTCACCGGCGATTCACTCAACGGATTGAGCGACAGCCTGAACCGCATGGGCACCATTGCATGGATGCCGACGCGCCATGAAGAAGTTGCCGCGTTTGCCGCCGGCGCCGAAGCCCAGCTTACCGGCGAGTTGGCGGTCTGCGCGGGTTCCTGCGGCCCGGGCAACCTTCATCTGATCAACGGCCTTTTTGACTGTCACCGCAACCACGTCCCGGTGCTGGCCATCGCCGCCCACATTCCCTCCAGCGAAATCGGCAGCGGCTATTTTCAGGAAACCCATCCCCAGGAGCTGTTCCGCGAATGCAGCCACTATTGTGAGCTGGTCTCCACCCCGGAACAGATCCCGCAGGTGCTGGCCATCGCCATGCGCAAAGCGGTCCTCAACCGCGGCGTTTCGGTGGTGGTGCTGCCGGGAGACGTGGCGCTGAAGGCCGCCCCGGAAGGTGCCAGCAGCCACTGGTACTCCGCCCCGCTGCCGGAGGTGACGCCGCCGGCGGAAGAGATCGCCCGCCTGGCGCAGCTGCTACGCTACTCCAGCAACATTGCCCTGATGTGCGGCAGCGGCTGTGCCGGGGCCCATGAAGAGCTGCTAGAGTTCGCCGCTAAGCTCAAGGCGCCCATCGTCCACGCCCTGCGCGGCAAGGAGCACGTTGAGTACGACAACCCTTATGATGTCGGAATGACCGGGCTGATCGGCTTCTCGTCCGGCTTCCACACCATGATGAACGCCGACACCCTGGTGCTTCTCGGCACCCAGTTTCCCTACCGGCCTTTCTACCCCAGCAGCGCAAAAATTATTCAGATTGATATCAATCCCGGCAGCATCGGCGCGCACAGCAAAGTCGATATGGCGCTGATCGGCGATATCAAATCGACCCTAAAAGCGCTGCTGCCGCATCTGGAAGAGAAGACGGATCGCCGTTTCCTCGACAAAGCGCTTGAGCACTACCGCGAGGCGCGTAAGGGGCTCGACGATCTGGCTAAGCCGAGCGATAAGGCCATTCACCCTCAATACCTGGCGCAGCAGATTAGTCACTTCGCCGCTGACGATGCCATTTTCACCTGCGACGTCGGTACGCCGACCGTCTGGGCCGCACGCTATCTGAAGATGAACGGCAGGCGCCGGCTGATCGGCTCGTTTAACCACGGCTCAATGGCCAACGCCATGCCGCAGGCGATTGGCGCGAAGGCAACGGCGCCGGAGCGTCAGGTGGTGGCGATGTGCGGCGACGGCGGCTTCAGCATGCTGATGGGCGACTTCCTCTCGCTGGCGCAGATGAAGCTGCCGGTAAAAATTGTGATCTTTAACAACAGCGTGCTGGGATTTGTCGCAATGGAGATGAAGGCCGGGGGCTATCTGACCGACGGCACCGAGCTGCACGACACCAATTTCGCCCGCATTGCCGAAGCCTGCGGCATTAAAGGCATTCGCGTCGAAAAAGCCTCTGAGGTCGACGACGCGCTGCAAACCGCGTTTAGCACCGACGGCCCGGTGCTGGTCGACGTCGTGGTTGCCAGGGAAGAGCTGGCGATCCCGCCGCAAATTAAGCTGGATCAGGCTAAGGGTTTCAGCCTGTATATGCTGCGCGCCATCATCAGCGGACGTGGAGATGAAGTTATCGAACTGGCGAAAACCAACTGGCTCAGGTAAAACATCCTTTTGAGCCCACACATAACATCATTCATGATGCATCGAAGGCCCCGCTGGGGTGGTTTATGCGACTAACGCGGATACAGCGTGAAGGATGAAACACTAACAAGGAAACGCCGTGATAGATCTCCGCAGTGATACCGTAACCCGTCCGGGGCACGCCATGCTGGATGCCATGATGTCAGCCCCGGTCGGTGACGACGTTTATGGCGACGACCCGACCGTTAACGCGCTCCAGCGCTACGCCGCAGAGCTGGCCGGCAAAGAGGCGGCGCTGTTCCTGCCGTCCGGCACCCAGGCAAACCTGGTGGGCCTGCTGAGCCACTGCCAGCGCGGCGAAGAGTATATCGTCGGCCAGGGCGCGCATAACTATCTGTACGAAGCCGGCGGTGCGGCGGTGCTCGGCAGCATTCAGCCGCAGCCCATCGATGCGGCGGCTGACGGCACCCTGCCGCTGGATAAGGTCGCGGCAAAGATTAAGCCTGACGATGTCCATTTTGCCCCCACTCGCCTGCTGAGCCTCGAAAATACCCATAACGGCAAGGTGCTGCCGCGCGAATACCTCAAAGAGGCGTGGGAGTTTACCCGCGAACGCGACCTGGCGCTGCACGTCGACGGCGCGCGTATCTTTAACGCGGTGGTGGATTACGGCTGCGAGCTGCGCGATATCACCCAATACTGCGACTCCTTCACCATCTGCCTCTCTAAAGGTCTGGGAACGCCGGTAGGCTCGCTGCTGCTCGGCAGCCACGACTACATTCACCGCGCCACCCGCTGGCGTAAAATGGTCGGCGGCGGCATGCGCCAGGCCGGAATTCTGGCGGCTGCGGGCCTGTACGCTCTGCAAAACAACGTCGCGCGCCTGCAGGAGGACCACGACAACGCTGCCTGGATGGCCGGGGAGCTGCGCGCCATCGGCGCTGACGTCACCCGCCACGACACCAATATGCTGTTCATCCGCGTTGGCGAAGAGCAGGCCCAGGCGCTGGGCGCGTTTATGCAGCAGCGCGGCGTGCTGATCAACGCCTCGCCGGTTGTACGTCTGGTCACCCATATCGACGTCAATCGTCAGCAGCTGGCGGAAGTGGTGGGCCACTGGCAGGAATTTTTGAACCGCTAAGGAGTGAGGCGTGTCGCAACGTATTCTGGTGCTCGGCGCCAGCGGCTATATCGGCCAGCATCTGGTGCAGGCATTGAGCGATCGGGGCTATTGCGTGCTGGCGGCAGCGCGCCATATCGAGCGGCTAAAAAAACGCAATCTCCCGGGAGTGAGCTGCCATGCCATCGACCTCACCCGGCCGCAGGGGCTTTCTGCCCTGCTGGCGCAGGCGGACACCGTTTACTATCTGGTGCACGGCATGGGCGAAGGCGGCGACTTTATTCGGCACGAGCGCGAGGTGGCGCAAAACGTGCGCGACGCCCTGCGCGCGACGCCGGTAAAGCAGCTGATATTTCTCAGCTCGCTGCAGGTGCCGGCGGCGGAACAGTCTGACCACCTGCGCGCCAGGCAGGTCACCGCCGACGTTCTGCGCGAGTCCGGCGTGCCGGTCACCGAGCTGCGGGCGGGCATCATCGTGGGCGCCGGCTCCGCCGCGTTCGAGGTGATGCGCGACATGGTCTACAACCTGCCGGTTTTAACGCCGCCGCGCTGGGTGCGCTCGCGCACCACGCCTATCGATCTCGAAAACCTGCTCTATTATCTGGTACAACTGCTCAACCATCCGTGCGCGGAACATCGCGTCTTCGAAGCCGCCGGGCCGGATGTTTTAAGCTACCAGCAGCAGTTCACCCACTTTATGGCGGTCAGCGGCAAGCATCGCCTGCTGATCCCGATCCCTTTTCCCACTCGCTGGATTTCGGTGTGGTTCCTCAACGTGATTACTTCGGTTCCGCCCACCATCGCCAAGGCGCTGATTCAGGGGCTGAAGCACGATCTGATCGCCGACGATCGCGCGCTGCGGGCGCTGATCCCTCAGCCGCTGATCTCCTTTGACGAAGCCGTACGCCGCACGCTTAAAGAAGAGGAGCAGCTGGTGAACTCCAGCGACTGGGGCTACGACGCGCAGGCCTTCGCCCGCTGGCGGCCGGAATACGGCTACTACCCTAAGCAGGCCGGCTGCACGGTCAGCACCTCTGCCAGCGCGGCGGCAATCTGGCAGGTCGTCAACCAGATTGGCGGCAAAGAGGGCTACTTCTTCGGCAACGCGCTGTGGAAAATTCGCGGCGCCATGGACCTGCTGGTGGGCCATCGCCTGGCGAAAGGCCGACCGTCGCGCGACCTTCTGCAGACCGGCGACGCGGTAGACAGCTGGAAGGTGATTATTGTCGAACCGGAAAAGCAGCTCACCTTACTCTTTGGCATGAAGGCGCCCGGCCTGGGGCGCCTGAGCTTTACCCTCAGCGATAAAGGCGACCACCGCGAGCTCGACGTCCGAGCCTGGTGGCACCCTCACGGTATGCCGGGGCTGTTCTACTGGCTGCTGATGATCCCCGCCCATCTGTTTATCTTTCGCGGCATGGCGCGGCGTATTGCCCGACTGGCAGAGCAAATCACAGGCAAATAGGAAGTATCTACGTCATTCTGCTATCATTCTCATTGCATCGTGAGGAGAATCACGGAAAAATGCGCACGAAATTCTTTTCTGGGACAGTAGGTTGATATGAAGGTACTGGTTACCGGTGCGACCAGCGGGTTAGGCCGCAACGCGGTGGAATATCTGCGTAACAAAGGCATCAGCGTCAGAGCGACCGGGCGAAACGAAGCGATGGGCAAGCTTCTGAGCAAAATGGGCGCCGAATTTGTCCCCGCAGATTTAACCGAACTGGTTTCATCTCAGGCCAAGGTGATGCTCGCCGGTATCGATACCCTCTGGCACTGCTCAGGCTTTACCTCGCCGTGGGGCACGCAGCAGGCCTTCGATTTAGCCAACGTCCGCGCCACCCGTCGCCTTGGCGAATGGGCCGTGGCCTGGGGCGTACGCAACTTCGTTCATATCTCCTCCCCTTCACTCTATTTTGATTATCACCACCATCGCGACGTGCAGGAAAATTTTCGCCCTCAGCGCTTTGCCAACGAATTTGCCCGCAGCAAAGCGGCGAGCGAAGAGGTGATTAATCTGCTGGCCCAGGCGAACCCCAATACCCGCTTTGCCATCCTGCGCCCACAGGGTCTGTTCGGCGCCCACGACAAAGTGTTCATCCCCCGCCTTGCGCAGATGATGCAGCACTACGGCAGCGTAATGCTGCCCCGCGGCGGCAGCGCGCTGGTTGATATGACCTACTATGAGAATGCGGTGCACGCGATGTGGCTTGCCAGCCAGCCGCAGAGCGACCATCTGCCCTCCGCCCGGGCGTGGAATATCACCAACGGCGAACCGCGTACCCTGCGCAGCATCGTGCAAAAGCTGATTGATGAGCTGGGAATAAGGTGCCGTATTCGCTCGGTCCCCTATCCGATGCTGGATATCATCGCCCGCAGCATGGAGCATTTTGGCAATAAGTCAGCCAAGGAGCCGGCCTTTACCCATTACGGCGTCTCCAAGCTGAACTTTGATTTTACCCTTGATATTTCCCGCGCGCAGGAAGAGCTGGGCTACCGCCCGGTGGTGACGCTGGATGAGGGAATTATCCGCACTGCGGCCTGGCTGAAAGATCACGGCAAGCTGCACCGCTAGCACCGAATTAACCCTGACCGTATTTCTCCAGCAGCGCTTCGGCGATGGCCTGGGTTTCAGCATCGGCGACGCCATCCCAGCGCGCCGGCCGGAAATGCATCTGAAATGCCATAATCACCCGCTTGTGCTGCGCTGGTGTCATATCTGGCGTCACCTGATAGCCGTAGCGGGCGAGTAAGTCCAGCAGCTCTGCGCTATCGACCGGCTGCCAGGTCGGGCGACCGTTGAGATAAAACGCGACCCGCTCTTGATCCGGCCAGGCGCCAATGCCCTGTTCGGCCAGCCGGCGCCAGGGGAATAGCGGCCCGGGATCGTCCTTACGCTGTGGCGCAATATCGGCATGAGCCACCACGTTTTGCGCCGCAATGTGGTAGCGGGCGATAATATCCTTCGCCAGGGGGACCAGGGCATCAATCTGCGCCGAGCTAAACGGCGTAAAGCTTTTTACCCCTGCCGCTTTCTGCCAGCCGCGGTTTTCCAGCTCAATGCCGATAGAGGTGTCGTTAATGCGCGTACTGCCGCGCCAGAAGCTAATCCCCGCATGCCAGGCCAACTCCTCTTCAGGCACCAGCTGCCAGATACGCGGCTTACCGCGGTGCAGCGGCGGTCGTTCAGGGATCAGGTAGTGGGAGCTCACCTGGTTGTCGGTTAGGGTCGCCAGCGAGACGTCAAAATCATCGGCGGTATAGTGAATGACCAGCACCTTCACCCGCGGGTAGGCGGCCTGCGCCGGATGGCGGGTATCCAGCTGATAGCCGTCACGATCGATAATCCCCTTTTCCGTTGCGCAGCCGGCCAGCAGCAGCACAATGAGAACCATCACTCCCCTGAGCTTCATCGGGAAGCCCTCCCGGCGCGTGCGGTGAAACATACCATCATAAAATCCTTCTTTTTGGCCTAGAGAGCCTGAGCGTTCCGACATAAGGCGGAGCGAAGCGCTCAAAGGCGGCGTCAGCCATCTCTCCCGCATTCAGTAAAAGGTGCAACCGTTAACACGAAATTATAATAATTACGGACGGCAACAAATACGTTTTCCCATTCGCGGTGGCGTTAATAACAACCTGTTTTATGATAAACGATAAGCGCGGCGCTGTCTGCCAACGGCGATTCAACGATCGGAACGGCCATTTTATATAAGATAAAATTATACTAACGACAGTTATAAAATGATGATAAGACGATGCTCAACCACGGGTATCATGCAGGTCGCCGCCTGCACTGAAGTCGGGTTCATCTTTTCCTTACGAATTCGCGAGTTAGCAGTCATGGTTTTGTAGGATTTTGCTTGAAATTTTTTCTTAGTTGATTCAATCTGAGTTCGCTCGTAAGCAGTTAAAATAAGAGCATGATGATAGCAAGATAAACAATGGAGTTTAAAAAATGAAATATGCAGCTTTAGTGGCAGGTGCAGCATTGTTTTTGACCGCAAACGCCTTCTCCGCAGAAATCTTATCTAAAGAAGATTTTGCCAAGGTTGAGACTCAGTATCAGAAAGTCGGGACAATCTCTTCTACCGGCCAGACCGCACCAAGCGATGCGCGTGCTGAGCTGATTAAGAAAGCCGATGAAAAAGGCGCAGACGTGATCGTTCTGTCCTCCGGCAATACTGATAAAAAGCTGCACGTCAGCGCCAATATCTATAAGAAGAAGTAATTAATTCTTCTTGAAAGAAACATTATCATCGTCAGATGATAATGTTTCCCATCCAGAACCGTGCGAGCAATATTTTTTTTTAGATAGCATGACTATTTACCGCTATCGCATTCTGTCATCAAATACCCGCAACGTCCCCCGAATAAAACACTCAAACGTCACGCAGAAAGTCAATCGCTACGCCGGCGTCTTCATGTTTTCCAGCAAACTCATGTTTAAAAGCATAAACCCCTGGCGGTGAGTCAATGCTGTCTATACTTCTGGGGTATAAAAATGAGACTCAATTTTAAACATTGCAGGTAGAAAATGAAAAAAATCGCGTTAATTATCTCTGGGCTCCTCTATTCCGGTCTTTCACAGGCAAGCGCGCTCTATTTTTATGAAATAGGTACCGAAGATGTCGGACTTGCCGGCGCGGGCCAGGCCGCCAGGGCACAGGATGCGTCAACGATCGTGACTAACCCCGCAGGAATGACCCGCCTGCCGGACCATATGTTCACCGGCGGGATGCAGGCGATGGGCGGGGATATCTCGTATCAGCTTAAAGATGAGAACGGCAGAAGCAGCCCCGGCAACGTGATGAACGTATTTCCTAGCGCCAGCGGCTTCTATACGCAAAAAATCAATGACGACCTTTACGCCGGCATTGGTCTCTACGGCAACTACGGCTTAGGGATCGATTTTGGCAACTGGGCGGGCGATCGGATGATCAAGAAAAGCACCATGGTCGCGATGACGCTGAGTCCGTCGCTGGCCTATAAGCTCAACGACCGTCTCTCCATTGGCGCGTCCGCTAACCTTAACTACGGCTTCCTCTCCCTGACCCGCAGCGTTGATGGAACCGACCAAAAGGACAAGGATCACGACTGGGCCATGAGCTATCGTCTGGGCCTGCTGATGCAGCTGACGGAGCAAACCCGCGCCGGTATCACCTGGACCAGCAAGACGGACTACAGCTTCAATATTGACGGTAAGGCTCGCTTACCCAATCTGCCGAATACCGAGTACGACCTGCCGATTTCAGCCCAGGTTCGCGCACCGCAGCAGATCATGCTGAGCCTTGTGCACAACATCAACAAGCAGTGGTCGGTGATGGGGGATTTAGGCTGGCAGGACTGGAGCCAGTTCGGTAGCCCGCAAATCACCGTTGTCGGCAAGGAGAGCAACAAACAAAACCGCCTGAAGGACTCCTGGCATACCGCGGTGGGCGTCCAGTACCGGCCAACCGAGCAGTGGCGTTTGAACGCTGGGGTAGGTTTCGATAGCACGGTATACGACTCGCAGAGCGACGTGGCGCTCACGCTTCCGACCGGCGATGAATGGCGCTTTGCCACCGGCGCGCAGTATCAAATTACGCCGGCAAGCAATATCGGCGTCGCGGTCTCCTACCTGCACATGCAGTCGTCGCATGTGAAAACGCCGGAAATTATCGCCGGGGATTACGATCATCCGTACCTGTGGTTCGCCAGCGTCAACTACAGCTACCAGTTCTGATAGCGAATATTGTCCGATGCTCCATCGCGCATCGGGCAATATTTTCATGGACTTAAATCAGTTTGAATAGAAATCTCACCGGTTTTATCTGCAGAATATCCTGCCAGATTTTATGTAAATCAATCACTCCCGCCAACCCCAGCAGTGCCAGCGTAATCAGTACCGTCGCGGCGGTAATGACCAGCATCAGGCGTACCATATTACGCTGAATTTTATCCTGCTGCTTCGTGCGGCGCTCATTCTTCTCATGCTCGACCAGGGTCGCAATGGCATTTCCCTGGACCCTATATACGTTATTCTCTACCGCCAGCTCGCCGGAAAAAACCAGTGACGCCATTAACAACGTCACCTTCCGGCGAAACTGCTCGTTGCGAATATGCTGATACCACAGCTTGCCGTATAAAATATCGATAACTTCATCGACCGTAATCCCGGATGAGAGCCTTGAAGGCCGCTGGTGCACAAACTCGTTAACGATCAGACCGAGCAGGTAAATACGGTCCTGGCTCCTCACCTCACGCTCGCGGAAAAAAGCGGACACCACCGCAGCCTTACCCCTTAAGAGGGCTGTTTTTAGATTAAAAATAGGTAGGTAGCAGTTAACAAAATAGCCAAAAATGCTAGCGCAGGTTATCTTGCCATATTTTTTATAGCTAACAATCTCACTCTCCATTGCGGCCAACCGGGCGACAGGAAAAGAAATATCGCTATTGGCAGCAGCTCCTGATGGATTTAAACAGCGCATGCTGACATCGCTGCCGTTAAAACCCGTTAACTGGTAGCGGTTACGCTCAACGTCGGCAAAGTAGACCGCGTAATAATCGTAAGGATCGCCGGCACGTTCATTTTTGGCCACCAGCGTTGGTAAATGCGCGGCCCAGATCCTGGCCTTCAGGCTGGCCAGCGTTTTTCTTAACATAATATATTCCGTCGAGGTAAGTTTAATACTGCCTATAAATATAGACTGAGATTGACTCAATCTTTTAGCATTAAGCCCGATCGGTGGTTTATTTTTAGCTAAGGATAGGTTTTACACCGCGGCATTTATCAATATAAAAACTGCGCTCGTGATGAGCCAGATGCATTAGTTCAATCTGATAACGGCGATAACTTAATAGCTTAGCTCTTAGAGTCAAGCGCATTCTGGAGACAGTGCGCTATGCTTGAACAGAAACTAATAACGTAGTGAGCTTATAAGGAAATCATCATGCGCTACAAAATCATGGCCTTTATTATCCCCTGCGCGCTGGTACTTAGCGCCTGTACCACCGTCACTCCGGCCTATAAAGATAACGGCACCCGCAGCGGTCCCTGCGTCGAAGGCGGCCCAGACGCGGTTGCGCAGAAATTTTATGATTATCAGATCCAGCACCGCAATAGCGACCTGACGGCGCTGCGTCCCTATCTGAGCGACGATCTGGCGAAGCTGCTCAACGACGCGCGCCAGGATCCTTCCCGCAACGCCGTGCTGCAGTCCAACCCGTTCTCCAGCTCGGCCACCCCGGCCGATAGCGCGGATGTCGCCAGCGCCTCCACCATCCCGAACAGCGATGCGCGCAATATTCCGCTGCGCGTTGAGTTCAGGCAGGGCAGCAAAATCTGGAAAGATGAGGTGCTGATGATTCAGGAAGGCCAGTGCTGGGCGGTAGATGACGTTCGCTACCTCGGTATTAACGCCCACGCGCCGGCGGGTTCACTGCAACAGAGTCTCGAAAAACGCGGCTAAGGGCGCTGAACCTGCTCTACTAAACCGATAACCCCGGTAAAATGTCGGTATTTCATGCGGTAATGCCGACATTTGCTCCCGCCGCCCCCACGAACCCATATTTTGTGCTAAGTTTAGAGGTAAATGCGGGTTACATTTAACTTTTAACGCATAAATATTGCATAACTATTCTGTCAAAGGTAGTATTTGCGGCCTCAATAGCTATTCGTATCAGACTGCCCAGATGAGTATTAAACTAAACGGCATTAACTGCTTCTACGGCGCGCACCAGGCGCTGTTCGACATCACGCTGGATTGCCCGCAGGGGGAAACGCTGGTGCTGCTCGGCCCAAGCGGCGCCGGGAAAAGCTCGCTGCTTCGCGTACTCAACCTGCTGGAGATGCCGCGTTCCGGTACGCTACATATCGCCGGTAACCACTTCGACTTTACCAAAGCGCCGTCTGACAAAGCCATCCGTGAGCTGCGCCAGAACGTCGGTATGGTTTTCCAGCAGTACAATCTGTGGCTGCACCTGACCGTGCAGCAAAACCTGATTGAAGCTCCCTGCCGCGTGCTGGGTCTCAGCAAAGATAGCGCTCTGGCCCGCGCCGAGAAGCTGCTGGAACGTTTGCGCCTGAAACCCTACAGCGACCGTTATCCTCTGCACCTTTCCGGCGGCCAGCAGCAGCGTGTCGCCATTGCGCGGGCGCTGATGATGGAGCCGCAGGTGCTGCTGTTTGATGAACCAACGGCGGCGCTCGATCCGGAAATTACCGCCCAAATCGTCAGCATTATCCGCGAGCTGGCGGGCACCGGCATTACGCAGGTCATCGTCACCCACGAAGTGGAAGTGGCGCGTAAAACGGCCAGCCGCGTGGTGTATATGGAAAATGGCCATATCGTTGAACAAGGGAATGCTGACTGCTTCGCGCATCCGCAGACCGACGCGTTTAAAAACTATCTTTCACATTGATGTTTTTCGGGGAAATGACGATGAAAAAAGTACTGATTGCCGCGCTTCTGGCCAGCATGAGCCTTTCTGCTACCGCAGCCCAGACCATCCGTTTTGCCACCGAGGCGTCCTATCCTCCGTTTGAAACGACCGACGCCAGCAACAAAATCGTCGGCTTCGACGTTGATCTGGCTAACGCGCTATGTAAAGAGATCGATGCCACCTGCACCTTTACCAACCAGGCTTTCGATAGCCTGATCCCTGGCCTGAAATTCCGCCGCTTCGACGCGGTGATGGCCGGGATGGACATTACGCCTGAGCGCGAAAAGCAGGTGCTGTTTACCGCCCCTTACTATGAAAACTCCGCGCTGTTCGTTGGCCAGCAGGGCAAATTTACCAGCATCGAGCAGCTGAAGGGCAAAAAGGTCGGCGTCCAGAACGGCACCACCCATCAGAAGTTCATTAACGACAAGCATCCGGAAATCACCACCGTTCCGTACGACAGCTACCAGAACGCGAAGCTGGATCTGCAAAACGGCCGCATCGATGCCGTATTTGGCGACAACGCCGTGGTCACCGAATGGCTGAAGAGCAATCCGAAGCTGGCAGCGGTGGGCGATAAGGTGACGGACAAAGACTACTTCGGTACCGGCCTTGGCATTGCGCTTCGTCAGGGCAATACCGAGCTGCAGCAGAAATTTAACGCTGCGCTGGAAAAAGTGAAAAAAGATGGGACTTACCAGACCATCTATAGCAAATGGTTTCAGAAGTAATCCTCAATGAACGAATTTTTTCCATTAGCAAGCGCCGCCGGGATGACCGTCGGGCTTGCGGTCTGCGCGCTGATTATCGGCCTCGCCCTGGCGATGCTTTTTGCCGTGCTGGAGTCAGCCAAATGGCGCCCGCTGGCATGGCTGACCACCGGCGTAGTAACGATCCTGCGCGGGCTGCCGGAAATTCTGGTGGTCCTGTTTATCTATTTCGGATCGTCGCAGCTGCTGCTCACGCTCTCTGACGGCTTTACCATCAATCTCGGCTTTGTGCAGATCCCGGTGCAGATGCAGATTGAGAACTTCGACGTCAGCCCGTTCCTGTGCGGCGCGGTGGCGCTCTCTCTGCTGTACGCCGCCTACGCCTCGCAAACCCTGCGCGGCGCGCTGAAAGCGGTACCGCAGGGACAGTGGGAGTCGGGCCAGGCGCTGGGGCTGTCGCAAAGCGCGATTTTCTTCCGCCTGGTGATGCCGCAAATGTGGCGCCACGCCCTGCCGGGGCTCGGCAACCAGTGGCTGGTGCTGCTTAAAGATACCGCACTGGTCAGCTTAATTAGCGTTAACGATCTGATGCTGCAAACCAAGAGCATTGCCACCCGCACCCAGGAGCCGTTTAACTGGTACATCATCGCGGCGGCAATCTACCTGGTGATCACTCTGCTCAGTCAGTACATCCTCAAGCGTATTGACCAGCGTGCGACGCGCTTTGAACGGAGACCCGGCTGATGCTCGACTACTTACCAGAACTGCTCAAAGGGCTGCATACCAGCCTGACGCTGACGGCGGCCTCGATCGTCGTCGCGCTGATTCTGTCGCTGATCTTTACCATCATCCTGACGCTGAAAACGCCGGTGCTGGTATGGATTGTGCGGACGTATATCACGCTCTTTACCGGTACGCCGCTGCTGGTGCAGATCTTCCTGATTTACTACGGCCCGGGGCAGTTTCCGTCACTGCAGGAGTACCCGGTGCTGTGGCATCTGATTTCTGAGCCGTGGCTCTGCGCCCTGATTGCCCTGTCGCTCAACAGCGCCGCCTATACCACCCAGCTCTTTTATGGCGCGATCCGCGCCATTCCTGAGGGCCAGTGGCAATCCTGCGGCGCGCTGGGGATGAGCAAGAAGGACACGCTGGCGATCCTGCTGCCGTACGCCTTTAAGCGCGCCCTCTCCTCCTACTCCAACGAGGTGGTGCTGGTTTTCAAGAGTACCTCCCTGGCTTATACCATTACGCTGATGGAGGTGATGGGCCACAGCCAGCTGCTGTACGGACGGACCTACGACGTTATGGTCTTCGGCGCGGCCGGTATCGTGTACCTGATCGTCAACGGCCTGCTGACGCTGCTCATGCGTCTGGTGGAGCACAGAGCGCTGGCATTTGAGCGTCGAAGCTAACGTTCTGAAATGCATAATTAGTAAATAGAAAGGCGGGTAATGTTGATGACTTACCCGCCTTTTTTATATAAATAAAAAATACTTATACATCTTTATTGAATATAAATTCATTTAATGGCATTGTAAAACTCGGCCGCAAGCACGGCACGACATCATAAGATTGACCGACGGGAGTTCGACGATGAAAAAGTTAGTTCTGGCTGCACTGCTTTCCACTTTCGCTTTTGGCGCCGTTGGCGCAGAAAAAATCAGCTTTGGCGTTTCCGCGACCTATCCACCGTTTGAATCCATGGATGCCAATAATCAGATCGTTGGCTTCGATCTCGACCTGGCGAAAGCGCTGTGCAAACAGATGCAGGCGGAGTGTACTTTTACCAACCATGCCTTCGACAGCCTGATCCCGGCGCTAAAATTTAAAAAATATGATGCGGTGATTTCCGGCATGGACATTACCCCGGATCGCAGCAAGCAGGTGTCGTTTACCGACCCGTACTACGCTAACTCCGCGCTGGTTATCGCGAAGAAAGACGCCTTCCACTCCTTTGCCGATCTGAAAGGCAAACGTATTGGCATGGAAAACGGCACCACCCACCAGAAATACCTGCAGGATAAGCATCCTGAAGTGAAAACCGTCGCCTATGACAGCTACCAGAATGCGTTTATCGACCTGAAAAACGGCCGTATTGATGGCGTATTTGGCGACACCGCGGTGGTTAACGAGTGGCTGAAAACCAACCCACAGCTCGGCGTCGCCACGCCGAAAGTCACCGATGCGCAGTACTTCGGTACCGGCCTTGGGATCGCGGTTCGTCCGGATAACAAAGCGCTGCTGGAGAAGCTGAACGGCGCCCTGAAGGCGATTAAAGCGGACGGCACCTATCAGAAAATCAGCAGCCAATGGTTCCCTGAGTAAGCGCAGGCCCTTCCCGTCCCCGGGCGTGAGCGCCTGAGGCGGGCGCCCGGCCAGCACGACGCCGCCGGGAAAACCTTACAGCGGCAGGGTAAAGCGGAAGCTGGCCCCTGCCGCCGCCTCCTGCAGGTGAATATCGCCCCCGTGCAGCTGCAGCATGCGGCGCACGATCATCAGCCCCAATCCCCCCGTAGACTCCCGGCGCTGGCCCGGCTCAAGCACCGAAGGCCGTTCAAAGAGGGTTGCCCGCAGCTCGCTGGCGACGCCGGGGCCGCTGTCCGCCACCTCAACCACAATCTGCGACGCCTGCTGGCGCGCCGTCAGGCGAATCAATCCTCCTTCCGGCGTGTGGCGAATGGCGTTATCGAGCAAATTGGTCAGCACCCGCTCCATCATCGATAGATCGGCCACCACCGGCGGCAATCCCTCGGCCAGCGACAGCTGCAAACCGATGCCGCGGGTCGCAATCGCCAAATCGAATTTCTGCGCGACGTCCTGAACCAGCTCGGCGAAGATAAATTTCTCCGGCTGCGGTTTGATGCCGCCGTGTTCGAGCCGGGCCAGCTCAAATAGCTGCTGCGACAGATGGCGAACCTTATTGCCCTGGCGCAGCGCGATATTCAGATACTGCTGGCGATCTTCGGCGTTGAGCCGGTCGGCCTTCAGCGTCAGCGTCTCCAGATAGCCAAGCAGCGAGGTCAGCGGCGTGCGCAGATCGTGGGAGATATTGGCGATAAACTCGCGCCGCTGGCGGTCACTATCGGCCAGACGATCCCACTGGCCGGCAATCTGGCGGGCCAGCTCAATAAAGCGATTATGCAGGATCGCCACCTCATTCCCGGGATGCGGGTCGGGCACCTGGGCCGCCAGCGCTTTGATCGCCACCATGCTGTCAGGGCCGGAGATCGCTACCTGGGCGGTCAGTTGACGCACCGGGCGCGTGACCCAGAACCACGCCAGCCCGCCCGCCAGCAGGCCAAACAGCGCCACCAGCAGCAGCGTCCACAGCAGCAGGCTCCACAGCGTCTTCTGCCAGGCGGTGGCCGCCAGCTCGTTAAAGGTTTCGCCCTGCAGAATAATATAGAGATAGCCGCGCAGCTGGCCCTCCAGGCGCAGCGGCGCAGCGCTAAAGACTTTCTGCTGTCCGAGGCTGCGGGGATCGTCGCCGTACACCGGCCACGCGGCGCCGGAGAGGAACGCCTGCACCGGTGCCAGATCGATGCGCTGGCGTTTGATATGGCCCGGCGGCGCGGCATCGGCTAACAGCTCGCCGTCGGGAGAAACCAGATAGAGCTCAACGCTGGGGTTAAAAACCATCAGCCGATCGAACAGCGTCTTCAGCGACTGGCGATCGACCTGCCCCTGCGCATCCAGCAGCGGCTCGCGGGCGACAATTTGCTGCGCCAGCCCGGCGGAAAGACGCTGCACCATCGCGTTACCGTACTGCGCGCTGGTATAGAGCTGAACGAGGCACACCGCCGCTGCGCACAGCAGCAGCAGCGAGGTGAAGACCAGCGCCAGGCGCTGGCTCAGGCTAAGGCGGCGCATCATTGCCCTCCCTCCTTTCGCTCCACGGCGAACTTATAGCCCTTTCCCCACACGGTGAGGATAATTTCAGGCTCCGTCGGCTCGTGCTCGATTTTGCTGCGCAGGCGGTTGATATGGGTATTGACCGTATGCTCGTAGCCTTCGTGCTGGTAGCCCCAGACGCTGTCAAGCAGGGCCAGACGAGAGAAGACCTCGCCCGGATGACGGGCGAAGTAGTACAGCAGATCGAACTCGCGCGGGGTCAAATCGACCGGCTCGCCGCGCAGTCTGACTTCACGCGACAGCGGGTCGATATTGAGGCCGTGGCAGACGATGCGCCCGGCGTCCATCAGCAGGTTTAACCCCATCGCTTCCTGGCGGCGGAACACCGCTTTGACGCGGGCGATAAGCTCCAGAACGGAGAAGGGTTTGGCCAGATAATCATCCGCCCCCATCTCCAGCCCCTGCACGCGCTGGGTTTCGCTGGATCGGGCGCTGATGATGATCACCGGCAGGTAGCGGGTCATCTGGCGAATGCGCCGGCAGATCTCCAGGCCGTCAACGTTCGGCAGCATCAGGTCGAGGATCACCGCATCCCAGGGGCTTGTCTCCAGCAGCGTCAGGGCCTTCGCGCCGTCCGCGACGTGGACAATCTGATACCCTTCGTCCTGCAAATTCAGGCGCAGCAGGGCGGCAATATCATCGTCATCTTCAACTAACAGGATCTTCTTCGCCACCGGTTTCGCTCCGCTAATATCATGCTCTTATTGCAAAGCTTACCCGATTTTGGCCGGCAGAAGAGTTCACATTTTGTTTAAACTTCGCGGACCAGCAGCGTCAGCACCTCATAGTGCGCGGTGTGGGGGAACATATCGAACAGCTGCACCCGCTCGGTGCGATAGCCCGCCAACTGAGCAATATCTTTCGCCATCGTGCGGGCGTTGCAGCTGGAGTAGATGATATAGGGCGGAGCCATGCGGCTTAAATAGTCGCACAGCTCGCTGCCAATCCCACGGCGCGGCGGGTTCACCAGCACCAGTTGCGGAACTTCGCCCTCGCCGGTGGCGAAACGGGTGGAGTCCAGCGCCTGGAAGCGGAGGTTGCTGAGGCCAAGCTCGGCGGCGGACTGCCGCGCGCAGGCGATGGCCTCTGGCGCAATCTCAATGCCGGTCAGCCGCATCTGCGGGGTGGCGCAGTGCAGGCCAAAACCGCCGACGCCGCAGAACAGATCCCACATATGGTCTACCGGCAACTGGCGCACCCAGTCCCGGGCGGTGGCGTACAGCCGGCTGGCGACTTCGGGGTTGGTTTGAAAGAAGCTTTGCGGGCGGATCCACAGCGGTACGTCGTTGAAGCGCTCCGCCAGCGCCTGCTGCGGGGTGAGGAAAATCTCCTGCTCCCCTTCCATAATCGCCATATGCACCGGCTGAATATTGGCGGTAATCACCTTCAGCTGCGGCAGCTGCGCCTGCAGCCACGGCAGCGCGGCGCGCAGCTGGGCGAGCTTCGCCTCGGAGCGCAGCACAAAGCGCAGCATCATGCCGCCGTCGAGGCGGCTTTCGGTGAGCAGCAGATACTTTAGCTCTCCGCGTCGGCGGGCCACCTGATACGGCGTGAGGCCGGCGCGGGCGATAAACGGCTTCAGCAGGGCGAAGACCGGCGCAAAGCTTGCCGGGTAGAGCGGACAATCGGTGAGGTCTTCCGGGTTGCCGTCGCGGTGCAGCATGCCGAGCAGCGGGCGCTCAACGCTGCCGCTGACCACCATTTTGGCCTTATTGCGAAAGCCGGCTTGCGGACCGGAAACCGGTTCGCACCACGTCGCCACCTGGCGTTCTGCCAGCAGCGACCGCAGATCGGCCATTTTATCGGCGAGCTGTTGTTCTGGCGGCAGTTCCAGCCACTGACAGGAGCGGCAGCGGCCCGCGTCATAGAGTGCGCAGTGCATAAAAAGACCTTCAAAAAATCAGGGGCGGGGATTGTATCACCGTTACTGCAGTTGGAAAAAGCGTCGGCACGATGCCGGGATAAACAGCAGCGCCAGCACCAGCAGGTCCGGCAGCTTCTGCATCACCAGCGAACGGAAAATTTCCCGCTTCGATTCACCGGCAATGCTGAACAGTTCAGGATAGCCGTAGCCCAGAGAGGCGGCCCACAGATAGCCGCTGACGATAATTTGCGTCAGCAGGTAGATCCAGCGCGCCCGGTTCTGCCCTTTGACCAGTGAAAACGCGCACCAGATTTCAATAAACACCAGCAGCAGGCTTGAGAAGAAGACCAGCGTCAGGGGCCACGTCTGCACGCTGCGGTGGATAAACTCACTCATCCCCCGCACGCCAAGCTGATTGAGGATCATCAGCAGGTCGAGGGCACGGATTAAAATAATGGCGAACGCCGCCACCTGCACCAGCGCAGGGACGTTCAGGCGAGCATGAGATGAGCGAGCTTTAGTAAACAATCCCAACGGTTGAGTCTTCCATGAAAACGGCGTCGCACAATCGCGACGCCGGCACCAGGTCTTGCTATCAATTTTAGGGGCTTCAGCCGCGTCTTGCACGCTGGATATCGCGTACTCGCTGCTTTTCTGCGCGGGCCATCAAATACCAGGCGATAAAACCAACAATCCCGACCACGCCGAGGATAAGCGTCGCCAGGGCGTTGATTTCCGGATTGACGCCCATGCGCACGCTGGAGAAAACCAGCATCGGCAGCGTGGTAGCGCCAGGACCGGAAACAAAGCTGGCAATCACCAGATCGTCCAGCGACAGGGTGAATGCCAGCAGCCAGCCGGAAATCACCGCCGGCATGATCATCGGCAGCGTGATGATGAAAAATACCTTCAGCGGCGCGGCGCCCAGATCCATCGCCGCCTCCTCGATGGAGTGATCCAGCTCGCGCAGCCGCGACGAAATCACCACCGCGACGTAGGCGGTACAGAAGGTCACGTGCGCCAGCCAGATGGTCAGCATACCGCGATCCGACGGCCAGCCAATCGCGTGTCCCAGCGCCACGAAAAGCAGCAGCAGCGACAGCCCGGTTATCACGTCCGGCATCACCAGCGGCGCGGTAATCATAAACGCAAAGCCGCTCGACCCGCGAAAGCGGCCAAAGCGCACCAGCACCACCGCGGCGATAGTCCCGAGGATCGCCGCCGCCGTCGCCGCACAGGTGGCGATAGTCAGGCTCAGACCCACGGCGCTCATCATCGCATCGTCGTGGAACAGCTCGCTATACCAGCGCGTTGACCAGCCGGCCCACACCGTCACCAGCTTCGAGCTGTTGAACGAGTAGATCACCAGCATCAGCATCGGCGCATACAGGAAGGTAAACCCAATCACGAGGATTAATATTCGCCACGGCGAACGCACTACCGGCAAATCACTCATCCGTGTTCCCCTATCTGTTTTTGCTGATGCTTGTGGAACCACATAATCGGTACGATCAGCAGCAGCAGCATCACGATGGCCACCGCCGACGCTACCGGCCAGTCGCGGTTGTTAAAGAACTCCTGCCACAGCACGCGGCCGATCATGATGCTGTCCGGACCGCCGAGCAGCTCAGGGATAACGAACTCGCCCACGGCCGGAATGAAGACCAGCATCGAGCCGGCGATAATTCCGCCTTTGGTTAACGGCACGATCACCTGGAAGAAAGTTTTCAGCGGACGAGCGCCCAGATCCAGCGAGGCCTCCACCAGCGAGTAGTCGATGCGCGTCAGCGCGGTATAAATAGGCAGCACCATAAACGGCAGGTAGGCGTAAACGATGCCGATATAGACCGCCAGGTTGGTGTGCAGGATCTCAAGCGGCTGGTCAATAACCCCCAGCCACAGCAGAAAGTTATTCAGCACGCCGTTGCTTTTCAGCAGCCCCATCCACGCGTATACGCGGATTAAGAACGAGGTCCACGACGGCAGGATCACCAGCAGCAGCAGGATATTGCGCGTTGAGGGCTTGCTGTGCGCCACCGCCCACGCCAGCGGGTAGCCCAGCAGCAGGCAGCAAAACGTGGAGATCCCGGCCACCTCCAGCGACTGCAGATAGGCCTCAAAGTAGAGCGGATCGTCGGTGAGCTGCAGGAAGTTCGCCAGATTAAGGGTAATCGTCAGCTGACCGTCGGCCCACTCCAGCAGATCGGTATAGGGCGGAATAGCCCGCGCCATCTCCGCGAGGCTGATTTTAAAGACGATCAGGAACGGCAGCAGAAACAGCAGCGTCATCCACAGATACGGCAGCGCAATCACCAGCTTGCGCCCGTGGGCCATTTGCAGGCGCGTTAGCCACGGCGTCGCGCCGCCCGGCTTTTTCGCCCCTGCCGGTGGTTCTAATGTACTCATCGCCCTCTCCTTACACCGTCAGAACAACGCAGCTGTCCGCGTCCCAGCATAAACGGACTTCATCACCCCAGGTTGGCGAGCCTTTGCGATGACGGTGTTCGTTCTGCAGCTGGGCGCTAAGCATCTGCCCGCTTTTCAGGCGCACGTGGTAGATAGACAGATCGCCGAGGTAGGCAATGTAGATAACTTCCCCGACGGCAAAGTTATAGCCGTCCGCCGGCGGCTCGTCGCAGAGCATGATTTTCTCCGGACGCAGGGCGACCCACACCGGCACGTTGTCGACGACAGAAGCGTCGGGGTCAACTTTGAGTGGATGCACCAGCCCCGGCGATTTCAGTACCAGACCATCCTCCAGCCGCTCCTGCACCAGCCCTTCGAAGACGTTGACCGAGCCGATAAACTCCGCGCTATAGCGGGTCGTCGGGTGCTCGTAGATCTCCTCCGGTTCGCCGATTTGCACGAACTTGCCGCGATTCATGATCGCAATGCGCCCCGCCATGGTCATCGCCTCTTCCTGATCGTGGGTCACCATGACGCAGGTCGCCCCCACGCGCTCGAGGATATCCACCACCTCCAGCTGCATTCGGTCGCGCAGCTTTTTATCCAGCGCGCCCATCGGTTCGTCGAGCAGCAGCAGCTTCGGCCTTTTTGCCAGGCTGCGCGCCAGGGCCACGCGCTGACGCTGGCCGCCGGAAAGCTGGTGCGGCTTGCGTTTGGCAAACTCCTGCATATGCACCAGCGCCAGCATCTCCTGCACCCGGCTGGCGATTTCGGCTTTCGGCAGCTTGTCCTGCTTCAGGCCAAAGGCGATGTTCTGCTCCACCGTCATATGGGGGAACAGCGCGTAGGACTGAAACATCATGTTGATAGGCCGCTGGTACGGCGGGACGCGCGACAGGTCGACGCCATCCAGCATAATCTGTCCGGCTGTCGGCTGCTCAAAGCCCGCCAGCATGCGCAGCAGCGTTGATTTCCCGCAGCCGGATGCGCCCAGCAGGGCGAAGATTTCACCTTTATAAATCGTGAGATTGACGTCATCGACGGCGTGCTGACCATCGAACGATTTGGTCAGGTTACGGATTTCCAGCAGCGGGGTCAGCGCTTTGGGGGCTTTCATTTGTGGGCGGGAAATTAGGTCATTCACTTAAGCGCTCTCCGGCAAAAACTCACCACCGTATGGCCCGGTTGCCATACATCATTCTTTATCGTGCAGTCGCACCATCCTGGTGCGTTTTTTTAGCCGGGCATACTGCAATATTCCGGCTATTTATACCCTTTCAGGCCCGGCGAACCGGGCCATTGGGTTTTATTTCCCGCTTTTTACCTTGGTCCACGCGCGGGTGCGCACGCGGTCGATTTTCGGCTCCTGAACCTTCAGGGTGAACAGCTTGGCGAACACGTCGGCCGGCGGATAAATTGCCGGATTGCTGCGGATGGCTTCGCTGACCAGCGGCGTGGAGGCCTTGTTGCCGTTGGCGTAGTACACCTGATCGCTAATCTTAGCGATGACTTCAGGGCGCATCAGATAGTTAAGGAACTGATAGGCTTCATCTTTATTCTTAGCATCTGCCGGCATCGCAAAGACGTCAAAGAACGCCATCGCCCCCTCTTTCGGAATAAAGTAGGAAACGTTGACGCCATTTTTCGCCTCTTTGGCGCGGTTAGCAGCCTGCCATACGTCGCCCGCCCAGCCGATCGCAACGCAGATATCGCCGTTGGCCAGGTCGTTGATGTACTGCGAGGAGTGGAAGTAGCGGATGTTCGGCCGCAGCTTGAGCAGCAGATCGGTCGCCGGACCGGTATAGTCATCGGCCTTCATGCTATTCGGGTCTTTGCCGAGGTAGTTAAGCACGGTGGCAAAAATCTCTTCCGGTGCGTCAAGGAAGGAGACGCCGCAGCTTTTCAGCTTTTCGAGGTTTTCCGGCTTCAGCACCAGATCCCAGCTATCCAGCGGCGCGTCTTTACCCAGCGCGGCCTTCACTTTATCGACGTTATAGCCAATCCCGGTGGTGGCCCACAGATACGGCATCGCGTATTTATTTTCCGGGTCGTGCTTAGCGACCAGCTTTAAGACTTCCGGGTCGAGGTTTTTCCAGTTGGGCAGCTTGCTTTTATCCAGCGGCTGGAACACGCCCGCCGCCAGCTGGCGCTCGAGGAAGCTGGCTGAGGGTACCACCAGGTCAAAGCCGGTGCTGCCCGCCATCAGTTTGCCTTCCAGCACTTCGTTGGAATCAAAAACGTCGTACACCACTTTAATCCCGGTCTCTTTTTCAAAATCGGCCACCGTGTCCGGGGCAATATAGTCAGACCAGTTATAAACGTGCAGGGTTTTCTGTTCAGCGGCGAGCGAACCGGCAGAGACGGCCATCAGCGCGCCGGTAACCAAGCCTGTTAACCATTTTTTACCAAAGGCGGTCATATCTCTTATTCCTTCTCAATGCCCGTTAAGCACGGACTTAATATACGCAATTATCCGCATGCAAAAATCATGCATATTTTTTCATTGTCTAAGAAAAGGAGAGAGGACCTCTCCCGGAATGGTTGCCCGCAACGGGAAGCAGCGTCAGAATAACTGTAGCCAGAATAAGAGGCTATAGCCCAGGTAAAATAACGGCTTTTATCAATTTTTTATGCAAAATGGGTCTATGTGATAAGCCGAAAGCGGCAGAATGGCGGTGAAAAATTCTTTAATGGCGGGTTAATAGCAGAATAAAAGCGTGTAATACGCAGCCGCTCTGGCAGTGGCTGCGCTATTCACCGGCGGGGCTAGTGAAGAAAATGGTGCTGAACCTCCTGCACCGCGAGATCCTCTTCCTCATCGGCCTTATACAGCAGCTGGTTGGCCGCGGCTTCAAGGATAACCATCGAGATCTGCTCTTCGCCCTGGCGGAAGAACCAGCCGAACTGCTCGAGGGTAATGCCGACGCCCACCGGCAGCGCCTGACAAACCACCAGCTTGGGCAGATTGTCGTCCTGGATATCGAGGAAGGCTTTAGCGGTCAGCGAGCTGGCGTTAATCGCCGAGAGATCCGCCGCCAGCGGCAGCAGCGCGGACGGCTTCACCTCCGCCAGCGCGGAAAAGAGCACCACGTTATCCACCAGATCGAGCTTGGCGTCAAAAATGCCGTCGAAGTTCTGCATGTGCGGCAGGTGCAATGCCTGGCAGGAATCACACTCAAAAAAGCTGATGCCTAATTCGTCGAGCCAGTGACGTAACGTATCCAGACCCGGAACGACCAGAGAATCCATATGACCTGTAACCTCTTGCTGTGGAAAAACGACGTCATAGCTTACGCAAAAAACGCGGCGCATACCATGAAAGTGTCATCAATGCGCGCTATCCGCCCATTTTCAGGCAGAATTCTGGCGTCGCCTGGCGCTCAATCCAGGCAATCATGTGCCCGGCGATATCAACCCCGGTGGTGGTTTCAATTCCCTCAAGGCCCGGCGAGGCGTTAACCTCCATCACTAGCGGCCCGCGGTCGGCGCGCAGGATATCGACCCCGGCAACGTCCAGACCGAGCGTTTTTGCCGCCTTGATGGCGATCGCTCTCTCCTGCTCGCTAATCGTTGCCACCGTAGCGACGCCGCCGCGGTGCAGGTTGGAGCGGAAATCGCCCTCTTTCGCCCGCCGCTCAATGGCCGCCACGACCTCATCCCCCACCACCAGGCAGCGAATATCCCGCCCTTTCGCTTCGGCGATATACTCCTGCACCAGAATATGGGCGTTGAGCACGCGGAAGGCGTCAATCACGCTCTCCGCCGCCTGGCGGGTCTCTGCCAGCACCACGCCAATCCCCTGGGTGCCCTCGACCAGCTTGACCACCAGCGGCGCGCCGCCGACCATGGCGATCAGGTCGCTGGTGTCGTCCGGAGAGTGGGCAATGCCGGTCAGCGGCAGGTCGATCCCCTGACGCGCCAGCAGCTGCAGCGAGCGCAGCTTGTCGCGCGCGCGGGTAATAGCGACGGATTCATTCAGCGGATAGCTGCCCAGCAGCTCGAACTGGCGCAGCGCGGCGGTGCCGTAATAGGTAATGGCCGAGCCGATGCGCGGGATCACCGCATCGAAATGCGGCAGCTGGCGGCCTTTATAGTGAATCGATGAGGCCACCGGGCTGACGTTCATATAGCAGGAGAGCGGATCGAGGATTTCCACCTGGTGGCCGCATTTGTGTGCGGCTTCCGTCAGGCGGCGACATGAATAGAGCGTCCCGTCCCGGGATAATATGGCAATTTTCACCCTGCACCTCGGCAAAAAGGCCCGTTCAGACGGGCCGTTGATAGCTGACAAGTCTCAACATTCGCGCTGGCCTGGCGCAACCCCCGGATGCCAGTCCGGCTGCAGTTTACACGCAATCAGCGCGTTGCCCAGCCCTGCTTATGCAGATAGTCGAGAATAAACGGGCGGCTTTCTTTAATGATGGTGCGGCGGATATGGTCGCTCCAGGTATCCCGGCGCGCGTTGCTGCCGCGCGACAGGTAGTACTGCGCCAGCTGCTCATCATACTGGGCCAGCGCGTCGTCATCGATCGGTTGATAGCCATTTTCATGGACCAGCATCGCCGCCGGCATGCGCGGCTTGACGTCCGGATTATCGGCCGGCCAGCCGAGACACAGCCCAAACAGCGGCAGGACGTGCTGCGGCAGGTTCAGCAGCTCGGTCACCGCCTCAATGCTGTTGCGAATGCCGCCGATATACACGCCGCCAAGGCCCAGCGACTCCGCGGCCACCAGCGCGTTCTGCGCCAGCATCGCGGTATCGACGGCGCCAAGCAGAAGCTGCTCCGCGAGACCCAGCTGGGCGTCCGGGCAAATCTGCAGCAGGCGGTTAAAGTCGGCGCAGAATAGCCAAAACTCCGCCGCCTGCACCACGTGCTGCTGACCGCCGCTCATCGCCGCCAGCTGCTCGCGCAGGTGCGAGTCGGTAATACGAATAATCGAAGTGCACTGTAAAAAGCTGGAGCTGGAGGCTCCCTGCGCGCTGGCAATAATCGCCGCGCGCTGTTCGTCGCTGACGGGTACGTCGGTAAAGTGGCGAATGGAGCGGTGGCTACGCAGCAGCTCAATGGTCGGCGTCATCTCGTTTTTCTCTGTCTGACAATGAAGAAGGTGTTTTTTTGCTTTCGGTTAGCTGGGGAGCAACGATCTTCGCCATCCGCCACACCAGCGCGATGGCGGCCGGGATCATCAGCAGGACGCCGGCAAAGATCATTATTAGCGCAGCGGTTGGGCTGGCAAAAGGCGCCGGCAGCTGCAGGTACTGATTAAGCGAGAGCCAGGCCAGCGTCAGCAGTACGATGCCGACGATCTCTATCACCAGAACGCTTTTGGGTAACACAGCGGGCGATCGCATCGCTCTCCTCCGGTCCGTGGGCTTAGCGCGGCGAAGCAAAAATCGTCGCGCAACGAGGTTAGTATAACGGTTTAAAAGCAAAGTCATTTATCAAACATAGCCTTAAACCATCGAAGCAAAAGGCAGAACCTTCTTTTACTCGCCGGCAGAACGCGGCATCATAGGGGTCATTCGCCATCCGGCTGAGATTTAAGGAGAGAAATAATGTTTACCGTAATTTTTGGTCGTCCAGGTTGCCCCTATTGCGTCCGTGCCAAAGAGCTGGCTGAAAAACTGACCAACGAGCGCGACGATTTTAACTACCGCTACGTTGATATTCACGCTGAGGGCATCAGCAAAAGCGATCTGGAAAAGACCGTAGGTAAACCAGTCGAAACCGTGCCGCAGATTTTCGTCGATCAGAAGCACATCGGCGGCTGCACCGACTTTGAAGCCTGGGCCAAAGAGAACCTCGGCCTGTTTGCCTGAGACGGCTTAATGCTCCGATGAGTTGCTGCGTCTGGTATCGATCCAGACGCAGATAAACATAAAGCACAGCGCGCCGAGCGCGCACCAGAATACCGCGCTAAACAGCCATGCCAGCTCCTGCCAGAACGTCCGCTGAGTAACAAAGAAAATCCGCATCATCGCCAGGCAAAC
Organism: Klebsiella sp. 18074; assembly: GCF_902705905.1. Taxonomy (NCBI): domain Bacteria; kingdom Pseudomonadati; phylum Pseudomonadota; class Gammaproteobacteria; order Enterobacterales; family Enterobacteriaceae; genus Klebsiella; species Klebsiella sp. 18074. The sequence goes on along the minus strand of NZ_CACSIS010000029.1, from coordinate 52,007 downwards.
CGGCGCCGCCAGAATTGCGCCGACCAGCGGCTGTATCACGCGTCGTCCCGGAGAGAGAGAGCTCGCCAGCGCGCCGGGCAGCAAAAAAAGCAGCAGCCCGAGCTCTGGGTTACCGCCAGCCCGAAAGGTGCCTTTCATATGTAGTAACAGCGATAAACAGACCACAATAAACAGAAAAAATCCGCAGACGGCACCCGTCCAGGCACGCTCAGCTTTCACAACATCCTCCTGATTCTGCCTCTAACCCACTTCCAATTAGCCCAGTCAGATAAAGCATTTTGGCAATCCATGCCAATAAAGGCTCCCGCCGGAGTAAATACGATTGTGACTAGCCGCAGCATCCAGGAAGGATTAAACTATCGACTATATTTTTGCCGGTTATAACGGGATGCCAAAATAGGGTTCGGGACAACGCGAACACTGGAGCAACCTTAGACCAAATAACCATTTCCTTCAACAACTTACTAGTAAATGAGAAGTTGGTTTTCGTGAATATAAACGTCGCAGATTTGTTAAACGGGAATTACATCCTGTTATTATTCGTTGTCCTTGCACTCGGTCTCTGTCTCGGGAAACTGCGCCTCGGGTCAGTACAACTTGGTAATTCCATTGGCGTTTTAGTGGTTTCCTTATTATTAGGCCAGCAGCATTTCAGTATTAACACTGATGCGCTGAATCTGGGCTTTATGTTGTTTATTTTTTGCGTCGGCGTCGAAGCCGGCCCCAACTTTTTTTCTATTTTTTTCCGCGACGGGAAAAACTATTTAATGCTCGCCCTGGTGATGGTCGGTAGCGCGATGCTGCTGGCCTTAGGGCTGGGTAAACTCTTCGGCTGGGATATCGGCCTGACCGCCGGGATGCTCGCCGGCGCCATGACCTCCACACCGGTGCTGGTGGGTGCTGGCGATACGCTGCGCCACTTCGGCCTGCCCGCCGACCAGCTGGCGCTTTCGCTCGATCATCTGAGCCTCGGCTATGCCCTGACCTACCTGGTCGGCCTGGTGAGCCTGATCGTCGGCGCGCGCTATATGCCCAAGCTGCAGCATCAGGATCTGCAAACCAGCGCCCAGCAGATCGCCCGCGAGCGCGGGCTGGATACCGACTCCAAGCGCAAGGTCTATCTGCCGGTGATCCGCGCCTATCGCGTTGGCCCGGAGCTGGTGGCCTGGGCGGACGGTAAAAATCTGCGCGAGCTGGGCATCTACCGTCAGACCGGCTGCTATATCGAACGTATTCGCCGTAACGGTATTCTGGCCAACCCGGACGGCGATGCGGTGCTGCAGAAAGGGGATGATATCGCGCTAGTGGGCTATCCGGACGCCCACGCTCGCCTCGACCCCAGCTTTCGCAACGGCAAAGAGGTCTTCGACCGCGACCTGCTGGATATGCGCATCGTCACCGAAGAGATCGTGGTGAAAAACCACAATGCGGTGGGCCGCCGTCTCGCCCAGCTGAAGCTGACCGATCACGGCTGTTTCCTAAACCGCGTGATCCGCAGCCAGATTGAGATGCCGATTGACGACAACGTGGTGCTCAACAAAGGCGACGTTCTGCAGGTCAGCGGCGACGCGCGACGGGTAAAAACCGTGGCCGACCGCATCGGCTTTATCTCCATTCACAGCCAGGTCACCGACCTGCTCGCCTTCTGCGCCTTTTTCATCGTCGGCCTGATGATCGGGATGATCACCTTCCAGTTCAGCTCGTTCAGCTTCGGGATCGGCAACGCCGCGGGGCTCTTGTTCGCCGGGATCATGCTCGGCTTCCTGCGGGCCAACCACCCGACTTTCGGCTACATCCCGCAGGGGGCGCTGAATATGGTGAAAGAGTTCGGTCTGATGGTCTTTATGGCCGGGGTCGGCCTGAGCGCCGGCGCCGGGATTGGCCACGGCCTCGGCGCCGTCGGCGGACAGATGCTGGCGGCGGGCCTGGTGGTCAGCCTGGTGCCGGTGGTTATCTGCTTCCTGTTCGGCGCCTACGTTCTGCGCATGAACCGCGCAATGCTGTTTGGCGCGATGATGGGGGCGCGAACCTGCGCGCCGGCGATGGAGATTATCAGCGACACCGCGCGCAGCAACATTCCGGCGCTGGGATATGCGGGGACCTATGCAATAGCCAACGTGCTGCTAACCCTCGCCGGGACGCTGATTGTCATCATCTGGCCAGGGCTTCAGTAATTTTTTGAGAAAAAAATGCACATCGGCAGAACTTTTCTTACGGGCATCAGTCATAAGTAGTGCCACTGCTTTTCTTTGATGTCCCCATTTTGTGGAGCCCATCAACCCCGCCACTTAGGTTCAAGGTTGATGGGTTTTTTGTTGCCTGAAATTCAGCACCCTTCTAATCAACCACTTAGAGAACCACTTCTTCATATATGGCGACAAAGTGGCGGCAGCCATTTAGTATGGCTACAAAGTTCGTGAACTTATGCCGATTCAATCGCGTACAACAATTCAACCAAAGCAACAGCGCCCACATCATCCCAGCGCAAATAACTCGACAAAGAACTAGTTCCTGAATCACTTCCTAAAACTCGCTGACAAATAGCCTGGTGATCAACAGATGCTGAAACCCACACGGTCCCACCCTGCTGACAAAAGTAGGTAGAACCTTTTAAACCGTCCCGCTGAATGCGCTTCTTCCAGCTATCCACCTGCTGTGTTGTCACTCTTAAACTCATATTCCACCCTAAATAAATCAAGCAATCATCAGATGATGATCCCATAAGATACCAGGAATTAATCAGCACGGAGAATGCCAGTGTTTAACTTTTTATCCTGAAAAGACATTTCGGCGGCACTACGCCTCCCCGGCCAGGCGGCCGACCATCAGGCGAATCGCCTCTTTTGACAGCGGTGCGCTGTCGGTAACGAAATGCAGGGTCATACCTTCAATAAACGCATCCAGCCCGCGGGCGGTTTGCGGTTCAAACCACTGCTCCAGCGTCTGCTGGCTGCGCTGCATCCAGCTCTGCATCACCGCCTTGAGCGCCGGCCGGGTGCTGCAGAAGGCATACAGCTGGTACATCAGCTCCATGTTGCGGGCGGTGGTCACCTGGGCGCTAAAAATAAGTTCGGCGATGGCGCCGCAGGCCTCATCGCGATTGCTCACTCCGGCGAAAAACTGCTGATACTGAGCGGACATCTCGGTGGTAAAAATGCAAAACGCCTCCTCAATCAGCGCGTCTATGCCGCTGAAATAGTAGGTCAGCGAACCCAGCGGGACTTCGGCGCAGCAGGCAATCTTACGGTGCGTGACCGCATGAATACCGTGGGCGGCAATCGTGTCCAGGGTCGCGTTCAAAATGCGCTCCCGACGCTGGGGATCGTTCGGTCGACGGGCCATATTCATCTCTTTTCATTGCGCCCCATTCACAGGTCATGATGGGAATAACGACGGCCAAACATTCGCTAACCTGAAGGCCATCCGGTGTATGTACAAATGTACACAAACTTGCTAGTGTTGTCTGCATCTTCTCTTTCACTGGCGTTTACGGATGACAGCGCAAAACTCCCGCAGAGCCCTCCAGCTTCGGCTATGGGCGCTATTTATGTTCTTCTTTATCCCCGGATTACTGATGGCCTCATGGGCCACGCGCACGCCGGCAATTCGCGATCTGCTGGCGCTATCGACGGCGGAAATGGGCATCGTCCTGTTTGGCCTGTCGATTGGCTCCATGAGCGGCATTCTCTGCTCGGCGTGGCTGGTTAAGCGCTTCGGCACCCGCAAGGTTATTCGCACCACCATGTCCTGCGCAGTGGTGGGCATGGCGGTATTGAGCGTCGCGCTGTGGTTCGCTTCGGCGACCCTGTTTGCCATCGGGCTGGCGATTTTTGGCGCCAGCTTCGGTTCGGCAGAGGTGGCCATTAACGTTGAAGGCGCCGCCGTCGAACGCGAAATGAATAAAACCGTGCTGCCGATGATGCACGGCTTCTACAGCTTCGGCACCCTGATCGGCGCCGGTATCGGCATGGCGGTCACCGGCTTTGGCCTGCCCGCCGCGCCGCACATTCTGCTGGCCGCGCTGGTGGCCATCGCGCCCATCGCCATCGCCATTCGCGCCATCCCTGACGGCACAGGGAAAAATGCCGCCGAGGCCGCTCAGCAGGGGGAAAAAGGTCTGCCAGTCTGGCGCGATACGCAGCTGCTGCTGATTGGCGTCGTGGTGCTGGCAATGGCGTTTGCCGAAGGCTCCGCCAACGACTGGCTGCCGCTGCTGATGGTAGACGGCCACGGCTTTAGCCCCACCTCCGGCTCCTTAATTTACGCCGGATTCACCCTCGGCATGACCGTTGGCCGCTTTACCGGCGGCTGGTTCATTGACCGCTACAGCCGGGTAACGGTGGTGCGCGCCAGCGCGGTAATGGGCGCGCTGGGCATTGGTCTGATTATTTTTGTTGATAACCCATGGGTCGCCGGGATCTCCGTGCTGCTCTGGGGGCTTGGCGCTTCGCTCGGTTTCCCGCTGACCATTTCGGCGGCCAGCGACACCGGGCCGGATGCGCCGAAGCGCGTCAGCGTGGTGGCCATCACCGGCTACCTCGCCTTCCTCGTCGGGCCGCCGCTGCTGGGCTTCCTCGGCGAACATTTCGGCCTGCGCAGCGCTATGATGGTGGTGCTGGGGCTGGTCATGGTGGCGGCTCTGGTCGCTCGTGCGGTGGCTAAGCCGCAGCCTGAACCTGTCATGGAGAACAGCTAATGAGCGTCAAACTGATTGCGGTAGATATGGACGGTACCTTTTTAAGCGATGCCAAAACCTATAATCGCCAGCGCTTCCTCAGCCAGTATCGGCGGATGCGCGAGCAGGATATCCGCTTCGTCGTCGCCAGCGGCAACCAGTACTACCAGCTGATTTCGTTTTTCCCCGAAGTGGCGGATGAGATTGCCTTCGTCGCCGAAAACGGCGGCTGGGTGGTCAACGCCGGCGATGACGTATTTAACTGCCGGATGCCGAAAGATCACTTTAACGCGGTCATCGACTTTCTGCAGACGCTGCCGGAAATTGAAATTATCGCCTGCGGCAAGCGCAGCGCCTATACGCTCAATCGATACAACGATGAGCTAAAAGCGGTCGCGGCAAAGTATTATCACCGCCTTGAGCTGGTGGATGACTTCAATAACCTCGACGATGCGATCCTTAAGTTTGGCCTTAACGTGCCCGATAATCTGATCCCCGAGATGCAGCCAAAGCTGCATGCGGCGCTCGGCGAGATGGTCAACGCCGTCGCCACCGGCTACGGCAGCATCGACCTGATTATGCCCGGCGTGCACAAAGCCAACGGCCTGCGCATCCTGCAGGAGCGCTGGGGGATTGAAAATCATCAGGTCGTCGCCTTTGGCGACAGCGGGAATGATATTGAAATGCTGCAACACGCCGGATTCGGCTACGCCATGGCCAACGCCGCTGCGCCGGTAAAAGCCGTCGCCGGTTACGATGCGCCGCATAACAATGAGGAAGGGGTGCTGCATATTATCGATAAGGTGCTGAATCGCGAAGCGCCGTTCGCCTGATGCGCTCCCGGGTGAGGCGTCGCGCCGCACCCGGGGTTATTCTCATGCGCTACTGCGGATCGTGGCCGCTGCCGACGCTTTTATCGTGCAGAAAATAGATAATCATCACCAGCCACAGCACGCCGCTTAGCAGGTTAAACAGGCTGAATATCCCGCTGCCCCCCAGCTCATAGGCATGTTTGCTGACTTCAATCCCGACGGTGAAGATCAGCATTTGCAGCATCCCCATCGCCGCCGACACCGTCCCTTTGCTCATATCGCTGGCAAACAGCGTCAGGCGAACCAGGCCGGCGTTAGCCAGACCAATTCCGAAGGCGTAGACGCTTAGCCCGGCGGTCATCCACAGATAGGCGTGGGTCGACACCACCGTCGCCACCGCGGAGAGCAGCAGGCCAAACATAATCGGCCAGCCGCCGAGAATAATCAGCGAGCGCACCGTGCGGCGGGAGGTCAGCCGCGCCAGCACCAGATTACCGGCAATCAGCGCGCCAAAGATAGGCACCTGCAGCAGGCCGTACTCATAGCTGGTCGCCTGCTCACCGCTGATGATAATGACCGGCGACTGGGCAATCCATGCCAGCAGCGGCAGGCTGACAAAACCGGTGGCCAGCGCCCCGGCGACAAAGCGCAGATTTTTCAGCACCAGGCCATAGTCACGGCCCAGCTCTTTCATCGACAGCTTCTCGCCCATACGGGTGGCGGTTTCCGGCATCGCCCGCTGCAGCCCGAAGAAGGCGACGGCCGCCAGCACGGCAAACAGCACGAACATCATTTCCCACGGCAGAATGTGGACCCATGCCGCGCCGACCAGCGGCCCGAGCAGCGGCGCAATCAGCGCGACGTTAGCCATCAGGGCGGTGATTTTGATACACATCGCCTCATCAAACGACTCCTGAATCGCCGCGTAGCCAACCGCACCGATAAAGCACAGGCTGATGCCCTGTAAAAAACGCAGCAGCGTGAACTGCTCGATGGACTGGGCCAGCAGCGTCGCCAGGCAGGTGACGATAAACCACACGACCCCGGTCAGCATGACCGGGCGGCGACCAATACGGTCCGACAGCGGGCCGAGCAGCCACTGTAAAAACATCCCGCCCGCAAGGTAGGCGGTCATGGACGTTGGAACCCACTCATTACCGGCCTGAAACTCGGCGACCACCGAGAGCATGCCCGGCTGGATCATATCGTTGGCGATATAGGTGGAGAATTCGTATAAAACCAGGCACAGAGGGAAAAGTAGCGCCTGCCGTCCGAGGCGTTTGCCTGAAAGCGAATAATTCTGCATGAAATCTCTTATTTATAAAAAATCGCGCAAAGTTTAATGAAAGTCTTGCCGGGGAGATAGTGAATTGTGAGTGGCAATTAAAAAAATAGCCCAACCTCTCTTCTGTCCCCCGCCCGGCGCAATTTTTACTATCCCTGTCTATATTTCGTTTATATTTCAATTAGGTTACAGGCCTTATACTCATTGCAGCCGGCGTGTTAGCAAAGATGCCAGCCGAAAAACAAATCATAACAAGCTGATAATTAAGACAATACTGCTTTAATTCATCGCCTCCGTCTCTTAAGGTGGGCGGCTTATTGTTATCGGACCCCAAGAGCCTGAAAGTATGCTGGAAAATATCAACTACGCGCTGTTCGCCGCGATCAACGCCACGCCCGCCTCACCCTCGTGGGCTATTACGCTGGCCACCCTGATCGCCAAAGATTTGATTTTGATTGTTCCTCTACTGACGGCCGCGCTGTGGCTATGGAGACCGAACCAGCGCCAGCTGGTATTTAAGGTGATGCTGGCCCTGGCAATAAGCCTGACGCTGTCGTGGATATTCGGCCTTCTCTTCCCGCACGAGCGCCCCTTTGCCGCCGACGTCGGCTATCAGTTCCTGCACCACTCGCCGAATAACTCGTTCCCCAGCAATCACGGCACCATCAGCTTTACCTTCGCGCTGGCCTTCTTATTCTGGCATCGGCTGGGCTCCGGGCTCGCGCTGCTGGCCGCGGCGGCGGCTATCGCCTGGTCTCGGGTCTATCTCGGCGTGCACTGGCCGATGGATATGCTCGGCGGCCTGCTGACCGCCATGTGCGGCTGCCTGGGCGCGCAGCTGTTGTGGCACAGCGGCGGCCGTCCGCTCTATCAATACCTGCAGCGCCTGTACCGCCTCTGTTTCTCCCTGCCGATCCGCAAAGGCTGGGTCCGCGAATAGCCCGCGCCAGGCGGCTCCTCGTTCGGCGCGCATTGCAGACGCGTGACTAACCCCCTTCCGGCAGGTAAAATTGCCCACTGACGCCCTGCCAATGCAGGGCGATTTCAGCTTAGAGGGATTATGGAAACACGTCGTGATGAACGCATCAGCCAGCTTATTCAGGCACTCAAGCGCAGCGATAAGCTTCACCTAAAAGAAGCCGCAGCGCTGCTTGGCGTTTCTGAAATGACCATCCGTCGCGACCTGAACGGCCATAATGGGCCGGTTGTCCTGCTGGGCGGTTACATCGTCCTCGAGCCGCGCAGCGCCACGCACTACCTGCTTAGCGACCAGAAGACGCGCCTGGTGGATGAAAAACGCCGCGCCGCCCGCCACGCAGCCGGCCTGCTTGAAGCCCACCAGATGGCCTTTTTTGACTGCGGGACCACCACGCCGTGGATCATTGATGCGATTGATAACGCCCTGCCGTTTACCGGCGTCTGCTATTCGCTGAATACCTTTCTTGCGCTGCAGGAAAAGCCCCACTGTCGGGCCATCCTCTGCGGCGGCGAGTTTCACGCCAGCAACGCGATTTTTAAGCCGCTGAGCCTGCAGGATACCCTGAGCCATCTGTGCCCGGACATCGCCTTCTACTCGGCGGCGGGCATTGACTGCGAGCAGGGGGCGACCTGCTACAACCTCGAGGAGCTGCCGGTTAAGCACTGGGCGATGAGCAGCGCGCGCTACCACGTGCTGGTGGTGGATCACAGTAAATTCGGTAAGGTCAGGCCGGCGAGGATGGGCGATTTATCGCGTTTTGACGTGATTGCCAGCGACGTCTGTCCGGACGACGACCTGCTGGCGCTGGCGAAGCAAAAACAGATTTCACTGCTGTACTGATCGCGCCCCGCAGGGCGCGAACGGCGGATTACGAGAACCAGCCGCCGAACCAGCCGTGCAGTTTCATCAGCACGAAGTCCATCATGCGGCTAAAGAAGCCGCCTTCGTTGACCGCTTCCATCACGATAAGCGGGCGCTGCTCAATGGTTTTGTCATTGAGCTTAAAGTCGATAGTCCCTACCACCTGCCCTTTGGTCAGCGGCGCCGTCAGCTGCGTATCCTTCAGGGCATAGCTGGCTTTCAGGTTCTTCATCTGGCCGCGCGGAATGGTAATCGAGCCGGCTTCGCCCGCGCCGAGCTTCGCTTCACTGCTATCGCCAAACCACACGCGTTGGGTAATAAAGGTGGCATCCGGCTTAATGGGCGTCACGGTTTCATAGAAGCGGAAGCCCCAGGTCAGCAGCTTTTCTGACTCGTTGAAGCGAATACGGTCGGTTTTGGTCCCCAGCACCACGGCAATCAGGCGCATATCGCCCTGCGTGGCCGAGGAGACCAGGTTATAGCCCGCTCCGGCGGTGGTGCCGGTTTTCACGCCGTCGGCGTTGAGGTTGGTGCTCCACAGCAGGCGGTTGCGATTCGGCTGGCGGATCTTATTGAAGGTAAACTCTTTTTCTTTATGGATGGCGTACTCTTCAGGGACATCGTGGATCATCGCTTTGGTCAGCAGCGCCATATCGCGGGCGGTACTGAACTGGCCCGGCGCATCAAGGCCGTGGACGGTCATAAAGGTGGTATTGGTCAGGCCCATTTTTTGCGCATAGCCGTTCATCAGGCTAACAAACGCATCCTGACTGCCCGCGACGTAGTCAGCAATCGCGATGCTGGCATCGTTGCCGGACTGAATGATGACGCCTTTATTGAGGTCCTCAACCGAGACCTGCATACCCGGCTTGAGGAACATCACCGACGAGCCGCGCAGCGCCGGGTTACCGGTGGCCCAGGCATCGCGGCCGACGGTCACCATATCGGTAGATTTAATCTTGCCCGCTTTCAGCGCCTGCCCGACGACATAGCTGGTCATAATCTTGGTCAGGCTTGCCGGATCGAGTTTTTCATCGGCATTGCCTTCGCTGAGCACCTTGCCGCTGGCGTAGTCCATCAGGACCCAGGCTCGCGCATCAATCGATGGGGCGTCGGGGAGTTGGTCCGCAGCCTGTACCGCAGGTGCAACGAGAACGAGAAGAGCGCAGCCTGCCGCGAGGCCGCGAAGGGAAAAAGCATCATGCGTCATAAGAGCCACCCAAGTATCCTTTCCAAACAAAATATGCCGCAGCACTCTATCGGCGCAGCAGCAGCCGGTGAGTAAAGCGTACAAATGACCTTAAAGAAACAGCGAGTTGGTAAAGTTTTTAAAGTTTATGCAATAACCTCGCGTCTTGCTGAAAACAGAGCAATTTTTTTGATCGCGATTGCCTATATATTAACTTTATTCCAACATGATGGCTCACCTTGCTGCAACGACGGCTCAATAACTAACGGGAACCGATATGATTACGCTATGGGGCAGAAACAATTCAACTAACGTGAAAAAAGTACGCTGGGTGCTGGAAGAGCTGGATCTTCCCTATCAGCAGATTTTGGCGGGGCTCGAGTTTGGTGTGAATCACGACGCGGAGTATCTGGCGATGAACCCGAACGGCCTGGTGCCGCTGCTGAAGGACGGCGACCTCGTACTGTGGGAGTCGAACGCCATTATTCGCTATCTGGCGGCGCAGTATGGGCAAAACCGCCTGTGGGTCGACGATCCGGTACGGCGGGCGCAGGGCGACAAATGGATGGACTGGGCCAACGGCTCGCTCTCTCCCGCCCACCGTCCTGTATTGATGGGGCTGGTGAGAACGCCGGAGGAGAAACGCGATCCCGCAGCGATTGCCGCCGGTATTGCCGCCTGTGAAGCGCTCTTTGCCATCCTCGACGACGAGCTGGCGGCGTTCCCGTGGCTCTCCGGCGAATCATTCGGCCTCGGTGATATCGCCGTTGCGACGTTCGTCTATAACCTGATGAGCATCGTGCCGAGCTGGCAACCGCGCCCGAACCTGCAGCGCTGGTATCAGCAGATTAGCGAACGTCAGGCCTGGCGCAGCGTGGTGGCGATCCCGGTCACCTGAGGCTAGCCCTGCGGGCTAACCTTCAGCAGTTCGCCGTTGGATTCGTCGGTCAGGACGTACAGATAGCCATCGGGTCCGACGCGAACGTCGCGAATACGCTGGCCGCGATCGCGCAGAATTCGCGCCTCTTCGCTGACGCTATTGCCCTTGACGTCGAGGACAATCAGCGACTGGTCCTTCAGCGCGCCGATAAACAGCTTGTGCCGCCACTGGGGGAAGGTTGCCGAGTCGTAGAAGGCCATGCCGCTGACGGCGGGCGACGTTTTCCAGACAAACAGCGGCGCTTCGGTTCCGTCCGCCGCCGTCCCCTTAGCTTCCGGAATAGGCAGGCCGCTGTAATTTATGCCGTGCGTCGCCAGCGGCCAGCCGTAGTTCTTACCTTTCTGCGGAATGTTTATCTCATCCCCGCCGCGCGGACCGTGCTCGTTGAGCCACAGGGTATCGCTCCACGGATTGATCGCCATCCCCTGCGGGTTACGAATACCGTAGGCCCAAATTTCCGGCCTGGCGTCGGCGCGGCCGACAAACGGATTGTCCGCCGGCACCTCTCCCGCATCGGTCAAACGCACCACCTTCCCCTGCAGCTTGTCGAGATCCTGGGCCGTTGCGCGCTGGTTATTCTCTCCCAGGCCGATAAACAGATGCCCCTTACCGTCAAATACCAGACGTCCGCCAAAGTGGTTGCCGGTGGAGAGCTTCGGCTGCTGGCGAAACGCCACCCGGAAATTCTCCAGCCGCCGGCGATCCTCACTCAGGCGACCGTATCCTGCCGCGGTTCCCGCTTTGCCATCCTCCCCGGCCTCCGCGTAGCTCAGCCACACCCTGCGTGAGTGGGCAAAGTCCGGCGCCAGGGCCACGTCCAGCAATCCTCCCTGCCCGCTGGCCCACACCTGCGGTACGCCGGAAATAGCCGGCGACAGCCCCTCTCCCTGGCGCCAAAGTCTGAGCTCACCGCCGCGCAGGGTGATCAGTATCCCCTGCTGATCAGGGAGAAACGCCAGCGCCCATGGATGGTCGAGCTTATTTTGCAGGACCTCGACGCTCACCTTCTGGGCGGCGACGGAGGCGGCAGGTAACAGCAGAGCGGCAAGGGTTATCAGGGCGACGGTCTGGCGCATGGCGAACTCCTTTTATCAGCAATGGGATAAGGGTAGCCAGCGCAGAGGATCGGCAGGAGGAGTTTTACATAACATTAAGCAGGGGGGGCATGCCCCCCTGAGTTCAGGCGCGGGTCGTTGGCGCTGATGCATTCAGTTTATGAATGTTTAGCGACAAGCCCGCCAGGCAGCGTTCTAGCGTCTCTACGTTAACCGCAATGTAAGACGGACAATCGTGATGCCCGCTCATCAGGCAAACCGCCGCGGAAGCAACGGCTTCACCCGCAAGACGAAGAGCTTCCCTTTCCTCCGGCGTAACGGCGTGCTGCAATCGCGGCGCACCTTCACGCAATTCACGACAAAGCTCAAACAGGTTATCACGCAGATGCTCATTCTCGCTGACTGACATATAGCCTTTAGCTTTACGAAGCTGCAGATAAGCGTCGAGATCAATGTTGGCATTAATCAGCTTACTCAAAAGGTTACGATACAGTCTGTCAACGGTCATCAGGGTTTCTCCTCTGTCATCCATTACCCTAATCATAATATGGTCGTTTTTTGCGCAAAGGCATGCGCGCGGTCAATAATTTCCGGTTAATTAACATCATTTACAATGTTACAGGAATGTTTGACACTGCCCGCGCCAGACGCGCTGCTTCCGCGGTTACACAACCAACAAAAAACACTAATTTGTTATACGCTCTCATTCTGAACACAATTCTCACCGGTTGGAAAGGTTGGGCATAAAGCCATTTTTTGCAGCAAAGATCACAAATAATGTCTATTACTGTTGCTCGTTAGCGCCGACGGGTGTCATATCACTCCGTTAAATGTAATACGTATAACAAACAAATAAAAAACGCGAACATCTCCGCTTCGCGGCGCTAACCTCTACCCGTTTGAAGGAACTGAAATGATTACGCCCGGCAAAAGAAACTATATCTTGTTGAGTCTTTTCGATTTCCTCTACCTGTTCGCCTAGTCATCTACCATGGCGTTCTTCGTTATCTGGACAACCCAGCATCTGGGCATCAGCGCCACCAAAACCGGCCTGCTGTACTCGGTAAACGCCTTTATCGCCCTGTTGATGCAGCCTTTCTTCGGCTTTATTTCTGATAAGTTCGGCCTGAAAAAGCGGCTGATCTGGATTCTGGTCGCCATGCTGCTGCCGGTTGGCCCGTTCTTTATCTATCTGTACGCCCCGCTGCTGGTCCACAGCTTCTGGCTGGGGGCGCTGCTGGGCGGCGTCTACCTGGGGATTATCTTTAACTCCGGCTGCGGGGTTATCGATTCCTATATCGACAAAATCTCCCGCCGCTATCACTTTGAGTATGGCCGGGTGCGGATGTGGGGCTCTTTAGGCTGGGCCGCGGCGGCATGGATTGTCGGAAAATATATCGATAGCAACCCCAACCTCGCCTTCTGGCTGGCCAGCATTGCCATCGTTATTGCCGCCCTGTGCTTCATGCTGACCAAAGTCGAGCTGACCGAGGCCGAGATTGAAAAAACCAGCGCCCTGAAGGTGAGCCACGCGCTGGAGCTCGCGAAGAACAGTCAGTTCTGGATGCTGCTAATCTTTACCCTGTTCGTTACGCAAATCTACGACACCTACGATCAGCAGTTCGCCCAGTACTTTTCTCTGCAATTTGCCACCCCGGAAGAAGGTAACCGCTGGTACGGCATCCTCGCCTCCATACAGGTCTGCGGCGAAACGCTCTTTTTATGCCTGATGCCGTGGTTTGTGAACCGCACCGGCGCAAAATGGGCGCTGATTATCGCCGGATTGATTATGTCGGTCAGGATCGTCGGCTCCGCGATCCCGCTCGGCCCGGTGTGGATTGGCGCGGTGAAAATGATGCACGCCCTTGAAAAGCCGCTGATCCTGGTATCCGTGTTCAAGTTTATTGCCGCCAACTTTGATAATAAGCTGTCCTCCACGGTCTATTTGCTGGTGCTGTTTGTCGCCTCTATTGCCACCGCCATTTACTCTCCGCTGGCCGGCTATCTGTACGACACCATCGGCTTCGCCCGCACCTATTATATCCTCGGCGGCATCGCCGGCCTGTTCACGCTGATCTCCGTTTTCACGCTGCGTGATAAGCGAGAGCCCCGCGCGCCGGGCGCCGCGCCTGCGGGTGACGCCACCCAATCCTAGAGCCTCATCGCGCCCGGGAGCCTTTCCCGGGCTTTTTCATCATCTGACGCACCATTGCTATACTTTTTTTGATAAACACCTGTAAAATCCTGCCCTGACACCTTCCTTTATGATGAATTTTTAAGCTATGAGCAATGTAACGCACCAGCCGAAGATCGGCTTCGTCTCCCTTGGCTGTCCGAAAAACCTTGTCGACTCAGAACGCATCCTGACCGAACTGCGCACCGAAGGGTATGACGTGGTTCCTACCTACGAGAACGCCGATATGGTTATCGTCAACACCTGCGGCTTTATCGATAGCGCCGTTCAGGAGTCGCTGGAAGCGATTGGCGAAGCTTTAAAAGAAAACGGCAAAGTGATCGTTACCGGCTGCCTGGGCGCGAAAGTCGACCAGATCCGCGAAGTTCACCCCAAGGTACTGGAGATAACCGGCCCGCACAGCTATGAAAAGGTTCTTGAGCACGTCCACCACTACACGCCGAAGCCGAAGCACAACCCGTTCCTGAGCCTGGTGCCGGAACAGGGCGTTAAGCTGACACCGCGCCACTACGCTTACCTGAAAATCTCCGAAGGCTGTAACCACCGCTGCACGTTCTGCATCATTCCGTCCATGCGCGGCGATCTGGTGAGCCGTCCGATCGGCGAAGTTCTGTCAGAAGCTAAGCGCCTGGCCGACGCCGGGGTAAAAGAGCTGCTGGTTATCTCTCAGGATACCTCCGCCTACGGCGTTGACGTGAAGCACCGCACCGGCTTCCACAACGGCATGCCGGTGAAAACCAGCATGGTTAGCCTGTGCGAAGAGCTGGCAAAGCTGGGTATCTGGGTGCGCCTGCACTACGTCTATCCCTACCCACACGTTGACGACGTGATCCCGCTGATGGCGGAAGGTAAAATCCTGCCGTATCTCGATATCCCGCTGCAGCACGCCAGCCCGCGGATCCTCAAGATGATGAAACGCCCGGGCTCCGCCGATCGCCAGCTGGCGCGCATCAAGCAGTGGCGTGAAGTCTGCCCTGAGCTGACCCTGCGCTCGACCTTTATCGTCGGCTTCCCTGGCGAAACGGAAGAAGATTTCCAGATGCTGCTCGACTTCCTGAAAGAAGCCCGCCTTGACCGCGTTGGCTGCTTTAAATACAGCCCG
This sequence comes from Klebsiella sp. 18074, assembly GCF_902705905.1. Taxonomy (NCBI): domain Bacteria; kingdom Pseudomonadati; phylum Pseudomonadota; class Gammaproteobacteria; order Enterobacterales; family Enterobacteriaceae; genus Klebsiella; species Klebsiella sp. 18074. The sequence continues at coordinate 36,915 of NZ_CACSIS010000029.1, read as the reverse complement.
GTCGATGGCGCAACCGCCAACGAGCTGGCGGATCAGGTAGAAGAAGAGGTGAAAGAGGAGCGCTGGAACCGCTTTATGCAGCTGCAGCAGCAGATCTCCGCCGAACGTCTGCAGGAAAAGGTTGGCCGCGAAATCATGGTACTGATCGACGAAGTTGACGAAGAAGGCGCCATTGGCCGCAGCATGGCCGACGCCCCGGAAATCGACGGCGCGGTGTACCTGAACGGCGAAACTAAGGTCAAACCGGGCGACGTGCTGCGGGTTAAAGTCGAGCACGCCGACGAGTACGACCTGTGGGGAAGCCGGGTTTAAACCGCTTCTTACTCCGGCTACGCGTTAGCGCCAGCCGGAGCCTTCCGGAGGCGGCGCGGCGCGCCCTCTCCGGACTCCTTCTCAGCCTATCCCTTTATTTTCGGATCCAGCGCATCGCGCAGGCCGTCCCCCAGCAGGTTAAACGCCAGCACCGTCAGAAAAATAGCGATCGCCGGGAACAGCGCCACGTGCGGCGCCATCACCATGTCCGCTCGCGCTTCGTTGAGCATCGCTCCCCATTCCGGGGTCGGCGGCTGCGCGCCGAGGCCGAGGAATGAGAGGCTGGCGGCGGAGATTATCGACACCCCGATCCGCATGGTGAAATAGACCACAATCGACGACACCGTGCCGGGCAGAATATGGCTGAAGAGGATCGTCGCGTCGCTGGCGCCGATGCTACGCGCCGACTCGATAAAGGTCTGCTGCTTGAGCACCAGCGTATTGCCGCGCACCAGGCGAGCAAACGCCGGAATGGAGAAGATTGCCACCGCGATGATCACGTTAGACATCCCGCTCCCCATGACCGCCACCACGGCGATCGCCAGCAGGATCCCCGGGAACGCAAACAGCACGTCGCAGATGCGCATTATTATCCGGTCCCACCATCCTTCATAGTAGCCGGCCAGCAGCCCGAGCACGGTGCCGATTGCCGCGCCGATCAGCACCGCCAACACCCCCGCCGCCAGTGAAATCTGCGCCCCGACCAGCACCCGACTGAAGATATCCCGGCCCAGCGAATCGACGCCGAACCAGTGCAGCGCCGACGGGCCGTCGTTGAGGCGATCGTAGTCAAAGTAGTTTTCTGCATCGAACGGCGCCACCCACGGCGCCACGACGGCTACCGCGATCAGCAGCAGAACAAAAACGCCGGCGCCCATCGCCACCGGCTGACGGCGAAAGCGCCGCCAGAACTCGTGCCACGGCGTACGTATCTGACCGGGTTTGATCCCCGGCATGGCGTTGATAACCGCCTGCCTTCTCCAGTTGAGCAATCGCACCTTACTTGTACCTGATAGCCGGGTTAATGGCGGCGTACAGCACATCCACCACTAAATTGATAAGAATAAATTCCAGCGAAAACAGCAGGACTTCCGCCTGAATCACCGGATAGTCGCGCATCTCGACCGAATCCACCAGCAGCCGGCCAAGCCCCGGCCAGTTGAAGACTTTCTCTACCACGATCGAGCCGCCGAGCAGGAAGCCAAACTGCAGCCCCATCATCGTCACTACCGGGATCATCGCATTGCGCAGGCCGTGCTTAAGCACCACCAGCGTCTCGCTGACCCCTTTAGCTCGCGCGGTGCGCATATAGTCTTCATGCAGCACATCGACGAAAGAGGCGCGGGTGAAGCGCGCCATCACCGCCGCAACTGCCGCCCCGAGGGTCACGGAGGGCAGAATATAGTGTCGCCAGCTATCGGCGCCCACCGTCGGCAGCCAGCCAAGTTCGACGGAGAAGACCTGCATCAGCAGCATCCCGAGGGCAAACGCCGGAAAGGAGATACCGGTCACCGCCAGCGCCATCCCCAGCCTGTCCGGCCAGCGATTGCGCCACACCGCGGCGGTAATTCCCGCCGCCATACCAAACACCACCGCCCAGCTCATGCTGGCCAGCGTCAGCCACAGCGTCGGCATAAAGCGGCTGGCGATCTCGCTGCTCACCGGGCGTCGCGAGGCCATAGAGACGCCAAAATCGCCCTGCAGCACGCTGGTGATATAGTGCCAGAACTGGACGTGCAGCGGCCGATCGAGCCCCAGCTGCTCGCGCACCATCGCGACAACCTGCGCATCGGCTTCCGGTCCGGCAATCAGCCGTGCCGGGTCGCCGGGCAGCATATGCACAAACAGAAAAACCAGCACCGCCACGATCAGCAGGGTGGGAATCAGCCCCAGCAGGCGCTTAAGCACATAATTCAGCATCGCCCCTCCTCACCCGAACCCTCTGCGCGGACGGCAGAGGGAGCAAGGCCCGGCACCCTCTCTCCGAAAGAGAGGGTTGGGATAAAGGTAACCACCGTCACTGGGCTAAATCCGCCTGCTCAAAGCTGAATCCGGTATCCGGCTGGATATAAAAACCGCTCAGGTTCTTACTGTGCGCGGAGACCAGTTTTTCCACCACCAGCGGCACCCACGGCGACTCTTTCCAGATAATCCCCTGGGCCTGCTTGTAGAGCCGCGTTTTTTCCTGCGCGTCGGTCGTCTTCAGGGCATCGGTAAGGTCTTTATCCACCTGCGGATTGCCGTAGAAGGCGGTATTAAACAGGGTTGGCGGCCAGTTTTGCGAGGCGAACAGCGGCGACAGCGCCCAGTCGGCTTCACCGGTCGAGGCCGACCAGCCGGTGTAGAACATGCGCACCCCGCTCTCTTTCTGTCCTTTACCTTCCACTTCCGCCGCGCGCTGGCCGGCATCCATCGCCGTCAGCTGTGCCTTAATGCCCACCTGCGCCAGCTGCTGCTGGGTAAACTGCAGCACCTTCTGGGCGGTGCTGTGGTTATGCGATGACCACAGCGTGGTGCTAAAGCCGTTCGGGAAGCCCGCCTCTTTGAGCAGCTCGCGGGCCTTAGCCGGATCGTACGGCCAGGGTTTAAAGGTTTCGGCATAGGCGATGGACGGCGGCACGACGCCGGTCGCCGGCGTGGCGTACCCGGCGAAGGCGACCTTCACCAGCGCCTGGCGGTTGATGGCGTAGTTAATCGCCTCGCGCACCTTCGGATTATCAAACGGCTTCTGCGTGACGTTCATGCTGATATAACGCTGCATGATTGACGGGCTGGCAACCAGCTCCAGCTTGTCGTTTTTCGCCAGCAGCGGCGCCTGCTCGTAGGGGATCGGGAAGGCAAACTGCGCTTCGCCGGTTTGCAGCATCGCGGCGCGGGTGTTGTTATCCACCACCGGACGCCAGGTAATAGAGTCCAGCTTCGGCAGGCCCGGCTGCCAGTAGCCGGCAAACTTCGTCACCTTCACAAAATCGGTCTGGTTCCAGGTATCGAGCTGATACGGGCCGGTGCCGACGGGATGGAAGCCAATCTCTTTGCCATATTTTTTCAGCGCCGCCGGAGAGATCATCGCCGTAGCCGGGTGGGCCAGGACGTTGATAAACGCCGAGAAAGGCTGTTTGAGGGTGATTTTTACCGTCGCCGAGTCAACCGCTTCGGTGCTGGCGATATTTTTGTACAGGTTATAGCGCTTGAGATGGTTTTCCGGATTGCTGGCGCGGTCGAGGTTGGCCTTCACCGCCTCGGCGTTAAAGTCGGTGCCGTCCTGGAACTTGACGCCCGGGTGCAGCTTAATGGTGTAGACCAGGCCGTCGGGCGAAACGGTATAGCTCTGCGCAAGAACGTTTTCCAGCTTCATCTCTTTATCGAGGCCGAACAGCCCCTGATAGAACGACTTGGCCACGGCCTGGGATAAGGTGTCGTTGGCATCATAAGGGTCGAGGGTCGTGAAGTTAGAGCCGACCGCCACCACCACATCTTTTGCGGCCAGCGCCGGCGCCGTCGCCAGCGCCGAAGCGACTCCCAGCGCCAGCAACCATTTGCGTGATACGCGTTGTGTCATGTTGTTCTCCTGAAATGCTGCGTTATTGGTGTCGTTGTTATCTGCCCAGCACGTCGGCGGCAGGTTCCCGGGCAACGAAATGCCCGGGCCCTACCTGTTGTAGCGGCGCGCTGGCTACCGCTTCCCCTCGCTTATAGATGTTGCCCGGCAGCTCGTCTGAAAGCAGTACGCGCTGCGGATGACGATGCGCCGGGTCGGCTACCGGTACGGCGGCCATCAGCTTGCGGGTATAGGGATGCTGCGGGTTTTCAAACACGGCGCGACGCGGGCCAATCTCAACGATCCGCCCGCGATACATCACCGCAACGCGATGGCTGATGCGTTCAACCACCGCCATATCATGGGAAATGAACAGAAAGGCGATGCCCATTTCACGCTGGAGATCGAGCATCAGGTTAATAATCTGCGCGCGAATCGAGACGTCGAGCGCCGAAACCGACTCATCGGCAATCACCACTTTGGGATTCAGCGCCAGCGCCCGCGCAATGCATACGCGCTGGCGCTGGCCGCCGGAAAACTCGTGCGGATAGCGCCAGGCGTGCTCCGGCTGCAGGCCGACGCGTTCAAGCAGCCAGGCCACGCGCTGACGGGCCGCCTCGCCTGCCAGCAGCCCGTGCACGCGCAGCGGCTCCATGATCGAGTAACCCACCGTTTGCCGCGGATCGAGCGAGGCGTACGGGTCCTGGAAAATAAACTGTATATCGCGGCGCAGCGCCTGCAGCTTACCGCTTGCCAGGGTATCGATACGCTCGCCGTTAAACACGATAGTCCCGCTCTCGGTCGCCACCAGCCGCAGCAGCGCCCGACCGGTGGTGGATTTACCGCAGCCGGACTCGCCGACCAGCGCCAGGGTTTCCCCCGGCCAAAGGTCAAAGCTGACTTTTTCAACCGCATGCACCTCGCGGGTCACCCGGTTCAAAATGCCGCTGCGCAGCGGGAAGCGCGCCACCAGGTCGCGCACCTGCAGAATCGGCTCGCCGGCGACGACGGTATCCTGTTCGCCGTCATCGGGCGCGCTCTGGTTGAGCAGCGGGAAGCGGCGCGGCAAATCGCTGCCGCGCATCGAGCCTAAGCGCGGGACCGCCGCCAGCAGCGCCTGGGTATAGGGATGCGTGGGCGCGCGGAAAATATCCTCAACCGTTCCGCTCTCCACCGCTTCGCCGCGGTACATCACCAGCACGCGGTCGGCAATATCGGCCACCACGCCCATATCGTGAGTAATAAAAATAACCCCCATCTCCATCTCTTTTTGCAGCACGGCAATCAGCTGAAGGATCTGCGCCTGAATGGTGACATCCAGCGCGGTGGTGGGTTCATCGGCAATCAGCACGGCCGGGCGACAGGAGAGCGCCATAGCGATCATCACCCGCTGGCGCATGCCGCCGGAGAGCTGATGCGGATAGCGCGACAGCATCGCTTCAGCCTCCGGTATTCGCACCTGGTCGAGCATTTTTTTCGCTTCGCGCAGAGCCTCGCCATGGCCCAGATTCTGGTGCAGGCGAATAGACTCGGCGATCTGTTCGCCGATGGTAAATACCGGATTCAGCGAGGTCATCGGCTCCTGGAAAATCATCGCGATATCCGCCCCGCGCACGTGACGCATTGCCGAAGCGGACTGGTCGCTCAGCGCAATGACCTGACGATTGCGCCGACGCAGCCACAGCGCGTCGCTACTGATCTGGCTGGCGGCGTCATCGAGCAGGCGCATCAGCGCCAGCGCGGTGACCGACTTCCCCGAGCCCGACTCGCCGACGATGGCTAACGTTTCGCCGCGCCGCAGGTTGAACGAAAGATGCCGCACCGCGGAAAAGGTCTGCTGCTCCTGGCTGAACGTTACGTTCAGATCGCGCACCAGCAGAACATCATTGGCGTCGATTTCTTGACTATGCGGCAACGTCCCTACCCCCTTATTCCCGATAAATTCCAATAGTGGGCGTATCGCCCGCGTAGCACCAGGCCCGATACATGCCTTCGCTGTTAAACGGCAGCACCACGTTACCTTCTCTGTCGATGGCAATCAGGCCGCCACTGCCACCGAGGGCCGGCAGCTTCTCCATCACCACCCGCTCGCAGGCCTCATGCAGGCTCAGGTTCGCGTACTCCATCAGCGCGGCGATATCGTAGGCCGCCAGGGTGCGGATAAACACCTCGCCGGTGCCGGTACAGGAGACCGCCACGCTGGCGTTATTGGCGTAGCAGCCGGCGCCGGGCAGCGGGCTATCGCCAACGCGTCCTGGAAGCTTGTTGGTCATTCCGCCGGTGGAGGTCGCGGCGGCGAGGTTGCCGGCGATATCCAGCGCCACCGCACCGACGGTGCCCATTTTATGCCGCTCGTCCAGCGGCGCGGCGCCGTGGTCGAGGAGTATCTCATCGTCCGCCTGCGCCTGCTGCAGCTGCAGGCGGCGTTCGGTGGTCGAGAAGAGATCGTTTTCTACCCACGCCATCCCGAGAGAGGCGGCGAACGCCTCCGCCCCTTCGCCAATCAGCAGCACGTGCGGGCTCTGCTCCAGCACCAGCCGCGCCGCCAGTACTGGGTTGCGCAGATGCTTAACGCCGGCAACCGCCCCGGCATGCAGGCTGTTGCCGTCCATTACGCAGGCGTCGAGTTCATGGGTGGCGTCCCGGGTAAATACCGACCCAATGCCGGCGTTAAACAGCGGACACTCCTCCAGCTGGCGCACCGCCTCGGTCACCGTATCCAGCGCGCTGGCGCCCGCCGCCAGCATTTTCTGCCCGCTATCGACAATCGCCGACAGCGCCGCCACGAACTGCCGCTCGCGCTCCGGCGTCAGCTGCGAGCGGCTAATTGCCCCCGCGCCGCCGTGAATTGCTATCACCGCCTTGCTCATTCCGCTATTCCTTCCTGCTGCGCCGATCCGCCGTGGGTTGCGCTATTGATTCACGCCGCATCAGGTCTCTGCCCTCGCAAAGCGAGCTTAAATAATAAAGTGTATAGATATCATTATCGTGCTGACTGTCCTATACAATTTTTGAATATAGAAAGAGCGGACGGTGATGTAAAGCCTGTACCCAGGTGGCATATAGCCGCCCGCACTTTTCTGCCATAATAGGCGTTTTCGATGTTTGCCCGCAGGAGAAACCCATGGATTTTACCGCCGGACTGATGCCTCTCGACACAGCCCTGACCCAGATGCTCAACCGTATTACGCCGCTGAATGCGGTGGAAACCGTGCCGCTGTTGCAGGCCTTTTCGCGCGTCACCGCCCATGATCTCGTTTCGCCGCTGGACGTCCCCGGGTTTGATAACTCGGCAATGGACGGCTACGCCGTACGCCTTGCCGATCTTGCCGACGGCGCGGCGCTGCCGATCGCCGGGAAAGCGTTCGCCGGCCAGCCGTTCCACGATGCCTGGCCCGCAGGTACCTGCATTCGCATTATGACCGGCGCGCCGGTGCCGCAGGGCTGCGATGCGGTGGTGATGCAGGAAGAGACCGAGCAAACCGCCGACGGCGTTCGCTTCATCGCCGCGGTCAAGGCCGGCCAGAATATTCGTCGGCGCGGGGAAGATATCGCTCAGAGCGCGGTGGTGTTCCCGGCCGGTACGCCGCTGACCGTCGCGGAGCTGCCGGTGCTGGCATCGCTGGGCATCGCCGACGTCGAGGTGGTGCGTAAAGTTCGCGTGGCGGTCTTTTCCACCGGCGACGAGCTGCAGCTGCCGGGCCAGCCGCTTGGCGACGGGCAAATCTACGATACCAACCGCCTGGCGGTGCACCTGATGCTCCAGCAGCTGGGGTGCGAGGTTATCAACCTCGGCATTATCGCCGACGACCCGGCAAAACTGCGGGCGGCGTTTATCGCCGCCGACCAGCAGGCCGACGTGGTTATCAGCTCGGGCGGCGTCTCGGTCGGCGAAGCGGATTACACCAAAGAGATCCTCGAAGAGTTAGGCGAAATCGGCTTCTGGAAGCTGGCGATCAAGCCGGGCAAACCCTTTGCTTTCGGCAAGCTCAGCAGCAGCTGGTTCTGCGGCCTGCCGGGCAACCCGGTTTCCGCCACCCTCACCTTCTACCAGCTGGTGCTGCCGCTGCTGGCGAAACTGAGCGGCAGCGCGAGCGGCGCGCAGCCGATGCGCCTTCGCGCGCGCGCGGCGAAGCGGTTGAAAAAATCCCCGGGGCGTCTCGACTTCCAGCGCGGCGTGCTGCAGCGCAATCCGGACGGCGAGCTGGTGGTGGAGTCCACCGGCCATCAGGGTTCGCACATCTTCAGCTCCTTCAGCCAGGGTAACTGCTTTATCGTGCTAGAGCGCGAGCGCGGTCACGTCGAAGCGGGCGAGTGGGTCGAAGTCGAACCCTTTAACCACCTCTTCGGAGGGCTGTAATGGACGTCGAGCTGAGCGATGAGGAGATGCTGCGCTACAACCGGCAGATAATCCTGCGCAACTTCGATTTTGACGGTCAGGAACGGCTGAAGGGCGCCCGGGTGCTGGTGGTCGGCCTCGGCGGGCTGGGCTGCGCTGCCGCCCAGTATCTGGCGGCGGCTGGCGTCGGCGCGCTTACCCTGCTCGATTTCGATAGCGTCTCGCTCTCCAATCTACAGCGCCAGACGCTGCACAGCGATGCCGCTATCGGTCTGCCGAAGGTGGACTCCGCCCGCGATTCGCTGACGCGAATCAACCCTCACGTGCGGCTCACCCCGCTTAATGCGCTGCTCGACCAGCAGGCGCTGGCGGCGCAGATTGCCGCCCACGACCTGGTGCTCGACTGTACCGATAACGTGGCGATACGCAATCAGCTTAACGCCGGCTGTTTTCAGCATAAAACGCCGTTGGTCTCCGGCGCCGCGATCCGCATGGAGGGGCAAATCAGCGTCTTTATGTATCAGGATAACGAGCCCTGCTATCGCTGCCTGAGCCGGCTGTTCGGCGAGAACGCCCTCACCTGCGTTGAGGCCGGGGTGATGGCGCCGCTGGTCGGCGTCATTGGCTCCCTGCAGGCGATGGAGGCCATTAAGGTCCTGGCCCGGTTCGGCACACCTGCCGCGAGCAGGCTGGTCATGTACGACGCCATGACCTGCCAGTTCCGCGAAATGAAGCTGATGCGCGACCCGCAGTGCGAGGTTTGCGCCAGCCGCTAATCCTTCTCCGGCGGCGGCCGTCGCCGGAAAATTTGTGACCGACTGCGACTTTCCCCTCTTCACCGCAGCCACCCGCCCTGCTTGTTGATTTGCATCAATGCAACTTTCATTCGAAAGTAATTTAATCTTCATATGCAAAAATAAAGGGGGTCTCATGATTTTCAACATTCAGCGCTACTCAACCCATGATGGCCCAGGGATCCGCACCGTCGTATTCCTGAAAGGCTGCTCGCTGGGCTGCCGCTGGTGTCAGAACCCGGAAAGCCGCTCCCGCACGGCGGATCTGCTCTACGACCCCCGCCTGTGCCTTGCCGGCTGCAATCTGTGCCAGCAGGCGGCGCCGGATGTCATAACCCGCAGCCTCGATGGCCTGATTATCCACCGCCAGAAGCTCACCGCCGAAGGCTATGAGTCGCTGCGCGACTGCTGCCCGACCACCGCCCTCAGCGTGTGCGGCGAAGAAAAAGAGGTGGCGCAGATTATGGCCACGGTGCTGCGCGATAAGCCTTTTTACGATCGCAGCGGCGGCGGGGTCACTCTTTCCGGCGGCGAGCCGTTTATGAATCCCGAGCTGGCGCAGCAGCTGCTGCAGGCCAGCCGCGCGGCGGGAATTCACACCGCGGTTGAAACCTGCCTGCACGTGCCGTGGAAATACGTTGAGCCCTCGCTGCCCTGGGTTGACCTGTTCCTCGCCGACCTGAAGCACGTCAACGAAGCCATTTTCAAAGAGTGGACCGACGGCAGCGCCGGTCGGGTGCTCGATAACCTGCAGCGCGTGGCGCAGGCGGGGAAGAAAATCATCATCCGCGTCCCGCTGATTCAGGGCTTTAACGCCGATGAGGCGACGATCGCCGCGATTACCGACTTTGCCGCCGACCGCCTGCGGGTTGGCGAGATCCACTTCCTGCCGTACCACACGCTGGGAATGAACAAATATCAGTTACTCAGTCAGCCCTATACCGCTCCGGACAAACCCCTTGCTGCCCCCGAGCTGCTCGCCTTCGCGCAGAACTACGCTCAGAGCAAAGGTTTAACGGCTACTCTACGAGGATAAAATGATGACCACTCTGAAACTGGACACGCTAAGCGCCCGCATTCAGGCGCATAAAACGGCGCTGGTACATATCGTTAAGCCGCCGGTATGCACCGAGCGCGCCCGTCACTATACCGCCGCCTGTCAGCAGCATCTGGATAAGCCGGTCCCGGTACGCCGCGCGCTGGCGCTGGCTCACCATCTGGCAGAGCGCACCATCTGGATCAAACACGACGAGCTGATCGTCGGCAACCAGGCCAGCGAAGTGCGCGCGGCGCCCATCTTCCCGGAGTATACCGTCAGCTGGATCGAAAAGGAGATTGACGATCTCGCCGATCGCCCAGGCGCCGGCTTTGCGGTCAGCGAAGAGAATAAGCGCATCCTGCATGAAATCTGCCCGTGGTGGCGCGGTCAGACCGTGCAGGACCGCTGCTACGGTATGTTCACCGACGAGCAAAAAGCGCTGCTCGCCACCGGGATTATTAAGGCGGAAGGCAACATGACTTCCGGCGATGCTCACCTGGCGGTGAACTACCCGCTGCTGCTGGAAAAAGGCCTCGACGGCATGCGCGCTAAGGTCGCCGAACGCCGCTCGCGTATTAACCTGACGGTGCTGGAGGATCTGCACGGCGAGCAGTTCCTGAAATCCATCGATATCGTGCTGGAGGCGGTCAGCGATCACAGCCGGCGCTTTGCCGAACTGGCGCGCAGCATGGCGGCAGAAGAAACCCGCCCCTCCCGCCGCGACGAGCTGCTGACTATCGCCGAAGGCTGCGAAATCATCGCCCACGAGCCGCCGAAAACCTTCTGGCAGGCGCTGCAGCTGTGCTACTTCATTCAGCTGATCCTGCAGATTGAATCCAACGGCCACTCGGTCTCCTTCGGCCGTATGGACCAGTACCTGTACCCGTACTACCGTCGCGACGTTGAGCTCCAGCAGTCGCTGGACCGCGAGCATGCCATCGAGCTGCTGCACAGCTGCTGGTTGAAGCTGCTGGAAGTGAACAAGATCCGCTCTGGCTCGCACTCCAAAGCCTCCGCCGGCAGCCCGCTGTATCAGAACGTCACCATCGGCGGCCAGACCCTGCACAACGGCCAGCCGTTGGATGCGGTGAACCCGCTCTCGTACGCGATCCTCGAATCCTGCGGGCGCCTGCGATCGACCCAGCCTAACCTCAGCGTGCGCTACCACGCCGGGATGAGCAACGACTTCCTCGATGCCTGCGTGCAGGTCATTCGCTGCGGCTTCGGCATGCCGGCGTTCAATAACGATGAGATAGTGATCCCGGAGTTTATCAAGCTCGGGATTGAGCCGCAGGACGCCTACGACTACGCGGCGATCGGCTGTATCGAAACCGCCGTGGGCGGCAAATGGGGCTATCGCTGCACCGGGATGAGCTTTATCAACTTCGCCCGCGTCATGCTGGCCACGCTGGAAGGCGGCCGCGATGCCACCAGCGGTCAAATCTTCCTTCCGCAGGAGCATGCGCTGTCGAAAGGCAACTTCAGCAGCTTCGAGCAGGTGCTGGCCGACTGGGATACGCAGATCCGCTACTACACGCGGAAGTCCATCGAGATTGAGTACGTCGTCGATACCATGCTGGAGGAGAACGTGCACGATATTCTGTGCTCCGCGCTGGTGGATGACTGCATCGAGCGGGCGAAAAGCATCAAGCAGGGCGGCGCGAAGTATGACTGGGTTTCCGGTCTGCAGGTCGGGATCGCCAACCTCGGCAACGGCCTGGCGGCGGTGAAAAAGCTGGTCTTTGACCAGGGCGCCATTGGTCAGCAGCAGCTGGCGAAGGCGCTGGCGGAGGACTTCGACGGGCTGACCCACGAGCAGCTGCGCCAGCGCTTAATCAACGGCGCGCCGAAGTATGGCAACGATGACGATAGCGTCGATACCCTGCTGGCCCGCGCCTATCAGACCTATATCGACGAGCTGAAGAATTACCATAACCCGCGCTACGGCCGCGGCCCGATAGGCGGCAACTACTACGCCGGGACCTCATCGATTTCCGCCAACGTGCCGTTTGGCGCCCAGACGATGGCCACGCCGGACGGACGTAAAGCCCACTCTCCGCTAGCCGAAGGCGCGAGCCCGGCTTCCGGGACCGACCACCTCGGGCCAACCGCGGTCATCAACTCGGTCGGTAAGCTGCCCACCGGGGCGATTCTCGGTGGCGTGCTGCTGAATCAGAAGCTCAACCCGGCAACGCTTGAGAACGAGTCCGATAAGCAGAAGCTGATGGTGCTGCTGCGTACCTTCTTCGAGGTGCACAAAGGCTGGCATATTCAGTACAACATCGTCTCCCGCGAGACGCTGCTGGAAGCGAAAAAGCATCCCGACCAGTACCGCGATTTAGTGGTTCGCGTCGCCGGCTACTCGGCGTTCTTTACCGCCCTGTCGCCGGATGCCCAGGACGATATTATCGCCCGTACCGAGCATACGCTGTAGGTCGGCTCCCCGCAGTCAATAACACCCGGCTGGCGCAATGCCCGGCCGGGCTACCCGCTTCCCCAGCGGCTTTGGCCGTTAGGTTTTGAGCGGCAGTACGCCGCCAAAGCCGACGGGTAAACTTTCATTCGAAATAAATTTGTGCTTTGGGTCACATTGTAATTAGAATGTTACTGGTCGCAGTTAAGCCAGGAGCACAGGTATGACCGTTAAAGTTATCGTCACTGATATGGACGGAACTTTTCTCAATGACGCCAAGCAGTATGACCGCTCGCGTTTTCTCGCGCAGTTCGCGCAGCTCAACAAGCAGGGTATTGAATTCGTTGTCGCCAGCGGCAACCAGTACTACCAGCTGATCTCCTTTTTCCCGGAAATTCGCGAGCAGATCTCTTTCGTCGCCGAGAACGGCGCGCTGGTCTACGAGCACGGCCAGCAGCTGTTTCACGGCGAGCTGACCCGCCATGAGTCGCAGATTGTGATCGGCGAGCTGCTCAAGGACCCGCAGCTCAACTTCGTCGCCTGCGGCCTTGAAAGTGCTTACGTCAGCGACCGCGCGCCCGACAGCTTCGTCGCGCTGATGTCAAAGCACTACCACCGTCTGCAGCGCATCGCGAACTACCATGATATCGACGACACGCTGTTTAAGTTCTCGCTTAACCTGCCGGACAGCGATATTCCGCAGCTCATCGATAAGCTGCACGTCTCGCTTGACGGCATCATGAAGCCGGTGACCAGCGGCTTTGGCTTCGTCGATTTAATTATCCCCGGCCTGCATAAGGCCAACGGCATTAGCCGCCTGCTGAAACGCTGGCAGATCTCGCCCCAGGAGTGCGTGGCGATTGGCGACAGCGGCAACGACGCCGAAATGCTCAGGCTGGTGAAGTACTCTTTCGCCATGGCCAACGCCGCCGATAGCATCAAGGCCATCTCCCGCTTTGCCACCGATGACAATAACCACCAGGGTGCGCTGAACGTGATTCAGGCCGTGCTGGACCACGCCGCCCCCTTCAACGAATAGCCTGCCGCCGGGGCCCCCTGCCCCGGATTTTTCCATTTTGTGCACCCCATCCGTTTTTTAAACTTGCATTAACTTAAATTTAACTTAAATTAACGTTTGTAAGATTTAATACTTTCGAATGAAAGCAAAGTGAGGCCATCATGACGGTTATCCATACCAGCGAAACGCTCCCCGCCGACCACAAAGCGGCGATTCGACAAATAAAACAGGATCTGCGCGCGCAAATTGGCGATGTGCAGGCCGTGTTCGATCGGCTGACGGCGCGGATTAGCGCGCATCTGGACGAAATTGACGCCATCAAGGCCCGCGGGGAAGAGGTCTGGCCGATTATCCCGTTCAGCGATATTGCGCAGGGCAAAGTGAGCGATGCCCAGCGCGAGGCCATCAGACGCCGCGGCTGCGCGGTGATCAAAGGTCACTTCTCACGCGAGCGGGCGCTGGCGTGGGATAACTCGATGCTGGAATACCTCGATCTCAACCGCTTCGACGACGTTTACAAAGGCCCCGGCGATACCTTCTTCGGCTCGCTCGACGCCTCGCGTCCGGAGATTTACCCGATTTACTGGTCGCAGGCGCAGATGCAGGCGCGGCAGAGCGACGAAATGGCCGCGGTGCAGTCGTTCCTCAACCGCCTGTGGACCTTTAGCCGGGACGGCAAGCAGTGGTTCGACCCTGACGTCAGCGTTATCTACCCTGACCGCATCCGCCGCCGCCCGCCGGGAACCACCTCGAAGGGGCTGGGAGCGCATACCGATTCAGGCGCCCTCGAGCGCTGGCTGCTGCCGGCTTATCAGCAGGTGTTCACCAACGTCTTTAACGGCAATATCGACGCTTACGACCCGTGGGACGCGGCGCACCGGACCGAGGTGGAAGAGTACACCGTCGATAACACCACCAAATGTTCGGTATTCCGCACCTTCCAGGGCTGGACCGCGCTCTCCGATATGATCCCGGACCAGGGCCTGCTGCACGTGGTGCCGATTCCGGAGGCGATGGCCTACGTTCTGCTGCGTCCGCTGCTCGACGACGTCCCTGACGACGAACTGTGCGGCGTGGCGCCGGGTAAAGTGCTGCCGATTTCCGAGAAATGGCACCCGCTGCTGATTAGAGCGCTGAGCGCGATCCCGGCCATCAGCGCCGGCGATTCGGTGTGGTGGCACTGCGACGTGATCCACTCGGTGGCGCCGGTCGAAAACCAGCAGGGCTGGGGCAACGTGATGTATATCCCCGCCGCGCCGCTGTGCGAGAAGAATCTCGCCTACGCGCACAAGGTTAAAATCGCGCTGGAGAAAGGCGCATCGCCGGGTGATTTTCCGCGTGAAGACTACGAAGCCGACTGGCAGGCGCGCTTTACCCTCGACGATCTCAACGTCCACGGCAAACGCGCGCTGGGCATCGAGGTTTAATCGTCGTACAGACCCTGTTGCTCAACGGCGGTGCGGCGGCTGCCTGGCCGTATCCGCCGCACCGAATCCCGCACCGCCAGCGTGCCGTTTAGCAGCAGCGAGCCGCTCGGGGCCTGAGGGCGGATCAGCCGCTGCTGCAGGAGCTGCACCGCCTCCGTGCCGAGCTCATCGCGCGGGACGTGAACGGCGGTAAGCGGCACATCCTGGATGGCGGCGAGGTTAAACCCGTCGATGCTCATGACCGAGATGTCCTGAGGAACCCGCAGGCCGCGCTTTTGCAGGGCATTGACGGCCCCGACCGCCATATAGTCTCCGCCGACCAGAAAAGCCGTCGGCAGCGGCTTCCCGGCCTGAGCGTCGAGCCACTCCCCCACCCGCTCCTCCGTCTCCCTGGCGCTGAAGTTCGCTACGCCTATCAGATCCCGCCCGTCGGTGAAGCGCAGGTTGCACGCGCGCCAGGCCTCCTTGATGCCCACCAGCCGCAGCTCCATGGTGTAGCGGCGCAGGCACATCACGTTCATGACCGCCCGATGCCCCATCTCAAACAGATAGCGCGCGGCAAACTGGCCGATCAGCCGGTGATCCGGGGCGATCGACGACAGGCGCATGCCCTCATCCCGGCAGTTGATCAGCACGCAGGGTTTGGCAAAATCGGCGGCCAGATCGTGAATGTGCGGATCGTCAATACCCAGCAGAATAGCCGCCTCGGTCTCCGCTTCGTTCATGCGGGCCAAAAACAGGTTGGCGTCGCTGTCGTTCTCTTCCAGCGCGCAGGTCCGCAGGCGGACCTCATGCGGAGCCAGCGCATTATTGATGCTCTGAATCACCCGGTAGTAATAGATATCGGAGCGCTCATCAAACGCCCGGGAAGGGGCGAAAACCACCAGGCTGTTCAGCAGCATGCGTCCGGCGGCGAGCCCCTCCATCACCCCCATTTCGCGGGCGCACCGCAGGACCCGCTGACGCGCCTTTTCGCTGGTGTTCGCTTTACCCGCCAGCACCCGGGAAACGGTACTCGCCGACATCCCCGTACGGGCCGCGATTTCGGCAATTCTCAGCTTTTTATCCATTTTGTGATCCAGCTCCATCTTGCAAATGGAAGAATTTTCATGGCACTAAAAAGCAGTTTATCAAGCTAGATTCGCTACCTGTCGTGAGCATTCCCTCATCTCATGAGAAAACTTGCATAAATAAGGCTATTGGCCGCTCATTTTCTATCTTAACCTGAATTGGTCCGATAACTTCCATACTAGTTATACGGAAAACCAAATAAATAAAACAATAATATTCATAACGTTAATAAAACAGGTATGACAACTCAGGGATTGAGCATCGATCATTTCCCCCTACAAAGTTCTTGTGGAGAGTTCTATGAGCCAAGGCCTCAACAACGATATGGCGGTCAGCAAATCGCGCCGCGTAGTCAGAAACCTGCGCTGGTGGATGCTGACCCTGTTTCTGCTCGGCGTCACCGTTAACTACATTACCCGCAACTCCTTAGGCATTATCGCCCCCGAGCTGAAGACAACGCTGGGCATCACCACCGAGCAGTACTCATGGATCGTCGGCGCTTTTCAGCTGGCCTACACCCTCTTCCAGCCTCTCTGCGGCTGGCTGATTGACGTGATTGGCCTGAAGCTGGGCTTTATGATCTGCGCCACCCTGTGGGCCCTCGCCTGTATCGCCCACGCCGGTGCCGGCAGCTGGCTGCATCTGGCGATCCTGCGTTTTTTCATGGGTGGAGCAGAAGCCGCTGCCACCCCGGCCAACGCCAAAACCATCGGCGAATGGTTTCCAAAATCTGAACGCCCGATAGCCGCCGGCTGGGCCGGCGTCGGTTTCTCCATCGGCGCGATGCTGGCGCCGCCGATCATCTATTTTGCTCACGCCTCTTTCGGCTGGCAGGGCGCGTTTATGTTCACCGGGGTGCTGGCGCTGCTGTGGGTGATCCTGTGGTGGGCGTTTTACCACAATCCGGAAAAGCATCCGAATCTGGGCAAGTCGGAGCTGGAGTTCATCCGTCAGGACAACGAGCCGCCGGCGGTAAAACTGCCGTTCTTTACCGCGCTGAAAACCGTGTCGAAAAATAAGCGCTTCTACGGTATTGCGATCCCGGCCTTTATGGCGGAGCCCGCCTGGGCGGTCCTGAGCTTTTGGGTGCCGCTGTACCTCGCCAAAGAACACGGCATGGATCTCAAACAAATAGCCATGTTCGCCTGGCTGCCGTTCCTCGCCGCCGATCTCGGCAGCGTGGTGAGCGGCTATCTGACCAAACTCTATACCCGCTGGTTCGGCTGTTCACGGGTTAACTCGGTGGTGGCAAGCTCGCTGACCGGCGCATTCCTGATGATTTCGCTGGCCCTCGTCACCATTACCCGCGACCCCTACGTCACCATCGTCCTGATCTCCATCGGCGGCTTCGGCCACCAGATTATCTCCTGCATGCTGAGCGCGCTGGTGGTGGAGTCGTTCGATAAGGGCCAGATGGCGACCGTCAACGGCATGCGCGGCTCCGCCGCCTGGATCGCCAGCTTCCTGTTCTCCTTATTAATCGGGGTGACCGCCGACAAGATTGGCTTCAACCCGCTGTTCGTCGCCATGGGCTTCTTCGACCTGATTGGCGCTGTCTTCCTGGTCGCTTTTATTGCTGAACGTCGCGCCAGCCGCGCCTGAGAGTGGATGTAAAAATGAAAACCTTGAAACACTGGAAATTGCAACAGCAGCTGGCCCACCACGTCGAGCTGGCGGTGGATGGGCAGCACACCCTGTGTCTGTACGTGCTGGAAGAGAACCTGTTCCGCGTCCTGCTTAAACGCAGAGGAGAGCTGGCGCTGGACCGCACCTGGAGCATCGCCCCGCAGCAGGACGTCCCCTGGGAGGGACGCAGCCGCGACGACGTCAGCGGATTTACCCTCCCCGCCTGGAGCCTGGAGCAGCAGCAGGAGACCCTGACGGTTGCCACCGAACGCCTGCGCGTCACCGTCCACCAGCCGCTGTGGCTGGAGTGGAGCTATCGCGACGATGCCGGAGAGTGGCAGCCGCTGGTTAGCGACCGTCCGACCAGCGCCTATCTGGTCAACGCCCACGGCGACGGCGTCGCGCACTACCAGAGCCGGCGTCAAGATGAACGCTTCTACGGTCTGGGCGAAAAGGCGGGCAACCTGCAGCGCAACGGGAATCGCTACGAGATGCGCAACCTGGATGCGATGGGCTATAACGCCGTCAGCACCGATCCGCTGTATAAGCACATCCCCTTCACCATCGCCCAGCGCAGCGATATCAGCTACGGCCTGTTCTACGATAACCTCAGCAGTTGCTGGCTGGATCTGGGCAACGAAATCGACAACTACCACACCGCCTATCGCCGCTGGCAGGCCGAAGCGGGCGATATTGATTACTACATGTTTACCGGCAAACGCGTGCTGGACATCACCAAAGCCTTTGTCCGCCTGACCGGGAAAACGCTGTTCGGGCCGAAATGGAGCCTGGGCTATAGCGGCTCGACGATGCACTACACCGACGCGCCGGATGCGCAAAACCAGCTGATGAACTTTATCCGCCTCTGCGAAGAGCACGCCATTCCGTGCGACTCGTTCCAGCTCTCCTCCGGCTATACCTCAATCGGCGGTAAGCGCTACGTCTTTAACTGGAATTACGACAAGGTTCCGCAGCCGAAGGTGATGAGCCAGCGCTTCCACGACGCGGGTATCAAGCTGGCGGCCAACATCAAGCCCTGCCTGCTGCAGGATCACCCGCGCTATAGCGAGGTGGCAGAGCGCGGGCTGTTTATTCAGGACTCCGAAAGCAAGTCCCCGGAACGCTCCAGCTTCTGGGATGACGAAGGGTCGCACCTCGACTTCACCAACCCGCAAACCGTCGCCTGGTGGCAGGAGGGGGTCACCACTCAGCTGCTGGAGATGGGGATTGATTCGACGTGGAACGACAATAACGAATTTGAAGTCTGGGATGGCGAGGCGCGCTGCCACGGTTTTGGCCAGGAGATTGCCATCAAGCATATCCGCCCGGTGATGCCGCTGCTGATGATGCGCGCGTCGCTGGAGGCCCAGCAGCGCTTTGCCCCGGAGAAACGCCCGTACCTGATCTCACGCTCCGGCTGCGCCGGGATGCAGCGCTACGTGCAAACCTGGAGCGGCGATAACCGCACCCATTGGGATACCCTGCGCTACAACACCCGTATGGGGCTGGGGATGAGCCTCTCCGGCCTCTATAACGTCGGTCACGACGTCGGCGGCTTCTCCGGCGATAAGCCGGACGCCGAGCTGTTCGTGCGCTGGGTGCAGAACGGGGTGATGCATCCGCGCTTCACGATCCACTCCTGGAACGACGATCGCACGGTCAACGAGGCGTGGATGTATCCGGCGGTCCTGCCGGCGATTCGCGGCGCGATTGAGCTGCGCTATCGCCTGCTGCCCTACCTCTACACCCTGCTGTGGCAGGCGCACGCTGACGACGAGCCGATGCTGCGCCCGACCTTCCTCGATCACCAGCATGACCCGCAGACCTTCGAGGAGTGCGACGACTTCCTGTTCGGCCGCGATCTCCTCGTCGCCAGCGTCGTGGAGCCCGGCCAGCGCCAGCGCCCGGCGTGGCTGCCGGAAAACGAGTCCGGCTGGTACGACTTTTATAGCGGAGAGTGGTTTGCCGGCGGCCAGTGGATAACGCTCGATGCGCCGCTGGAGAAACTGCCGTTGATGGTGCGCGCCGGGGCGGGTCTGCCGCTCAGCGAGAGGATCGTCCACGTTGACGCCAAAAAAGACGACAGCCGCGAGCTGAAGCTGTTTCCGCTCAAGGGTGCGGGCTCGACGAGCGGCCTGCTCTTTGAAGATGACGGCGAGAGCTGGGGCTATCGCGACGGCGATGCGCTGTGGCTGGGGTGGGAGATGACCTGCAGCGCCAGCACCATCAACCTGCAGGTGAATGCTCGCGGCCGCTACCGTCCGGCGTGGAAGGCGCTGAAGATAACGCTCCCCGCCGGTGAAAAGCGCCGGCTGTTGGTGAATGGTAAAGACGTCGGCGAGTGGCTGCTGGACTAAGGGCAATAAAAAGCCCCGGTCGCGCGAGGCTGACCGGGGCTTTATGTTCACTCCCCGGCTGCGCAGGCGCGTACCGGGGCGGGGCAGCGGACGTTTAGCCGTCGATGCCTTTGCTGCGCAGATAATCTTCGTAATTACCGCTAAAGTCGATGACGCGCTCCGGCGTAATTTCGATCACGCGGGTCGCCAGCGAGCTGACGAACTCACGGTCGTGGGAAACGAAAATCAGGGTGCCCTGATACATCTCCAGCGCCATGTTCAGCGATTCGATAGATTCCATATCCAGGTGGTTGGTCGGTTCGTCCATCACCAGAATGTTGGGTTTCTGCATCATCAGCTTACCGAACAGCATGCGGCCCTTTTCGCCACCTGACAGCACTTTTGCCGGCTTTTTGATATCGTCCTGGCTGAACAGCAGGCGGCCGAGGAAGCTGCGCACAACCTGCTCATCGTCACCATCCTGCTTCCACTGGCTCATCCAGTCGAACACGCTCAGATCGTTATCGAAGTCTTCGGCGTGATCCTGCGCGTAGTAGCCAATCTGCGCATTCTCAGACCATTTAACGGTACCGTTATCCGGCGCCAGTTCACCAACCAGGGTTTTCAGCATGGTGGTTTTACCCACGCCGTTGGCACCCAGAATGGCAATCTTCTCGCCCACTTCCAGCAGCAGATTGAATTTTTTAAACAGCGGGCCGTTATCAAAACCTTTCGCCAACTCTTCGACAGCCAGCGCGTTACGGAACAGCTTCTTGTCCTGCTCGAAGCGGATGAACGGGTTCTGACGGCTGGAGGCTTTCACTTCGTCGAGCTTGATTTTATCAATCTGACGGGCGCGAGAAGTCGCCTGACGTGATTTAGAAGCGTTGGCGCTAAAGCGGCTGACGAAGGATTGCAGATCGGCAATCTGCGCCTTTTTCTTGGCGTTATCAGACAGCAGACGCTCACGAGCCTGGGTGGCCGCGGTCATGTATTCGTCGTAGTTACCGGCGTAGACGCGCAGTTCGCCGTAGTCGAGATCCGCCATGTGGGTACACACCATGTTAAGGAAATGACGGTCGTGCGAAATGATGATCATGGTGCTGTCGCGTTCGTTGAGCGTCTGCTCCAACCAGCGAATGGTATCGATGTCCAGGTTGTTCGTCGGTTCATCGAGCAGCAGGATGTCCGGGTTGGAGAACAGCGCCTGGGCCAGCAGGACGCGCAGCTTCCAGCCGGGCGCGACTTCGCTCATCGGACCGTAATGCTGTTCTACCGGAATACCGACGCCGAGCAGCAGTTCACCGGCGCGGGCTTCAGCGGAGTAGCCGTCCATCTCGCCGTAGGTCACTTCCAGATCCGCCACCTTATAGCCGTCGGCTTCGCTCATTTCCGCCAGGCCGTAGATGCGATCGCGCTCCTGCTTCACTTCCCACAGCTCGCCGTGGCCCATGATGACCGTATCCAGCACGGTGAACTCTTCGAACGCGAACTGGTCCTGACGTAGCTTACCGATACGCTCGTTAGGATCGAGGGACACGTTGCCCAGCGTTGGCTCCAGATCGTTGCCGAGGATCTTCATAAAGGTAGATTTACCGCTACCGTTGGCGCCAATCAGGCCGTAACGGTTGCCGCCGCCAAATTTGACGGAGATGTTTTCGAACAGCGGCTTACTGCCAAACTGCATGGTGACGTTGCTGGATACTAGCACGGGGTTATCCTGAAAAAAGAGAATGAGAAGTGTGACACATCGGACATTATGCCAGCAAAACCATCTCTTTTCACGGTCTGCGGTGAATTCCCTTACCGCTGGCGCCGCGTACGGCGCCTTTTGCCCCCCGCCGCCGGCGTCCGGCAGGCCTCAGCGGCGACCCGGCGGCCCCAGGCATGCCGTGCGATCGCCCCTGCGACGGCGCGGCTTCGCCGGTTAAAGGACGACACTTGAAACAAGCGGCAAAAAAGTGTGATTTCGTACACATCTCATTTCCCTGTTGGCGGGAATGCACATATAATGCGCTCCCATCTACTCCCTGAAAAATCTAACAAAGGCCTGTGTGGCTTTAACATCGCACACGACATGATGAATATGAAATTATCGACACTCCTTGCGGCAGCCTTCGCCATCGTGGGCTTTTGCAACACAGCATCCGCTGTAACCTATCCTCTGCCGACCGACGGTAGCCGACTGATTGGCCAGAACCAGGTTGTCACGGTTCCGGACGACAACAAGCAGCCGCTGGAATACTTCGCCGCCAAATACCAGATGGGTCTCTCCAACATGCTGGAAGCGAACCCGGGCGTCGATACCTACCTGCCGAAAGGCGGTACCGTGCTGAATATCCCGCAGCAGCTGATTCTGCCGGACACCGTGCATGAAGGTATCGTGATCAACAGCGCGGAAATGCGTCTTTACTACTACCCGAAAGGCACCAACACCGTGATCGTGCTGCCGATAGGTATCGGCCAGCTGGGTAAAGATACGCCGATCAACTGGGTGACCAAGGTTGAGCGCAAGAAAGCCGGCCCGACCTGGACGCCGACGGCGAAAATGCACGCCGAATACGTCGCAGCCGGTAACCCGCTGCCGGCCGTAGTACCGGCCGGTCCTGACAACCCGATGGGCCTGTACGCGCTCTACATCGGTCGTCTGTATGCGATCCACGGCACCAACGCCAACTTCGGTATCGGCCTGCGCGTCAGCCACGGCTGCGTGCGTCTGCGCAACGACGATATCAAATTCCTGTTTGAGAACGTGCCGGTCGGCACCCGCGTCGAATTTATCGATGAGCCGGTGAAAGCCACCAGCGAGCCGGACGGCAGCCGTTACGTTGAAGTCCATAACCCGCTGTCGACCACTGAAGCCCAGTTCCAGGGCGGTGAGATCGTCCCGATTACGCTGAACAAATCCGTACAGGCCGTTACCGGCCAGTCAGACGTCGATCAGAGCGTGGTTGAGCAGGCGGTGCAGAACCGTTCCGGTATGCCGGTTCGTCTGAACTGATCCTGAGCGTCGTGCACAAAAAAGGGCGAGGTGAAAACCTCGCCCTTTTTTCTTTTCGCCTGACGTCAGCCGTTGTTAACGATAACGATACCGCCGTGATCGTAGCGGTAGTGACAGTGGGCATACTCCAGCGGCGTACCGTCCTCGAGGTAGATAACCTGCTCAACCTCCAGCACCGGATCGCCGGCTTCGCACACCAGGTGCTGCTGTTCGAGCTCGCCGGGCTTAATGGCGCGCACCACCCGGTACGACCCCATTATTTTCAGCCCAAGCGTTTCAACATACTGGAATACGGAGCTTTCGAGGTGGCTTTTATTCAGGCCGGGGACCAGATTCACCGGCATTACCGTAGCGTCCAGCGACATCGGCTCGTCGTTGAGCAACCGCAGGCGCACGAAGTCATAAACCGGTGAATCGGCATTAATCAGCAGCGACGTCTGCTCCTTCTCGCTGGGAAAGCGCAGCTCGAAGCGCACCACCCTGCTGCTGACCGCCCCCAGATGGGCCCAGGTTTTGGTGGCGCCAAAATAGTCGCTTCCCGGAAGATCCCACTGCGAAAGCTGGAGAAAGTTTTTACGTACGAAGGTGCCCTGCCCTTTGCGGGTATAAATCAGCCCTTCAACAATAAGCTGGCGCATCGCCTGCTGGATGGTCATCCTGCTGGTATTAAACTCCGCCGCCAGCGCAAACTGGTCGGGTAATGGCATGCTGGCGGGGTACTGCTGGCTGATAATCCGCTTTTTAATTTCCCGCGCGATCAAAAGATACTTCGCCGCCATCGTCCTTCCTTATTATTCATTTATCCCATTGTTTTTTAACGCCACTCTCTCAGATATTTTGAGAAATGGCAGGTAGAAGAATACACCAAAGATGATGATTATCAACTGCACCACCACCGCCCGCCAGTCCCCCGCCGTTGCCAGCCAGGCGCTGAGCACCGGCGGCGTGGTCCACGGGATCATCACCACGCAGCGCGACATAAGCCCGAGCGTGGTACACATCCAGGCGAAAAAGATACCGATGGCGGGAAGCAGCACGAACGGGATCATCAGCGGCACGTTGAAAACGATCGGCAGGCCGAAAATCACCGGTTCGTTGATATTGAACAGCCCCGGGGTAATAGCCAGACGCGCCACCTGCTTCGAGGCCTGCTGACGCGAGAAAAGAAAGATGGCGATCAGCAGAGAAATGGTGCTGCCGGTGCCGCCCACCATGCCGAAGGTCGGCACGAAGATATTGTTAATAATATGCGGAATCGGCTGGCCGCTGGCGTAGGCCAGCATATTCTCATTGGTATTAATCAGCAGGAACGGCTCCAGCACCACGCTATTCACAACCGACTGATGAATACCCAGCGTAAACAAGAAGTTGCCGAAGCTGTAGATAAAAATAGTCCCCGGCAGGCTGGTATTAATCAAGCGCAGCGGCTGCTGGATCAGCGTGGTGATCAGATGAATAAGATCGGTGTGCAGCAGGTTATTCAGCAGCGCGGCCAGCGCCGCAAACAGTGACAGCGTAAGAATGGCCGGGATGAGCGATGAAAACGACTGGCCCACCGCCGGCGGCACGTTCTCCCCGAGATTGATGGTCAGGCGCTTGATCCCGGCGATGCGCATAAAGATTTCCGTCGCCACCAGGCCAATGAGCACCCCAGCGAAAATGCCGGTAGACCCGATGTTGGCGAAGGTCAGCACCGACGTCAGGCTGACCGTCGCCTTCCCGCCAACCGGCACCAGATCCACCTGCATCGGCATCATAATAATAAAGCTGCAAAGAGCGATAACGACGGTCGAAACCGGGTTAGCGAAGTTTTTGTTACGCGCCAGCGACCACGCGATCATCGGCGCGATCAGCAGCGCGGCGATATTCAACGTCCCGTTGATAATCGCATCGCCCCACACCTTAAAGTGCACCAGCGTGTCGCCCTGCAGTATCCAGGGAAACACCACGTTATTCACCAGCACCGCCAGCCCTGCCAGAATGAAAATCGGCATGACCCCGGCAAACGCATCGCGCAGCGAACGCAGGTGTACCTGGTTGGCGATACGCGCGGAAAACTCAACAAAGCGATCGGTCAAAGACTGCATACTGGACGTTGTATTATCAGACATTTTGCAGAATCCTCTTCATCACTTACCCGTATTCCCCATCAGGCTTCAGGTTGCAGGCAGCGCGCCCGCAGCCTGAAATCTGACGGAGGTAACCCGGTGCGGCCCGCGCGAACTACATCTCTTCACCGTTGCTGTGGATCGCTCGTTTCAGCCAGGCATAGCTTTTCTTCGGCACGCGGTTAAGGTCTTTAAGATCGTGGTTTTCACGGTTGACGTACACCACCCCGTAGCGTTTACGCATATCGCCCTGCGAGCTGAGAATGTCGATCAGCCCCCAGCCGAGATAGCCGATCACCTCCGCGCCGTCCTCAAAAATCGCCTCTTTCATGGCGTTGATATGGTCGCGGTGATAGGCGATACGATAGTCGTCGGCAATCATGTTTTCGCCATCCCAGGACTCAATCACCCCGATACCGTTTTCAATCGGGAATACCGGCAGGCGCCAGTCGTTGTAGTAGCGGGTGATGATGGTACGAAAGCCGAGCGGATCGATTTGCCAGTTCCATTCCGTAGACTTCAGGTACGGGTTGTCCTTATCACCGAACTGCATGTAGTAGTTCACCTCGGTGCCTTCCGGGATCGGGTCGCTGCTGAGCGTGCGGCTGGCATAGTAGCTAAAGGCCATATAGTCATTTTTATTCTGCGCAATCAGGGCTAAATCCTCAGCGCGGTAAATATCCTCGAAGCCTTCACGGGCGACCACGGCCATGACCTCGGGGCTGTAGCCCTGACCGGCATAGACGCGCAGCAGGTTCTGGTTGAGAAACTCATCATGCTGCTGAGCGCAGAAAATATCGCGCGGCCGGCAGGTCGCCGGGTAGATAAGCTGATGCGCCAGCATTCCGCCCATCAGCCTGCCGGGCTGGGTTTCATGCAGGTACGCGGTCAGATGGACGTGCGCCATCATGGTGTAATGCTGGATCGCGTACAGCTCGCGGAGCGTTTCATCGCCCTGCATATAGCCCGCAATGCGGAACGCAATCGGCATGTGGAAAATATTCTGCTCATTGAAGGTCAGCCAGTACTTCACCTTGTCGCCGTAGCAGTCGATCATTTTTCTGCCGTAGCGCACAAACGCCTCCATCACGCGGCGATCGATAAAACCGTTGTACTCATTCGCCAGCGCCAGCGGCATGTCAAAATGGTACAGGCAAATCATCGGTTCAATGCCGCGGGCAATCAGAGCGTCGATAAAGCGATGGTAGAAGGCGATACCTTCTTCGTTGAACTCGCCATCGCCGGTCGGGCAAATGCGGCTCCACGAAATCTGGAAGCGGTAGCAGTTCATCCCTAGATCCTGCATTAAATCAAAGTCTTCTTCATAGCGATGGTAGGAGTCGGTCGCCACCTTCCAGTCAGAAGCAAACTCTGAGGGCTCGCGAATGTCGTATACCGACATCCCCTTTCCGCCTTCATTCCACGCCCCTTCCGTCTGCATGCTGGAAACCGAGTTGCCCCATAAAAAATCCTTTGCCAGTGTCTTCATCGTTCGCTCCGTCACTATGACTAGTCATTAAAAATTCATGACTAGTCATATAGAATGAAATGATAAATCACGCAAAGGAGTTGTGTCGTTTTTGTGAGCGATTTCGAAAAGAGAGGGTAGAAAGCGGCGGGACAGTGCCCGCCGTTGAGGAACGGACAGGATTACTCGTTAAGCTGATTGCGGCGATATTCGCCCTGGCGCTCGAGCATCCAGCCGGGATATTCGCGCGGCAGCGCGCTCACCGCATCCAGCTTCCGGAGATCCTCTTCGCCGAGCTGGATTTGAGTGGCGGCAATATTGTCCGCCAGCTGATCCGCACGTTTGGCGCCGATAATCACGCTGGTCACCGCCTGCTGATGGAGCAGCCACGCGAGCGCGACCTGCGCGACCGTCGCGCCTTTGGCGTCCGCCACCTCGCGCATCGCGTCCACGCAATCGAAGGCGCGATCCTTATTCACCGGCGGGAAATCAAATTCCAGCCGACGGCCACCCGCTTCCCCCTGGCCATCGCGGGTATATTTGCCGCTCAACAATCCGCCCGCCAGCGGGCTCCAGACCATCAGCCCCAGCCCTTCGCTCTGCATCATCGGCACCAGCTCGCGCTCGAGGTCGCGCCCGGCGATGGTGTAGTAAGCCTGCAGGGAGGCAAAGCGCGCCAGCCCGAGGCGTTCAGCAATACCCAGCGCCTTGGCGATTTGCCAGGCCGCCCAGTTCGATATGCCGATATAGCGGACGTGCCCCTGGCGGACCAGGGTATCGAGGGCGTAGAGGGTCTCTTCGACGGGTGTCGCCGGATCGAAGCCGTGCAGCTGGTAGAGATCGATATGATCGAGCTGCAGGCGCCGCAGGCTCTCTTTGACGCTGCTGAGAATGTGGTAGCGGGAGCTACCGCGAGAGTTAACGCCGGCGGTGCCGGTTTCACCGAACACTTTGGTGGCGACCACCACGTTTTCGCGCGGGATTTTGAGATTTTTTAGCGCCTGGCCGGTTATCTCTTCCGAACGCCCTTCCGAATAGACGTTTGCGGTGTCGATAAAGTTAATGCCGGCATCGAGGGCGCTGCCCACCAACTGCTCGGCTTCCGCCTGGCGCAGCTGGCCAATTTTGCCCCACATCCCCTCTTCACCGCCAAAGGTCATGGTGCCAAGGCACAGTTCAGAGACAAACAGACCGGTATTTCCGAGTTTTTTATAACGCATCGGACTCTCCTCATCAGGATAATTAACGTCAGCGCTATAGTTATACTCCCGCCTGCACGAGCGCGAATGGGGAGATTCTGTCCGTTTCTTGCCCAATCCTCCGAATATCAGAACCCGAAGTGCAGGATGGCGTAGCCCACCAGCGCCGCCCACAGCAGCATCGGCAGAGAGTAAAGATGAAAGCGCCACCAGATGCGCCTGTCTGCCGCCATGCGCAGGGCAATCAGGTTGGCCAGCGAGCCGGGAAGCAGACCAAAGCCGCCGACGTTCACCGCCCAGGCCAGCAGCGTCGACGGCGGGACGTAGTTGAGCAGCAGAATGGTTGCCGGGACGTTGCTGATGAACTGCGACAGGCCGATCGCCGTCAGCCACAGGCCGCCAGGGGAGAGCTGGCCGACGCTGCTCAGCAGCTGATGCAGAGCCGGCAGCTGGATCAGCAGGTGAACGTCAATAAACATCACCATAAAGACCAGCAGCAGGGACCAGTCAACGTTGATAATCACCGCCCGCGCCAGCAGCAAAAAGCCAATGACGATCAGCGCGAGGCCCCAAAGTCCCTGCTTCATCTCTAACGCCGTCAGGAAAACCAGATACAGCGCCAGGCAGCCCCAGACCAGCTTTGGCTGCCAGGAGGGCACCCGCTCACCGCTGTGATAAGTGAGGCGTAGGGCTGAAAAACAGCACCAGCACAGCGCCAGCAGCGTTACCATCATCGCCGCCGCCAGCGGCAGCATCTGCCCGATAAAGGCCGGGAAGCTGAGGCCGGAGCGTCCCCACAGCAGAATGTTTTGCGGATTGCCAATCGGCGTCAGCAGCGAGCCGGCGTTCACCGCCAGCGCCTCGAAAATAATCAGCCGGTTAACCGGAATCGCGCACCATTTTTTTAACGTCAGGGTGAGCGGCACGACGATAAAAAGCGCCACATCGTTGGTCAGGAAAGTGGAAAGCAGCGCCGCCGCCAGCACCATAAAGATGGCCAACTGCCGTTCGGTCACAAACCGCCGCGCCATTTTACGGCCCAGCACGTCAAAATAGCCGCTCAGCTCGACCCCTTTGGTCAGCAGCATCAGCCCGCTGAGGGTAATAATCGTCTGCCAGTCGATAGCCTGAGGCCAGCTGGCGGGGGCAAAGGGCACAAAAATGCTTAATATGCCGGCAATAATCAGCAATAAATGGAGGAAGCGGTCACCCGCCAGCGACCGAACAAAGGGCAGGTTCATTCCCCCTTCTGTCCGTGCTTGAGCGTAAACTGGCTAAAGGCCTCCAGCGTCTCCTGGCTCACGTGATGCTCCATCCCTTCAGCATCGCGACGGGCGATCTCCGGGCTGACGCCGATCACCAGCAGGAAGTTTTCCACAATCTGATGCCGTTCGCGGCTTTCGTGCGCCAGCTTCTCGCCTTCCGGGGTTAAAAAGACGCCGCGCCACGGGATCTGCTCGATCAATCCTACGCTGGCCAGGCGCTTGAGCATTTTCGCGACCGTCGGCTGCGAAACGCCCAGGCGCGCGGCCATATCGACCTGACGCGCTTCGCCCACCTCGCGGATCAGATCGGAAATCAGCTCAACGTAGTCGTCAATCAGCTCGCGACGATGCGCCTCGCGCACCTGACGAAACCCCTCAACGTGCTCTTCAACATTCACTAGCTGCGTCACTTTTTTTGTTATTTGTTTGCCTGCGCGACGGTTCATTGTGCTTCCTCAAATACGTGTGACGCAGCAAGCGTCATCTCAAAGAGGGCCATTGTAAATGATTGGGCCCGTAGCACAAAAAATTAACTTTTTAGCCATAGCTATAAAATATAGCCTGTGCTATATCTGTATGTAATGCAGACATCCTTCACCGAGCGAAGGGCGAAAGCGCAGGAGGTTACGATGAACGAACTCAAGAGGTGCTTACAGGTGTTTACCCACTCTCCATTTAAAGTACGCTTAATGCTAATCGGCATGCTGTGCGATCTGCTCAACGGCAAAAAAGAGCAGGACAAACCGGGCAACTAACGCGGCGTCGCGGCACGCCGCTTCATTTTTCGGTCATAATTCCCCGTTATACTGGTTCATTTCCCCGCCTTTCACCCGCATTTTTCAAGTTTTGTAAGCTTTCTCCCAAAACAATCTGTTATGGCTAGTTGACCTTAGCATTTGCAAGCCCTATCGTTTGTCAGCCCTGCCACTACTGCGGCTCGCAGAGACCCTCTTCCGGCACTGTCCAGCAGGTTTTACCCCTTGATGCCAGGGGATGCACATGGCGTCTTTTTGATTGTTAACTATGAACCTCACCCTGAAAGAAACGCTGGTCGCTCGTGGATTGGTCCTGAACCCGTGGACCGGATTCTACTTTTTACAGTCTCTGCTGATTAACCTGGCCCTTGGCTACGATTTTAGTCTGCTTTATGCCGTTGCCTTTACATGCGTGCTACATCTGCTGTGGCGCAGCTTTCCGCGCGCGCAGAAGGTGGTGGTCGGCGGCTACTCGCTGCTTGCCGCGCTCTATTATCCGTTTGGCCAGGCCTACGGTGCGCCCAATTTCAATACGCTGCTGGCGCTGCACGCCACCAACGTCGAAGAATCCACCGAAATTTTGACCATCTTCCCGTGGTACAGCTATCTGCTGGCGGTGTTTATTTTTGCGCTGGGCGTCATTGCCGTGCGTCGCAAGCCGGACGAACGCAAGCGCTGGAGCAAAATGGACAGCCTGGGCCTGCTGTTCAGCGTCGGTATCTTCTTCCTCCAGCCGGTACAAAATCTGGCCTGGGGCGGCGTCTTCAAGGTGATTGATACCGGCTACCCGGCTCTGCGCTTCGTCAAAGACGTGGTGGTAAATAACAACGAGGTGCTGGATGAGCAGGCGCGCATGGCGCAGCTGGCGAATATCAAGGACAGCTGGCACGTCGTGGCGGTGAAGCCCAAATATCACCTGTACGTGGTGGTGATTGGCGAAAGCGCGCGACGCGACGCGCTCGGCGCCTTCGGCGGCCACTGGGACAACACCCCTTTCGCCAGCTCGGTGAACGGCTATCTGTTCAACGACTACATTGCGGCGAGCGGTTCAACGCAAAAATCGCTGGGCCTGACGCTTAACCGAGTCGTTGACGGCAAGCCGCAGTATCAGGATAACTTCGTCACGCTGGCCAACCGCGCGGGCTTCCAGACCTGGTGGTTCTCGAATCAGGGGCAAATCGGCGAGTACGATACGGCGATTGCCAGTATTGCCAAACGCGCCGACGAGGTGCAGTTCCTCAAAAACGGCGATTTTGAGGCCAATAAAAACACCCAGGATGAGCAGCTGCTGAAGCTAACCGAACAGGTCCTGTCGACCCAGCGGACTCAGCCGCAGCTGATCGTCCTGCATTTGATGGGCTCGCACCCGCAGGCCTGCGACCGTACCAAGGGAAAATATACGGTATTCGTACAGTCGAAGGAGACCTCGTGCTATCTCTACAGCATGACGCAAACCGACGCGCTGCTGGGCAAACTCTATAGCCAGCTGCAGAACTCCGGCGACAGCTTCTCGATGACCTATTTCTCCGATCACGGCCTGGCCTTCAAGGAGCGCGGGAAAGAGGTGCAGTATCTGGCGCACGACGATAAGTTCCAGCAGAACTTCCAGGTGCCGTTCATGGTGCTGTCCAGCGATGATAAAGCGCACAAGATTATCAAAGCCCGCCGCTCGGCCAACGATTTCCTCGGCTTCTTCTCGCAGTGGACCGGGATCGCCGCCGAGGAAATAAAGCCGCGCTATCGCTTTATCTCTGAGCAACAGGCTGGACCGGTTTTCATCACCAACTTCCAGCTGCAAAAAGTGGACTATACCCATCTGGGTACCGACCTGTTCACCACCCAGTAGGCCACCTCATCCGCCATCGGGATGCTGATGGCGACGGGTTTTGCCGAATGACAGGCAAAAAAAATCCGCCCCTGTGAGGCGGATTTTTTATATCACCGAAGTGATTAGAAGCGGTAACCAACGCCCGCGATCCAGGTACCAACGTCAACGTTACGAATGCGAGACTGCTCGTAAGAGAAGTCCAGAGCAACGTTTTCGATCGGGTTGAACTGCAGACCAGCGCCGTAGGAGAAACCGTAGTCGCTCATGTCAGCTTTGTTCGGGTAGCTGTTGTCCTGGAATTTACCGTAACCAATACCCACTACGCCGTAGATGCTTGCCCAGTCGTTGATACGGTAAGCCGGACCAGCGGTGATGCCGTAGTACTGGCCTTTTTCGTATACGCCAGATTCGGTGCGATCTTTTTCAGTGTAGGTGAAGGAACCGATAACACCCAGCGGGCTATTGTCTTGCTCGTAACGGTACTTCAGGTTGAAACCGCCTGCTTTATTCGCTTCGCCCTGCATGTCGCTCTGAGCATAACCACCGGTAACGGTAGAAGTTGCAGCGAACGCGGTACCTACGGATGCAGCCAGTACAACAGCCAGTGCTGAAAAACGTGCAATTTTATTCATAACCACCTCAAATGTGTTTCTAATAAGTCCTAAGTCTTAAATATATCAAAAACTTTCGGGAAACTCTTTCCGCTTTACACTGTCTAACATACTTTTTCATGTAACCAAAAGTTTCCACAAAACTATAACAAACTGGAAAACAACCGTTTTTAGCGGATACAATCATATTTATGCGCGTAGCTCGCCGGACATGCATCCAGATTATTCCTAATCACCAGACGAGTGTTTCAGCGGCGCGCTTCCGATTGTACTCCCCTCTTCGAGGATTTTTTCAACAATAGCTCAACTGCGGTTGGGTAATTCATTTACACTGGAACCTTTACCGGTTTTGACAAATTTTGACAGGAGAAAGGATGCCCGGCTCGTCCCGAAAGGTCCCGGCGTGGTTGCCGACGGCAGTTATTTTAATCGCCATGATCTCTATTCAGAGCGGCGCGTCGCTGGCAAAATCGCTCTTCCCGCTGGTTGGCGCGCCCGGCGTGACGGCCCTGCGCCTGGCGCTAGGCACCCTGATTCTGGTGGTCATTTTCAAGCCCTGGCGGCTGCGCTTCGCCCGCGAACAGCGCCTGCCGCTGCTCTTTTACGGCCTCGCGCTGGGGGCGATGAACTATCTGTTCTATCTCTCAATTCAGCGCATACCGCTGGGCATTGCGGTGGCCCTTGAGTTTACCGGCCCGCTGGCGGTGGCCCTCTTTGGCTCGCGGCGTCCGCTCGACTTCGTATGGGTGGTTCTGGCGGTTCTGGGGCTATGGTATCTCCTGCCGCTGGGGCGGGACGTGGCGCAGGTCGATCTCACCGGCGCGCTGCTGGCGCTGGGCGCCGGGGCCTGCTGGGCGGTCTATATTCTCACCGGCCAGCGCGCGGGCGAAGAGCACGGCCCGGCAACGGTGGCGATGGGCTCGCTCATTGCCGCGGTGATTTTTGTGCCGCTGGGTATGCTGCAGGCAACCGATACGCTATTCCAGTGGTCGCTGCTGCCGCTGGGCCTGGCGATCGCCGTGCTCTCTACCGCGCTCCCCTACTCGCTGGAAATGATCGCCCTGACCCGCATGCCGACCAAAACGTTCGGCACGCTGATGAGCATGGAGCCCGCCCTTGCCGCGCTATCGGGAATGGTGTTCCTTGGCGAGACGCTGACCTTCACGCAGACCCTGGCGCTGGGGGCGATTATCCTCGCCTCGATGGGTTCGACGCTGACGATGCGGCGGGAAACGAAGCTGAAAAAAGTCGATATCGGCTAAATTGTCAGACGGTTCTGTACGGCCACCGAGCCGTACAGCGCTCACGCGAAAAAGCACTCAACCCATTGAGTTAAATACCTTTTAGAATTATCAACAAGCGTGCGCTATCAAACCGATAGAGACTACCGACACCGCCTTCTGCGTATCCGTTGCTATACTTGTCCCCATAAGTTACCGGGGACAAGCGCTCCATATAATTCGAATTTGATGTATGACGAGTATAAATATCAAGAGGATATGAAACTATGAGTACCGCAAAACTGGTTAAAACTAAAGCATCTAACCTGCTCTATACCCGCAACGATGTGACCGACAGCGAAAAGAAAGCCACCGTTGAGCTGCTCAATCGTCAGGTTATCCAGTTCATCGACCTGTCGCTGATCACCAAACAGGCTCACTGGAATATGCGCGGTGCCAACTTTATTGCCGTTCATGAAATGCTGGACGGCTTCCGCACGGCGCTGACCGAGCACCTCGATACGATGGCCGAACGCGCCGTCCAGCTCGGCGGCGTTGCGCTGGGCACCACTCAGGTTATCAACAGCAAAACTCCGCTGAAAAGCTACCCGCTGGACATTCACACCGTCCAGGACCATCTGAAAGAGCTGGCCGACCGCTACGCGATTGTGGCGAACGACGTGCGCAAAGCGATTAGTGAAGCAAAAGATGAAGATACGGCCGATATCTTCACCGCCGCTTCTCGCGATCTGGATAAATTCCTGTGGTTTATCGAATCTAATATCGAATAATCGCCACGCCGACTGCCGTCAGCCCCGCTGGCGGCATTTCTTTCCCTCCACGCCTCACGTTTCCCGCTTTTTTTATTACCGTGCGCCATCGCACTCTATTAGTGCATCACAATGGTCAAAATGCGTACTAAAGTAAATCAAATGTAATAATCACCTCACACAATCGTTACAGCAAGATTGTTTTCCCATCGGTGTTTGCGTTAAAAATGCTCTTGTTATTCGGTATATTTATGACGCACCAAAACAACGCCCCGCTATGGTGCAGATTCAGTTTGCCAGACCCGAAAGCGTGCAACAGGAACCACTCTGGTTGTTATAAAACAACAAGTTGTAAAACTGGCACGATTTTTTCATAGGGTTACTCGTTCTCGCAGGGGATCGTCCCGTGGATATAAAAGGAAATGCTATGAAGTCTGTATTAAAAGTTTCACTGGCTGCACTGACCCTGGCTTTTGCGGTTTCTTCCCAGGCCGCTGAAAAACAACTGATTGTTGCGACCGATACGGCGTTTGTTCCGTTTGAATTTAAGCAAGGCGATAAGTACGTTGGCTTCGATGTCGACCTGTGGGCCGCCATCGCCAAAGAGCTGAAACTGGACTATACCCTGAAGCCGATGGATTTCAGCGGCATCATCCCGGCGCTGCAAACGAAAAACATCGACCTCGCGCTGGCGGGGATTACCATTACCGAAGAGCGTAAAAAAGCGATCGAATTCTCCGATGGCTACTATAAAAGCGGCCTGCTGGTGATGGTGAAAGCGAACAACAACGACATTAAAGACGTGAAGGATCTGAACGGTAAAGTGGTCGCGGTCAAAGGCGGCACCGGCTCCGTTGACTACGCTAAGGCCAACATCAAAACCAAAGACCTGCGCCAGTTCCCGAACATCGATAACGCCTACATGGAGCTGGGTACCGGACGCGCCGATGCCGTGCTGCACGATACGCCAAACATCCTCTACTTCATCAAAACCGCCGGCCACGGCCAGTTCAAAGCGGTAGGTGAATCGCTGGAAGCGCAGAGCTACGGCATCGCGTTCCCGAAAGGCAGCGACGAACTGCGTGAAAAAGTGAACGGCGCGCTGAAAACCCTGCGCGAAAACGGCACCTACAACGAAATTTATAAAAAATGGTTCGGTACTGAGCCAAAATAATAGTCAGACCGTATCCGCCAGGATATATCTCTTACAGGCCTGCTGAGGTCTGGTAGCCCGGCACCGGCGCTTGCGCCCTCTGCCGGGGATCGCCTCACAGCAGGCCTGAGTCATTTTTTTCTCAGAGGGCCATCCTCTGCTTTCGACACGGTAACAGGAACGAATTATGCAGTTTGACTGGAGTGCCATCTGGCCCGCCATTCCAATTTTGCTGGAAGGCGCCAAAATGACGCTGTGGATCTCGGTCCTCGGCCTGGCTGGCGGTCTGATAATCGGCCTCGTCGCCGGTTTCGCCCGCTGCTTTGGCGGCTGGATAGCGAACCACATCGCGCTGGTCTTTATTGAAATTATTCGCGGCACCCCGATCGTGGTGCAGGTCATGTTTATCTACTTCGCCCTGCCGATGGCGTTTAATGATTTACGCATCGATCCGTTCTCCGCCGCGGTGGTGACCATCATGATCAACTCCGGCGCCTACATCGCGGAAATTACCCGCGGCGCGGTGCTCTCTATCCACAAGGGCTTCCGCGAAGCCGGCCTGGCGCTCGGACTGTCACGAAGCGAAACGATTCGCCACGTGATCCTGCCGCTGGCGCTGCGCCGCATGCTGCCGCCGCTGGGCAACCAGTGGATCATCAGCATCAAAGATACCTCGCTCTTTATCGTCATCGGCGTTGCCGAACTGACCCGCCAGGGGCAGGAGATTATTGCCGGTAACTTCCGCGCGCTGGAGATCTGGAGCGCCGTTGCCGTTATCTATCTCATTATCACCCTGGTTCTGAGCTTTATTCTGCGCCGTCTTGAAAGAAGGATGAAAATCCTGTGATTGAATTTAAAAACGTTTCCAAGCACTTTGGCCCAACCAAGGTGCTGCACGATATCGATCTGAAGATTAACAAAGGTGAAGTCGTGGTGATTATCGGGCCTTCCGGCTCCGGTAAATCAACCCTGCTGCGCTGCATCAACAAACTGGAAGAGATAACCAGCGGCGAGCTGATTGTCGACGGCCTGAAGGTCAACGATCCGAAGGTAGACGATCGTCTGATCCGCCAGGAAGCCGGCATGGTGTTCCAGCAGTTCTATCTGTTCCCGCACCTGACAGCGCTGGAGAACGTCATGTTCGGACCGCTGCGCGTGCGCGGCGCGAAGAAAGAGGCGGCCGAGAAGCTGGCGAAAGATCTGCTGGAAAAAGTGGGGCTGGCCGAACGCGCGCACCACTACCCTTCAGAGCTCTCCGGCGGCCAGCAGCAGCGTGTAGCCATCGCCCGCGCGCTGGCGGTGAAGCCGAAAATGATGCTGTTCGATGAGCCCACCTCCGCGCTGGATCCGGAGCTGCGTCATGAAGTGCTGAAGGTGATGCAGGATCTGGCAGAGGAAGGGATGACGATGGTTATCGTGACCCACGAAATCGGCTTCGCCGAAAAAGTGGCCTCGCGCCTGATCTTCATCGACAAAGGGCGTATCGCGGAAGATGGCGATCCGCAGGTTCTGGTCAAGAACCCGCCTAGCCCGCGCCTGCGCGAATTCCTGCAGCACGTCGCCTGATAGCCACCGGCTCCCCCGTCGCGGGGAGCCGCTTTCCAGATTCATCCCACCCCCGCCC
>NZ_CACSIS010000028.1:0-81625 GCF_902705905.1 Klebsiella sp. 18074 | reverse complement strand
CCGAAAACCGCCTTGAGCGAGCTGAATGTTCAAATGGCGAGGTCATGGAAAAATATAGCGATCGCGACCTGCGGTCGCTAGAAAAGAAGAACCCCACCTAAAAAAGTGGGGTTAGTCAGCAGTCTGAAGGGCGAAAGCCCTTTTTTTATGGCATAAGTTTTTGCAGATGGTTCAACATCCGGTCTATCGCCCGATAGCCTAGCGCCTCCTGCAGATGGTGGCGTTCGATACGCGGATCGTCCTTTATATCGGCAATCGTCCTCGCCACCTTAAGCAGCCGTTGCCAGGCCCGTATAGAGAGCCCTAGCTGCGTCAGGGTCTGTTCAAGCCAGATGGCATCGTTCTTATTCAACGTGCACCAGGTTTTCATCTCATTATTGTCTAAATCAGCGTTGAGCTTGTTCTGTCGGGCCAGCTGCCTCCCGCGCGTAGCAAGAACCCGCCGGCGTACCGTCGCGCTGTCCTCTCCACCACCGCCTTGCTGGCTGAGTACTCCGGGCGGCGGTAGCGGTATTTCCAAAGAGAGATCGAAGCGATCAAGGAAGGGGCCGGACAGCCGCCCCAGATAGCGCAGCGTCTGTTCGGGAGAGGCGCGATTGTGATGACCCTGATAATGTCCGGTTGGGCTGGGATTCATGGCCGCAATCAGCTGGAAATGCGCCGGATAGTCAATTTTGGCCCGGGTACGAGAAATATGTATTTTTCCCGATTCAATTGGCTCGCGCAGGGCATCCAGCACTCTGCGTTCAAACTCCGGTAGCTCGTCAAGAAACAGCACCCCATTATGGGCCAGTGAGATCTCGCCGGGCGCAGGTATGGCGCCACCGCCGACCATAGCCGCGACCGAGGCGCTGTGATGCGGGGCGCGAAACGGCCTGTGGCGCCACCGGGTGGTCGCGTAGTTGGTGCTCACCAGACTGAGAATAGCAGCGCTTTCAAGCGCCTCCTGATTGCTTAAAGGAGGCAGTAATCCCGGTAACCGGCTGGCAAGCATCGTTTTCCCTGTACCTGGAGGGCCGATTAATAGCAGGTTATGCCCGCCGGCAGCGACGATTTCCAGCGCGCGCTTGCCCTGCTGTTGGCCAATGACGTCGCGTAAATCGTGGCGTGTTTCCTGCGGATCTTCTGCTGCGGCCGCGGGAGGGGAGAGCGGATGCTGTCCTGCCACAAAGGCGCAGACCTCCTGCAAGTGTCCGGCGATAAGGCAGTCGCTGCCGCCAATCAGCCCCACTTCCGCAGCGTTATCTTCGGCAACAATAATCTGCCGTCCAGCCCTGATGGCCTCCATTGCGCTGGAGATAGCGCCGGGAACGCCGCGTAGGGCCCCTGTAAGCGCGAGCTCGCCGATAAACTCATATTGATTCAGTCCGGGAGCCTCTAGCTGCTCGGAGGCGACCAGAAGCGCGAGAGCGATAGGGAGATCGTACCGCCCTCCCTCTTTTGGCAAATCGGCAGGCGCGAGGTTAATGGTGATTTTTTTCGCCGGGAAGGTATAGCCACTGTTAATGATTGCGCTGCGTACCCGGTCACGCGCCTCCCTTACGGTTGTTTCCGGCAGCCCAACCATCGTCAATCCGGGAAGGCCGCTGCTGATATGAACCTCAATAGTAATAAGCGGGGCGCTGATACCGAGAGCGGCCCGCGTGTAGACGATCGCGAGTGACATAGAGCCTCCTGAATGTGGGCATCATGTCGACAACCCTGCCATTAGTCACTCGCAGGAACTGCGCTTTACGCGCCACGTTCCAGATAATTCACCGCAGATCGTTACATACTTTTCGTTATTGCACCCGGCTCGCAGGTTGCCGCAAGGGCAGGACAGCCCGTCATAAAAAGCCATAGGGCAACGCGATAAATTGAAATATCTTCACTTTATATTTTTCTCATTAAAAACAATTGTTTTACTGGAAATTGTTAGCGTGATCAGAAAATGAGCCATAAAAAAATCTTGTGTTTAACATGACGTCTGTGGTACCTCTTTAGGTATTCCTTCGAACAAGAAGCCAGAAAGTACATAAAATGACAGCCCTTCTACGAGTGATTAGCCTGGTCGTGATTAGCGTGGTGGTGATTATTATCCCACCGTGCGGGGCAGCACTTGGACGAGGAAAGGCATAGAAATCAAGCCTTAACGAACTAAGACCCCCGCACCGAAAGGTCCGGGGGTTTTTTTATAACTTAAAAATGACAGACGGGGAGCAGAGAATGAATAACAGCATAAAATTCTGTTTCTTCCGATCTATGACGGGGAAGTAACTATGAATGGCGCGCAGTGGGTAGTACATGCTTTGCGGACACAGGGAGTCGAGACGGTTTTCGGCTACCCGGGTGGCGCGATTATGCCGGTTTACGATGCGTTGTATGACGGCGGCGTGGAACACCTGTTGTGCCGTCACGAGCAGGGTGCAGCAATGGCGGCCATCGGCTATGCGCGGGCAACCGGTAAAACGGGCGTTTGCATCGCAACCTCCGGCCCTGGCGCGACTAACCTGATCACCGGCCTGGCGGATGCCCTGCTGGATTCTATCCCCGTGGTCGCGATTACCGGCCAGGTGGCGGCACCGCTTATCGGTACCGATGCTTTTCAGGAAATTGACGTGCTGGGCTTATCGCTGGCCTGCACCAAACATAGCTTCCTGGTGCAGTCGCTGGAAGAGCTGCCGCGCGTCATTGCTGAAGCTTTCCTGGTCGCGAACTCAGGCCGCCCAGGCCCGGTACTGGTCGACATTCCGAAAGATATCCAGCTGGCGACAGGCGAGTTCGATCCCTATTTTTCCACGGTAGCCGACGACGTTACCTTCCCTTACGCCGAGGTTGAGCAAGCGCTGCAGATGCTGGCTCAGTCGCAAAAGCCGATGCTGTACGTCGGCGGCGGCGTCGGTATGGCGCAGGCGGTTCCCGCCCTGCGCGAGTTTCTTGCGGCCACGCAAATGCCGGCGACCTGCACGCTGAAGGGGCTGGGCGCGGTTGACGCTGACTATGCCTATTACCTGGGGATGCTGGGCATGCATGGGACGAAGGCGGCTAACCTGGCGGTTCAGGAGTGCGACCTGCTGATTGCGGTAGGCGCGCGTTTTGACGACCGTGTAACCGGCAAGCTGAACACCTTTGCTCCGCATGCCAAAGTTATCCATATGGATATCGATCCGGCGGAGCTGAACAAGCTGCGTCAGGCGCACGTTGCCCTGACTGGCGATCTCAATACGCTGCTGCCGGCACTGCAGCAGCCGCTGGCCATTGACGCCTGGCGTCAGCGCAACGCGGAGCTGCGCGCCGAACATGCATGGCGCTATGACTACCCGGGTGAAGGCATTTACGCCCCATTGCTGCTCAAGCAGCTTTCCGATCGCAAACCGTCTGACAGCGTGGTGACCACCGACGTGGGCCAGCATCAGATGTGGTCTGCACAGCATATGACCTACACTCGCCCGGAGAATTTCATTACCTCCAGCGGCTTAGGGACGATGGGCTTCGGTCTGCCAGCGGCGGTAGGTGCCCAGGTCGCGCGTCCGAACGATACGGTAATCTGTATCTCCGGTGACGGCTCCTTCATGATGAATGTTCAGGAGTTGGGCACCGTAAAACGCAAGCAGCTGCCGCTGAAGATCCTGCTGCTGGATAATCAGCGTTTAGGCATGGTTCGTCAGTGGCAGCAGCTGTTCTTCCAGGAGCGTTATAGCGAAACGATCCTCACCGATAACCCCGATTTTGTCACTTTGGCCAGCGCCTTCGGCATTCCTGGCCAACATATCACCCGTAAAGACCAGGTTGAAGCGGCTCTCGACACCATGCTTTCGAGCCAGGGGCCATACCTGCTTCATGTCTCAATTGATGAACTTGAGAATGTCTGGCCGTTGGTGCCGCCCGGCGCCAGTAACTCAGAAATGCTGGAGAAATTATCATGATGCAACATCAGGTCGCCTTGCAGGCCCGCTCCAACCCGGAAACCTTAGAGCGCGTGCTGCGCGTGGTACGCCATCGTGGTTTTCAGATTTGCGCCATGAATATGGAGACCGCCGCGGACACCCGCAATATAAATATCGAATTGACCGTTGCCAGCCAGCGGCCCGTCGAATTACTGTTTAGTCAATTAAGCAAACTGGTGGACGTTGCCTGCGTCGAAATCCAGCAACCCACATCACAACAAATCCGCGCATAGGCGCAAGGGAAGAAAAATGACGACGAAAAAAGCTGATTACATTTGGTTCAACGGCGAGATGGTTCCTTGGGGAGAAGCTAAGGTCCACGTGATGTCGCATGCCCTGCATTACGGTACTTCCGTTTTTGAAGGCATCCGCTGCTATGACTCGCACAAAGGGCCGGTGGTGTTCCGTCATCGTGAACACATGCAGCGTTTGCATGATTCAGCCAAAATCTACCGTTTCCCGGTTTCGCAGAGCGTTGATGAGCTGATGGAAGCCTGTCGTGAAGTGATTCGTAAAAACGGCCTGACCAGCGCCTATATTCGTCCGCTGGTATTCGTTGGTGACGTGGGCATGGGCGTAAACCCGCCGGAAGGATATACCACTGACGTGATCATCGCGGCGTTCCCGTGGGGAGCCTATCTCGGCGCCGAAGCGCTGGATCAGGGGATCGATGCCATGGTCTCTTCCTGGAACCGCGTGGCGCCGAATACGATCCCGACCGCAGCGAAAGCCGGCGGTAACTACCTTTCCTCCCTGCTGGTCGGCAGCGAAGCGCGTCGACATGGCTACCAGGAAGGCATCGCGCTGGACGTTAACGGCTACATTTCCGAAGGGGCGGGTGAGAACCTGTTTGAAGTGAAAGATGGCGTGCTGTTTACCCCACCGTTTACCTCTTCCGCGCTGCCGGGTATTACCCGTGACGCCATCATTAAGCTGGCAAAAGATTTGAATATCGAAGTTCGTGAGCAGGTCCTGTCTCGCGAATCCCTGTACCTGGCGGATGAAGTCTTTATGTCTGGTACCGCAGCAGAAATTACGCCGGTGCGCAGCGTTGATGGCATCCAGGTCGGCGAAGGCCGTTGTGGCCCGGTGACTAAGCGTATTCAGCAAGCATTCTTTGGCCTCTTCACCGGTGAAACCGAGGATAAATGGGGCTGGTTGGATCAGGTTAATCAGTAAATATCCGTCATATTTTAAGCTGCATGTGCTTTGGCTGCGTTCGTTTACCGCAGCCGGCCGGAGATTCTCTCTCCTGCCGCCTTCCTGCAGCCTGGACTATTGAGGGTAGATAAGCATAAAAGACGGGGCGACACGCAGCGCCCCGTTTAACAGAAACTGGGAGTAAAAGCATGCCTAAGTACCGTTCCGCCACCACCACTCATGGCCGTAATATGGCGGGTGCCCGCGCGCTGTGGCGCGCAACCGGGATGACCGACGCTGATTTCGGTAAACCGATTATCGCCGTCGTGAACTCCTTTACCCAATTCGTCCCGGGTCACGTGCACCTGCGCGATCTGGGCAAGCTGGTCGCCGAGCAAATTGAAGCCTCTGGCGGCGTTGCTAAAGAGTTCAACACCATCGCGGTGGATGACGGGATCGCCATGGGTCACGGGGGCATGCTTTATTCACTGCCATCCCGCGAGCTGATCGCCGACTCGGTAGAGTACATGGTCAACGCACACTGTGCCGATGCCATGGTCTGCATCTCCAACTGCGACAAAATCACCCCAGGGATGCTGATGGCCTCCCTGCGCCTGAATATTCCGGTGATCTTTGTCTCCGGCGGTCCGATGGAAGCGGGTAAAACCAAGCTTTCTGACAAGATCATCAAGCTCGATTTGGTCGATGCGATGATTCAGGGCGCGGACCCGAAAGTATCCGACGAGCAGAGTGACCAGGTTGAGCGTTCCGCCTGTCCGACCTGCGGCTCCTGTTCCGGGATGTTTACCGCCAACTCAATGAACTGCCTGACGGAAGCGCTGGGCCTGTCTCAGCCGGGCAACGGCTCCCTGCTGGCCACTCATGCCGATCGTAAACAGCTGTTCCTCAATGCGGGAAAACGCATTGTCGAGCTGACCAAACGCTACTACGAGCAGGACGATGCCTCCGCGCTGCCGCGTAACGTCGCCAACAAAGCGGCGTTTGAAAACGCCATGACCCTGGATATCGCCATGGGCGGCTCCACGAATACCGTACTGCACCTGCTGGCCGCCGCTCAGGAAGCTGAAATCGACTTCACCATGAGCGATATCGATAAGCTGTCCCGCAAGGTGCCGCAGCTGTGCAAAGTAGCGCCGAGTACGCAGAAATACCATATGGAAGACGTTCACCGTGCCGGCGGGGTGCTGGGGATCCTCGGCGAGCTGGATCGCGCCGGTCTGCTGAACCGTGAGGTGAAAAACGTGCTGGGTCTGACCCTGCCGCAAACGCTCGATAGCTACGACATTATGCTGACCAAAGACGACGCGGTGAAAGAGATGTTCCGCGCCGGCCCGGCGGGTATCCGCACCACCCAGGCGTTCTCTCAGGATTGCCGCTGGGATACGCTGGACGACGATCGCGCTGAAGGCTGTATTCGTTCGCTGGAGCATGCCTACAGCAAAGACGGCGGCCTTGCCGTTCTGTACGGCAATTTTGCTGAAAATGGCTGTATCGTAAAAACTGCAGGCGTTGATGACAGCATCCTCAAGTTTACCGGCCCGGCAAAAGTGTATGAAAGCCAGGATGACGCGGTAGAAGCTATCCTCGGCGGCAAAGTCGTCGCGGGCGATGTCGTGGTGATTCGCTACGAAGGGCCGAAAGGCGGTCCAGGCATGCAGGAAATGCTCTATCCGACGACGTTCCTGAAATCAATGGGTCTCGGTAAAGCCTGCGCGCTGATCACCGACGGCCGCTTCTCCGGCGGTACTTCTGGTCTGTCGATTGGTCACGTTTCACCAGAAGCGGCGAGCGGTGGCAATATCGCCCTGATTGAAGACGGCGATATGATTGCCATTGATATCCCGAACCGCGGTATTCAGCTGCAGCTGAGCGACGCCGACATTGCCGCACGTCGTGAAGCGCAGGAAGCCCGGGGCGATCGGGCCTGGACGCCGAAAGCGCGTGAACGTCAGGTTTCCTTCGCCCTTCGTGCGTACGCCAGCCTGGCAACGAGCGCTGATAAAGGCGCGGTACGCGATAAATCGAAACTTGGGGGCTAATCATGGCCGAATCACAACCCCTGTCCGCCGCCCCTGAGGGGGCGGAATATCTCAGAGCGGTGCTCCGTGCGCCGGTCTATGAAGCCGCGCAGATTACGCCGCTGCAAAAAATGGAAAAAATCTCCTCGCGGATGGATAACGTCATTCTCGTGAAGCGGGAAGACCGGCAGCCGGTCCATAGCTTCAAGCTCCGCGGTGCTTACGCGATGATGGCGGGGCTGAATGAAGCGCAAAAAGCGCGCGGCGTGATCACCGCTTCCGCAGGCAACCATGCCCAGGGCGTTGCGTTTTCCGCTTCTCGCCTCGGCGTTAAGGCGCTGATTGTTATGCCTACCGCCACGGCGGACATCAAGGTTGATGCCGTGCGCGGGTTTGGCGGCGAAGTGCTGCTGT
Source organism: Klebsiella sp. 18074 (assembly GCF_902705905.1). Classification (NCBI taxonomy): domain Bacteria; kingdom Pseudomonadati; phylum Pseudomonadota; class Gammaproteobacteria; order Enterobacterales; family Enterobacteriaceae; genus Klebsiella; species Klebsiella sp. 18074. The sequence continues at coordinate 74,106 of NZ_CACSIS010000028.1, read as the reverse complement.
ACGGCGCTAATTTCGACGAAGCGAAAGCGAAAGCCATCGAGCTGGCGCAGCAGCAGAATTTCACCTGGGTCCCGCCGTTCGATCATCCGATGGTCATTGCCGGGCAGGGCACACTGGCGCTCGAATTACTGCAGCAGGACGCCCATCTTGACCGCGTTTTTGTGCCGGTTGGCGGCGGCGGACTGGCGGCGGGCGTGGCGGTACTGATCAAGCAGCTGATGCCACAGATCAAAGTGATTGCGGTGGAGGCAGAGGATTCAGCCTGCCTGAAGGCGGCGCTGGAAGCCGGTCATCCGGTAGACTTGCCGCGCGTTGGGCTGTTTGCTGAAGGCGTTGCGGTGAAGCGCATCGGCGACGAGACCTTCCGCGTCTGTCAGGAGTATCTCGACGATATTATCACCGTCGACAGCGATGCCATCTGTGCGGCGATGAAAGACCTGTTTGAAGACGTTCGCGCAGTGGCTGAACCTTCCGGCGCGCTGGCGCTGGCGGGGATGAAAAAATATATCGCGCAGCACAATATTCGCGGCGAACGGCTGGCGCACATCTTGTCCGGGGCTAACGTCAATTTCCACGGCCTGCGCTACGTTTCCGAACGCTGTGAGCTGGGAGAGCAGCGCGAGGCGCTGCTGGCGGTGACCATTCCGGAAGAGAAGGGCAGCTTCCTGAAGTTCTGCCAGCTGCTGGGCGGCCGTTCGGTTACCGAGTTCAACTATCGCTTTGCGGATGCCAAAGATGCCTGCATTTTTGTCGGCGTTCGCCTGAGCCGCGGGCTGGAAGAGCGTAAAGAGATTCTCGACCTGCTGAACGAGGGAGGCTATAGCGTCGTCGATCTCTCCGATGACGAAATGGCCAAGCTCCACGTGCGCTACATGGTCGGCGGGCGTCCGTCGAAGCCGCTGCAGGAGCGCCTGTTTAGCTTCGAGTTCCCGGAATCACCGGGCGCGCTGCTCAAGTTCCTGCATACGCTGGGTACCCACTGGAACATCTCTCTGTTCCACTACCGCAGTCACGGTACCGACTATGGCCGGGTACTGGCGGGCTTTGAGCTGGGCGATCATGAGCCGGATTTTGAAACCCGATTGCATGAGCTGGGCTACGATTGCCACGACGAAACGCACAATCCGGCATTCCGCTTTTTCCTCGCCGGCTAGTGGCCCGGATTGGGTAAAATAGACCAGAATGCATCGATAAGCGGCTCATACAGCCGCTTTTTTTGTGCGCATACGCCGAGCTCAAAAGGCGTTTTCTCATCGCTGCGTTCTAAAATCATCACCCGGTTGCGCACCGGTTCCGGACTGTTCTCCAGCACCACCTCCGGCAGGAGCGCGACGCCGCAGCCGAGGGCGACCATGGAAACCATCGCCTCGTGGCCGCCCACGGTGGCATAAATCGATGGATTGCTGATTTTATGCCGCCGGAACCACAGCTCAATGCGCCGACGTACCGGCCCCTGATCGGCCATAATAAACGGCACGGTCGACCAGTCGGGCTGCTCCTGGGTGACCTGGTTACGCACCGGGCAGGCCAGAGCCGGGGCGATCAGCACCACCGCCAGATTTTCCAGCATCGAGAAGGCCACCGAGCCGGGCAGCGTTTCCGGTTTCCCGGCAATGGCCAGGTCCGCCTCGCCGGTGACAACCTTCTCCATCGCGTCGGCGGCATCGCCGGTCGAAAGCTTGATCTCTACCGAAGGATGGGCGGCGCGAAAGCGATCGAGAATCGGCGGCAGATGGCTATAGGCCGCGGTCACGGAGCAGAAGATATGCAGCTCGCCGGAGAGTGATGGCCCCTGCTGGTCGATGGCGTGGCGCAGCTGCTGATACTGCAGCAGGGTCTGCTGGGCGAAAAGGCGCAGCTCTTCGCCCGCTTCGGTTAGCGTTACGGTGCGGTTATCGCGCACGAACAGCGGCTGGCCGAGGTCCTCTTCCAGGCGCTGGATCTGCCGTGAAAGGGTCGAGGGACTAACGTGCATGGCCCGTGCGCTGCGGCCAAAATGACGGCTTTCGGCCAGGTGCAGGAAGGTTTTCAGATCGCGTAAATCCACGGGCCGCACTCCACGATTTTATATTGCAGATATTGCAACATGACGTTGTGAATATATCAATTTCCGCAATGAATTTCCTGTCATATAGTGGGTTCATTCTCGCAAAAGCGAACCGAACAATAAGACACACAACATCACGGAGTACACCACCATGGCTAACTACTTTAATACACTGAACCTGCGCCAGCAGCTGGCACAGCTGGGCAAATGTCGCTTTATGGCGCGCGAAGAATTCGCCGATGGCGCGAGCTACCTTCAGGGTAAAAAAGTAGTCATCGTCGGCTGCGGTGCTCAGGGTCTGAACCAGGGCCTGAACATGCGCGACTCCGGTCTGGATATCTCCTACGCTCTGCGTAAAGAAGCGATTGCAGAAAAGCGCGCTTCCTGGCGTAAAGCGACCGAAAACGGCTTTACGGTCGGCACCTATGAAGATCTGATCCCGCAGGCCGACCTGGTCGTTAACCTGACGCCGGACAAACAGCACTCTGACGTTGTTCGTTCCGTACAGCCGCTGATGAAAGACGGCGCGGCGCTGGGCTACTCCCACGGTTTTAACATCGTTGAAGTCGGCGAGCAGGTTCGCAAAGACATCACCGTAGTGATGGTGGCGCCGAAGTGCCCGGGTACCGAAGTTCGTGAAGAGTACAAACGCGGTTTCGGCGTACCTACGCTGATCGCGGTTCACCCGGAAAACGACCCGAAAGGTGAAGGCATGGCCATCGCGAAAGCGTGGGCAGCGGCCACCGGCGGCCACCGTGCGGGCGTGCTGGAATCCTCCTTCGTTGCGGAAGTAAAATCTGACCTGATGGGCGAGCAGACCATCCTCTGCGGCATGCTGCAGGCGGGTTCCCTGCTGTGCTTCGATAAGCTGGTGGCGGAAGGTACCGACCCGGCATACGCGGAAAAACTGATTCAGTTTGGCTGGGAAACCATCACCGAAGCGCTGAAGCAGGGCGGCATCACCCTGATGATGGACCGCCTGTCTAATCCGGCGAAACTGCGCGCTTACGCGCTGTCAGAGCAGCTGAAAGAGATTATGGCGCCGCTGTTCCAGAAGCATATGGATGACATCATCTCCGGCGAATTCTCCTCCGGCATGATGGCTGACTGGGCTAATGACGATAAGAAACTGCTGACCTGGCGTGAAGAGACCGGCGCCACCGCGTTCGAAACCGCTGAGCAGTTTGAAGGTAAAATTGGCGAGCAGGAGTACTTCGACAAAGGCGTTCTGATGATTGCGATGGTGAAAGCGGGCGTTGAGCTGGCGTTTGAAACCATGGTTGCATCCGGCATTATCGAAGAGTCCGCATACTATGAGTCGCTGCACGAGCTGCCGCTGATTGCCAACACCATCGCTCGTAAGCGTCTGTATGAAATGAACGTGGTTATCTCCGATACCGCCGAGTACGGTAACTACCTGTTCTCCTACGCTTGCGTACCGCTGCTGAAAGAGTTCATGACCACGCTGCAGACCGGTGACCTGGGCAAGGCGATTGCCGAAGGTGCCGTAGATAACGCCCAGCTGCGCGATGTGAACGAAGCGATTCGCAACCACGCAATCGAAAGCGTCGGTCACAAGCTGCGCGGCTACATGACCGATATGAAACGTATCGCTGTAGCAGGTTAATCCCCGTCGTCCTGCGGCCCGCGGGCCGCATCGACCAGAAAATCATCAAAAGGCCCGGTAAGCGTAAGCGCTACCGGGCCTGTTTATTTACGCCTTAGCGCAATCACCGAATCCGAAACCTCTCCCTGCTCGCCTTCCGGCCCGTACATCGTGCGCGAAACGTCGTCGAAAACGGTCTCCCAACCTTCAGGCAACGGCATCAAGCGATGCGAGGGCTTCTTTTGCCGACTGGAATGGTCTTTGGCGGGATGACGGCGCTATTAAACAGCGGCTTTGCGCTGGTTGACTGGGTGATGACGGCGTTTATCACCATCACCTTCGCGACGCTGATTAGCGGACTGATGTTTAAGGTGTTCCAGGCAGCTATCGGCATGCATGTCATGAAGCATGAAGCACAAAAAACGCTGCAGGCGAAATAAGGAAAAAGCCTCTCTGCGCCAGAGAGGCTTTAATGCATTAGTTACGGTACAGCACTTTAATGATGTGGTAACCGAATTGGGTGTGCAGCGGGCCGGTCGGCTCCAGCACCGGGCAGGAGAAGACCACTTTATCAAACGCCGGAACCATTTGACCCTGGCGGAATTCGCCCAGGTGACCGCCTTTCTTGCCTGACGGGCAGGTAGAGTGTTTCTTCGCCAGCTTTTCGAAATCGCCGCCGTTTTTAATTTGTTCCAGCAGGTCGAGTGCCAGCTTCTCTTCTTTCACCAGGATGTGCATTGCTGCCGCTGTTTTAGCCATGATTGTGCCTTGATAGGTTGCGATGAATCAGGACGCAATATTAGCATGCGTTAACGGCGATACAGCACCTTAATGATGTGGTAGCCAAAGCGCGTTTTGACCGGGCCGTAGGGTTTCAGCAGCGGGCAGGAGAAGACCGCGCTATCAAACGGTCCAACCATCGCGCCCTGTTGGAACTCGCCTAAATCGCCGCCGTTACGCCCGGAGGGGCAGCGTGAATAGCGCTTCGCCAGATGGTCGAAGCTGACGCCGCGTTCCAGTTTGGCGAGGATCTCCTGCGCCAGCTTCTCTTCTTTGACCAGGATGTGCAGGGCCGCTGCGGACTTTGCCATGGTTTCGCTCTCAGGATGACGGGTGTGGCCAACACTTTACCATTAGCCGGTAAATCTCCTCCCGGCTTTCTGCTACAATCCTCACCCCGTTCGAAGATTGAGCAAGACTCCCATGCGTTTAAACCCTGGCCAACAACAAGCCGTCGAATTCGTTACCGGACCGTGCCTGGTGCTGGCGGGCGCCGGTTCCGGTAAGACCCGCGTTATCACCAATAAAATCGCGCACCTGATCCGCGTCTGCGGCTATCAGGCGCGCCATATCGCGGCGGTGACCTTTACCAACAAAGCGGCGCGCGAAATGAAAGAGCGCGTCGGGCAAACGCTGGGGCGCAAAGAGGCGCGCGGCCTGATGATCTCCACCTTCCACACGCTGGGGCTGGACATTATTAAGCGCGAATATGCCGCGCTGGGGATGAAATCTAACTTTTCCCTGTTCGACGATACCGACCAGGTGGGTTTGCTCAAGGATCTGACCGAAGGGCTGATCGAAGACGACAAGGTGGTACTTCAGCTGCTGATCTCGACGATCTCCAACTGGAAAAACGATCTGCGCACGCCGGCGCAGGCGGCGGCAAGCGCGCAGGGCGAACGGGATCGGATCTTCGCTCACTGCTATGGGCTGTATGACGCGCATATGAAAGCCTGCAACGTGCTGGACTTCGACGATCTGATCCTGCTGCCGACGCTGCTGCTGCAGCGTAATGAAGAGGTCCGCGAACGCTGGCAGAATAAGATCCGCTACCTGCTGGTGGATGAGTATCAGGACACCAACACCAGCCAGTATGAGCTGGTGAAGCTGCTGGTGGGACAGCGGGCGCGCTTTACGGTGGTGGGCGATGACGATCAGTCTATCTACTCATGGCGCGGCGCGCGGCCGCAGAACCTGGTTCTGCTGAGCCAGGATTTCCCGGCGCTGCAGGTCATCAAACTAGAGCAGAACTACCGCTCTTCCGGCCGGATACTGAAAGCGGCAAATATTCTGATCGCCAATAACCCGCACGTGTTTGAGAAGCGCCTCTTTTCCGAGCTGGGCTACGGCACCGAGTTGAAAGTTCTCTCCGCCAATAATGAAGAGCATGAGGCGGAGCGGGTGACCGGGGAACTGATTGCCCACCATTTTATCAATAAAACCCAGTACAAGGATTATGCGATCCTCTACCGCGGCAATCATCAGTCGCGGGTTTTTGAAAAAATGCTGATGCAAAACCGCATCCCGTACAAAATTTCAGGCGGCACCTCATTCTTCTCCCGTCCGGAGATCAAAGACCTGCTGGCCTACCTGCGGGTGTTGACCAACCCGGACGATGACAGCGCGTTCCTGCGCATCGTCAATACGCCGCGGCGGGAGATTGGCCCGGCAACGCTGCAAAAGCTCGGCGAGTGGGCGATGACCCGCAACAAAAGCCTGTTTACCGCCAGCTTTGATATGGGTCTCAACCAGACGCTGACCGGGCGCGGCTATGATTCGCTGACCGGCTTTACGCAGTGGCTGGCCGAAGTCCAGCGGCTGGCGGAAAGTGAGCCGATTGTTGCGGTTCGCGATCTGATCCGCGGCATTGACTATGAATCCTGGCTGTATGAAACGTCGCCCGGCCCGAAGGCCGCGGAAATGCGGATGAAAAACGTCAACCAGCTGTTCAGCTGGATGACCGAGATGCTGGAAGGTAGCGATATCGATGAGCCCATGACGCTCACCCAGGTGGTCACCCGCTTTACCCTGCGCGATATGATGGAGCGCGGCGAATCAGACGAGGAGCTGGATCAGGTTCAGCTAATGACTCTGCACGCTTCGAAGGGGCTTGAGTTTCCGTACGTCTATCTGGTTGGCATGGAAGAGGGGCTGCTGCCGCACCAGAGCAGTATTGAAGAAGATAACGTCGATGAGGAGCGCCGGCTGGCGTACGTGGGTATCACCCGGGCGCAGAAAGAGCTGACGTTTACGCTGTGTAAAGAGCGCCGCCAGTACGGCGAGCTGGTGCGTCCGGAGCCAAGTCGTTTTCTGCTGGAGCTCCCGCAGGACGATCTTATCTGGGAGCAGGAGCGCAAGGTTATCTCGGCGGAAGAGCGTATGCACAAAGGACAGGCTAACGTCGCCAACATCCGGGCGATGCTGGCAAAGGCGAAAGGAAAGTAGCGCGCTCGCCCCGGTAAGCGCCGTGCTGCCGGGGGATGGTATCAGACGACTTCTAAGGCCCAGTGGACATAGCTTTGCCACTGGCACTCTTGCTCAACCATCTCGCTGCCTAGCGGATGGTTTTCCAGCCAGCCTTCCGGCAGCCTCAGCATCAGCTTTTCATCCTCGGCGGTCAGGGTGACGGACGGCAGCAGATCGTCCCGACGGCGGCTGGCAAACAGAATAGCCAGACGCAGCAGGCGGCATAAATGCTCCGCAACCCGAGGCTTGACCGCGTTCTGCTGGTGGAGCGAAGAGAGATCGACCGCGTTGGTTTGGTTGAGTAATAGCGTGGCGAGCAGCTTTTTCTGCGCCGGCGTGAAGCCGGGAAGATCGAGATTACGCACCAGGTATGCCGCGTGCTGCGGAGCGGACTTAAAATCAACGCTCAGGCCAATCTCATGCAGGGCGCAGGCGCTCACCAGCAGGTCGCGGCTAAGCGGCTCCAGCTCCCAGCAGTTATCCAGCTGGCTCACCAGGTCTGCCGCCAGGCGGCCGACGCGCTGGGCCTGCTCGGTATCTATCATAAAGCGGCGCTGAATATTACGCAGCGTCCGGCTACGAATATCCTGATCGACCGCCAGGTGCAGCATGCCGTAAACCAGGCCTTCGCGCAGCGCGCCGCCGGCCAGGGTCATGCAGCGAATATTTAGCTCGCTAAATATAGCGATGAGAATGGCTAAACCGCTGGGGAAAACTAACGCTCGCTCGAGAGTCAGGCCTTCTATTTCAAGCTCTTCCAGACGCCCGCACTGAATTGCCCGCTGCTTGAGCTGCTGGAGTTTAGCCAGCGTAATGCGCTCATCCATACCCTGCGCCATCATGATTTCCTGCAGCGCCTGAACGGTACCCGAGGCGCCGACGCACACTTTCCAGCCGTGATAGTTCAGCGTATCGGTGATAGGCCGCAGGACTTCGCGCGCCGCATTTTCAGCAAGTTCGAAGTTGTCTTTCGTGAGGTTACGATCGGCGAAGTAGCGTTCCAGCCAGGTGACGCAGCCCATTGGCAGGCTAAAAAGAGAGGTGGTTTGCGCGCCGGTACCGGTGACCAGTTCGGTACTGGCCCCGCCGATATCGACCACCAGGCGCTGGTCTTCACCGCCGGTGGTATGCGCTACGCCCTGATAAATCAGGCGTGCTTCTTCCTCGCCGCTAATGACCTGCACCGGGCAGCCGAGAATATCTCTGGCCTTAGCCAGAAACTCATCGGCATTAACCGCCAGACGCAGCGTCGCGGTCGCGACGACGCGGATTTGCGCCGGGGGGATATCCTGCAGGCGCTCGGCGAAGAGCCGTAAGCACTGCCAGCCGCGCTCCATCGCTTCCGCGGAGAGCGCGTTGTCGCTATTCAGGCCCGCGGCAAGCCGCACTTTGCGCTTGATACGGCTGAGGGTCTGAATGCTCCCCGCCACCTCGCGAACAACCAACATATGAAAGCTATTAGAGCCAAGATCTATAGCTGCATAAAGCGAGGTGGAACTCATACACTTCATCCTTCAAATTGCCTCTGCGAAAGTAGCGTGCTTATTCGGCCCATCCCAGGGACTCACCCCGATGGGGCCGCTGCAAGCAGCGTTCAAATCCGTCAGACACAGATTTGTCACCCGAACCACTTACTAAAGTAAGTCATTCGGGATTCGCTAACCTGGCGCCTTGATGCATCCCGAACGATTTTGTGTATGACATACTTTATTAGCCTGAACGACGACGGTTGCGCGGCGGTCCGTTGCGGCGCGGGCCGTTGCCCGTGCGTGGACGCGCCAGGCGCAGCGGCCGCGGCAGATCGGTCATCAGCACGTCTGGGTTGTACTTGCTTACCGGGATTGAGTGCCCGATATAGGTTTCAATCGCCGGCAGGTTCAGCGCGTACTCTTCACAGGCCAGGCTGATGGAGTGACCGCTGGCGCCTGCACGACCGGTACGGCCAATGCGGTGTACGTAGTCTTCGCAGTCGTCCGGCAGGTCGAAGTTAAAGACGTGCGTGACGGCCGGGATATGCAGACCGCGTGCCGCAACGTCCGTTGCGACCAGAATATCGATATCGCCACGGGTAAACTCTTCGAGGATACGCAGGCGTTTTTTCTGCGCGACGTCGCCGGTCAACAGGCCAACGCGATGACCGTCCGCGGCGAGGTGGCCCCAGATATCTTCACAGCGATGCTTGGTGTTGGCGAAGATAATGGCGCGATCCGGCCACTCTTCTTCGATCAGCGTCTGCAGCAGGCGCATTTTCTCTACGTTGGAAGGATAGAACAGCTCTTCCTTAATACGGTGACCCGTTTTCTGTTCTGGTTCGACTTCAACGTATTCGGCGTTGTTCATCTGCTCAAACGCCAGTTCGCGGACCCGGTAGGAAAGGGTGGCGGAGAACAGCATGTTCAGGCGCTGGTTAGCCTGCGGCATACGACGGAACAGCCAGCGGATATCTTTAATAAAGCCGAGATCGTACATGCGATCGGCTTCGTCGAGGACGACAACCTGAATAGCGCCAAGGTTGATATGATTTTGTTTGGCATAGTCGATAAGACGACCGGTAGTCCCGATCAGAATGTCGACGCCGCTCTCCAGCACTTTCAGCTGCTTGTCGTAGCCATCGCCGCCGTACGCCAGACCGAGCTTCAGGCCGGTGGCTTGCGCCAGCGGTTCCGCGTCAGCATGGATCTGTACCGCCAGTTCACGCGTTGGCGCCATGATCAGCGCACGCGGTTGGTTAACCTGGCGTTCAGCGATAGCAGGGTGAGAGAGAAGATAATGAAACGTTGACGTCAGGAACGCCATCGTTTTACCGGTACCGGTTTGCGCCTGCCCGGCGACGTCTCGACCTTCCAGCGTTAGCGGAAGAGCGAGTGCCTGAATGGGCGTACAATTATGAAACCCTTTCTTTTCAAGGGCTTCGATAACTGCCGAGTGCAGGGCGAAGTCGGAAAACTTCTGTTCTGTTAAATGTGTTTTGCTCATAGTGTGGTAGAATATCAGCTAACTATTGCATTAAGAAAGCGTATCCGTTGAAATAACGTCAACCTTTCGTTGGCTATACGCGAAATTACTGAAGGTGCTCTGCGGCAACCGAATGAATCCTCGAAAGCTTAGACTACTAAGCGGACCGGCGGTGAATAATCTACCGGTAACGGGTTTCAACATGGTTTGCTTTGACTCCTGCACGGCGAGGTCCATGATGGACCGGGTCGCACAGGCTGTCAGTTACAGAGGCATCCTGAAGGATAACGTGTATAACGTAGCATTAACGCGTCGTTGATGTCTGCGACACCAGCATACCAGGCTTATTCCTGTGGAGTTAAATATGAGCGATAAAATTATTCACCTGACTGACGACAGTTTTGACACGGACGTACTCAAGGCTGACGGGCTAATCCTCGTCGATTTCTGGGCAGAGTGGTGTGGTCCGTGCAAAATGATCGCCCCGATTCTGGATGAGATCGCTGGCGAGTATGAGGGCAAGCTGACCGTTGCGAAACTGAACATCGATCAGAACCCGGGCACCGCGCCGAAATACGGCATCCGCGGCATCCCGACTCTGCTGCTGTTTAAGAACGGCGAAGTGGCGGCAACCAAAGTTGGCGCACTGTCTAAAGGCCAGCTGAAAGACTTCCTCGACGCCAATCTGGCGTAATCAGTTTGCCATTCCGGCGTTCGGATTCCTATTTTGTGCGGAACTCTGGACGCCCGGCTTGAGTCGTGCTAAGTTAACTTCAGACTTCGTTTTAAACATACCTTTATTGTTTGAATCTTGCTTTACCCGAAGCATCCCGCAGAAATGCGCGTGAAGCTAAAAATTCCGGGCTTATCACTCATTCCGTTTTGTCGTTTCAGCTCTGCGTTCTTTCCTGTGACCAGGCAACGTACAGACACGAGATGTAGGCCGCTAACAGGCATGGATGTTCCTGCCATACCATTCACAACATGAAGTTCGAGTTCTACCCCGAGTTTAAGAACCCACACCATTATGAATCTTACCGAATTAAAGAATACGCCGGTTTCTGAGCTGATTACTCTCGGCGAAAATATGGGGCTGGAAAACCTGGCCCGTATGCGTAAGCAGGATATTATTTTTGCCATCCTCAAGCAGCATTCGAAGAGTGGCGAAGATATTTTTGGCGATGGCGTACTGGAGATACTGCAGGATGGATTTGGTTTCCTCCGTTCCGCAGACAGCTCCTACCTCGCCGGTCCCGACGATATCTACGTATCCCCTAGCCAAATCCGTCGTTTCAACCTTCGCACTGGTGACACCATTTCCGGTAAGATTCGTCCTCCTAAAGAGGGTGAGCGTTACTTTGCGCTGTTGAAAGTCAACGAAGTTAACTACGACAAGCCGGAAAACGCGCGCAATAAGATCCTGTTCGAGAACTTAACGCCGCTGCACGCAAACTCACGTCTGCGTATGGAGCGTGGTAACGGCTCGACTGAAGACTTAACCGCTCGCGTCCTGGATCTGGCTTCGCCGATCGGTCGCGGTCAGCGTGGTCTAATTGTTGCTCCGCCGAAAGCCGGTAAAACGATGCTGCTGCAGAATATTGCGCAGAGCATCGCTTACAACCATCCTGACTGCGTGCTGATGGTCCTGCTGATCGACGAACGTCCGGAAGAAGTGACCGAGATGCAGCGTCTGGTTAAAGGTGAAGTTGTTGCTTCTACCTTTGACGAACCCGCATCCCGCCACGTTCAGGTTGCCGAGATGGTTATCGAGAAGGCCAAGCGCCTGGTTGAGCATAAGAAAGACGTTATCATTCTGCTCGACTCCATCACCCGTCTGGCTCGCGCCTACAACACCGTCGTACCGGCTTCCGGTAAAGTTCTGACCGGTGGTGTGGATGCGAACGCCCTGCACCGTCCGAAGCGTTTCTTCGGTGCTGCGCGTAACGTCGAAGAGGGCGGCAGCCTGACTATCATCGCTACGGCGCTGATCGACACCGGCTCCAAGATGGACGAAGTTATCTACGAAGAGTTTAAAGGCACCGGTAACATGGAGCTGCACCTCTCGCGTAAGATCGCAGAAAAACGCGTCTTCCCGGCTATCGATTACAACCGTTCCGGTACGCGTAAAGAAGAGCTGCTCACCACTCAGGAAGAGCTGCAGAAGATGTGGATCCTGCGCAAAATCATCCATCCGATGGGTGAAATCGACGCGATGGAATTCCTCATCAACAAGCTGGCTATGACCAAAACTAACGATGATTTCTTCGATATGATGAAGCGTTCGTAAGTTTAAAAAAGCTGAAAAACGCCACGCAATCGCGTGGCGTTTTGTTTTTGGGATTTGTATGATCCAGAAAGGGAAACCGGAGCGGTTATTATCGTATGATGAACGCGCCTCTCCTGGCAGAGATAACTTTAACAGACTAAAATCTATACAATAAATTTGTAATGATCTGCATTACCCCTTCAGGAGTTGAGACATCGTCGTTATACTTCCCGGATTAACCATGCTGAGAGCACATGCGTTGTGAATTTACTCACTGCTACTACTGAATTAATCAGTATTTTCTTATTCACTACCCTTTTTATATTTGTGGCTCGCAAGGCGGCAAAAAAGGTTGGGTTAGTCGATAAGCCTAACTATCGAAAACGGCATCAGGGTCTGGTTCCGTTAGTGGGTGGCATCTCAGTTTACGCGGGTATTTGTTTTACATTTGCGATCGCGGATTATTACATTCCCCATGCTTCGCTGTACCTGGCGTGCGCCGGTATTCTGGTACTGGTCGGCGCGCTGGATGACCGATTTGATATCAGCGTAAAAATTCGTGCGGTTATGCAGGCCGCCATTGCCGTCGTCATGATGATGGCAGGAAACCTGCATCTTAGCAGCCTCGGTTTTATTTTTGGCTCATGGGAGCTGGTGCTCGGCCCCTTCGGTTTCTTTCTCACTCTTTTTGCCGTTTGGGCGGCAATTAACGCCTTTAATATGGTTGATGGCATTGACGGCCTGCTCGGCGGTCTGTCATCGGTCTCCTTTGCGGCAACAGGCATCATCCTGTGGTTTGATGGCCAGTACAGCCTGGCAATGTGGTGTTTTGCGATGATTGCCGCCATTCTGCCCTATATTTTACTTAACCTCGGTGCGCTTGGCCGTCGCTATAAGGTCTTTATGGGCGATGCCGGCAGCACCATGATTGGCTTCACCATTATTTGGATCCTGCTGGAAACCACGCAGGGTAAAACGCATCCCATTAGCCCGGTTACCGCGCTGTGGATTATTGCGATTCCGTTGATGGATATGGTGGCGATTATGTATCGTCGCCTGCGCAAGGGCATGAGTCCGTTCTCTCCGGACCGCCAGCACATTCATCATTTGATCATGCGCGCTGGGTTTACTTCCCGGCAGGCATTCGTCCTGATCACGCTGGCCGCCGCTTTACTGGCGCTGGTAGGGGTGGCGGCGGAATATACCCGTATCGTTCCTGAATGGGTGATGTTAATACTCTTTTTGTTAGCCTTCTTCCTTTACGGCTACTGCATTAAACGCGCCTGGAAAGTGGCGCGCCTGGTTAAGCGCATCAGACGCAGAATACGGCGACACAGCAGCAATAATCCAAAATTAACCAAGTAGAACTGGGGACGTGATGACTCAACCATTACCGGGAGCACAAGCAGTGAACGTTGAGAATGAGCTGGATATTCGCGGGCTGTTTCGCGCCTTATGGGCAGGGAAAATTTGGATAGCAGGGATGGCCGTGCTGTTTGCGCTGATCGTACTGGTTTATGCCTTTTTTGCTCGCCAGGAGTGGAGCGCGACGGCAATTACCGATCGGCCAACCGTCAATATGCTGGGCAGCTACTACTCTCAACAGCAGTTTTTACGCAATCTCGATATCAAAGCCAATCTGGCTTCGGTCGATCAGCCTTCGGCAATGGACGACGCCTATAAAGAGTTCATCATGCAGCAGGGATCCTGGGATACCCGCCGTGATTTCTGGCTGCAAACCGACTATTACAAACAGCGCCAGTCGGGTAATTCTCGCGCCGATGCCGGGCTGCTGGACGATCTGATTAACAATATTCAGTTTATGCCGGGTGATGCGGTAAAGAATACCAACGATAGCGTCAAACTGACGGCCGAGACCGCGCCGGATGCCAATAATCTGCTGCGCCAGTACGTGGCGTTTGCCAGCCAGCGCGCGGCGGGTCACCTGAATGACGAGCTCAAGGGCGCCTGGGCGGCACGTACCGTGCAGATGAAAGCGCAGGTTAAGCGTCAGGAAGAGGTCGCGCGTGAGATTTTCAACCGCCGTACCCATAGTGTGGAACAGGCGCTGAAAATCGCCCAGCAGCATAATATTTCCCGCAGTGAGACTGACATTCCTGCCGATCAGCTGCCGGATTCCGAGCTGTTTTTACTCGGCAGGCCGATGCTGCAGGCGCGGTTAGAAAATCTGCAGGCGGTAGGTCCGGAATATGACCTTGACTATGACCAAAGCCGCGCGATGCTGAACACCCTGAACGTCGGGCCGACATTAGATCCGCGTTTTCAGACTTACCGGTATTTGCGTACGCCGGAAGAACCTGTAAAACGCGATAGCCCGCGCCGCGTATTTCTGATGGTGATGTGGGGGATTGTGGGCGCGCTCATCGGCGCAGGCGTGGCGTTATCGCGGCGTCGTATCCAGTGAATGCGGCCTGTGATGAAGGTCATGCGGACTTCATCACCTAATCGAAGAGAATCGATGTGAAAGTACTAACTGTATTTGGCACAAGACCCGAAGCCATCAAAATGGCACCGCTGGTTCATGCGCTGGCCAGGGACCCTCATTTTGAGGCAAAAGTATGCGTAACTGCGCAGCATCGGGAGATGCTCGATCAGGTGCTGAAGCTGTTTTCTATTGTTCCGGATTACGACCTGAATATCATGCAGCCGGGTCAGGGCCTGACGGAGATTACCTGCCGCATCCTTGAAGGGCTGAAGCCGGTTCTGGAGTCGTTTAAGCCTGACGTTGTGCTGGTGCATGGCGATACCACCACGACGATGGCGGCGAGCCTGGCCGCTTTCTATCAGAGAATCCCGGTGGGGCACGTTGAGGCGGGACTGCGCACCGGCGATCTCAGTTCGCCGTGGCCGGAAGAGGGTAACCGGACGTTAACCGGGCGGCTGGCAACCTGGCATTTTGCGCCGACGGAGACCTCGCGGCAGAATCTGCTGCGGGAGAACGTTGCCGATAGCCATATCACGGTCACCGGCAATACGGTTATCGATGCGCTGTTCTGGGTTCGCGATCGCGTGCTGGGCGATGAGGCGCTGCGCATCGAGCTGACGCAGCGCTATCCGTTCCTGGCTAACGGAAAGAAGATGATCCTGGTCACCGGCCACCGTCGCGAAAGCTTCGGCCGCGGGTTTGAGCAGATCTGCCACGCGCTGGCGGAAATTGCGGCCAGCCATCCCGATGTACAAATTGTCTATCCGGTGCACCTGAACCCAAACGTCAGCGAGCCGGTAAACCGCATTCTTGGTCATGTTGATAACGTGATTTTGATCGAACCGCAGGATTACCTGCCGTTTGTCTGGCTGATGGATCGCGCATGGCTGATCCTCACCGACTCCGGCGGTATTCAGGAAGAAGCCCCTTCGCTAGGCAAACCGGTTCTGGTGATGCGCGAGATGACGGAACGGCCGGAAGCGGTAGCCGCAGGCACCGTTACGCTGGTCGGTACCGATAGCCAGCGCATCGTCGCGGAAGTCACGAATCTGCTGAACAACGATGCCGCATACCAGGCGATGAGCCGGGCGCACAACCCTTACGGCGATGGGCAGGCATGTAGCCGCATTGTGACCGCACTTAAAAATAATCAGGTAACGCTATGAGTTTTTCTACCATTTCAGTGATTGGCCTTGGGTATATCGGTTTGCCAACCGCTGCCGCGTTCGCCTCCCGGCAAAAGCGGGTGGTGGGCGTTGATGTTAATCAGCACGCGGTGGAGACCATTAACCGCGGCGAGATTCATATCGTGGAACCGGATTTGGCCAGCGTGGTTAAGAGCGCGGTCAAGCAGGGCTATTTAAGCGCCACCACCGTCCCGGTGGAAGCGGACGCCTATCTGATTGCCGTACCGACGCCGTTTAAGGATCTGCACGAGCCGGATATGGTCTTCGTCGAGTCGGCGGCAAAATCAATAGCGCCGGTGCTGAAGAAGGGGGCTCTGGTTATCCTTGAGTCCACCTCCCCCGTCGGGGCGACGGAGCTGATGGCGAGCTGGCTGGCCGAGCTGCGCCCCGATCTGAGCTTCCCGCAGCAGGTTGGCGAAGCGGCGGACGTCAATATTGCCTACTGCCCGGAACGTGTGCTGCCGGGCCAGGTGATGGTTGAGCTGATTAAAAACGACCGCGTGATTGGCGGTATGTCCCCGGTCTGTTCTGTCCGCGCCAGCGAGCTGTATAAAATTTTCCTCGAAGGCGAGTGCGTGGTGACCAACTCCCGCACCGCAGAGATGTGCAAGCTGACCGAAAACAGCTTCCGCGACGTCAATATCGCCTTTGCTAACGAACTGTCGCTGATCTGCGCCGAGCAGGAAATTAACGTCTGGGAGCTGATTCGCCTGGCGAACCGCCATCCGCGCGTCAATATCCTGCAGCCGGGACCGGGCGTTGGCGGCCACTGTATCGCGGTCGATCCGTGGTTTATCGTGGCGCAAAATCCGCAGCAGGCGCGGCTGATCCGCACCGCGCGTGAGGTCAACGACCATAAGCCTGAATGGGTTATCGAGCAGGTGAAGGCGCGGGTGGCCGAGTGTCTTGCCGCCAGCAACCGACGCGCCAGCGAACTGAAAATCGCCTGCTTTGGCCTGGCCTTCAAGCCGAACATCGACGATCTGCGCGAAAGCCCGGCGATGGCTATCGCCATGCAAATTGCGGCCTGGCACAGCGGCGAAACGCTGGTTGTTGAACCCAATATTCACCAGCTGCCGAAGAAGCTTGAGAGTCTGTGCACCCTGGCATCGCTGAGCGATGCTCTGGCGAACGCTGATGTGCTGGTGATGCTGGTCGATCACCATCAGTTTAAAGCGGTAGGCGGCGACAGCGTAACCCAGGCATTTATCGTCGATACCAAAGGGGTATGGCGGTGAGAACGATTCTGGTCACCGGTATGCGCCTGGGCCCGATCCCTGGCTCCGGCTATGGCCAATACTTACTGGATCTCGTCCGTGTCCGTCCGCGCCAGTATTGAACCCCTGGAGTGGGAAAATCGCTTCTTTGACGTTAACAGCGCGATCGTGCGCTTTCGTCACGACGCCCCGCCGCTGACGAGCCAGGCGCTGACCGGCTGGTCGCGGCTGCAGGCGAAGATTGCGGCGGACGATACCGAACGGCTGGATGCCTTACAGCAGCTGGGCTTCCAGCTTGTGGAAGGGGAAGTCGATCTGGCGCTGTCGGCCGGGACGACCGACGACCTCGGGTGCGAAATTGCTACCGGCTCAGACATCCCGCGCCTGCGGGAGCTGGCGGCGCAGGCGTTTGCCTTCAGCCGCTTTCGCGCGCCGTGGTATGACGCTGATGCCAGCGGCCGTTTCTACGCCCAATGGATTGAAAATGCGGTGCTGGGGACCTTTGATAACCAGTGCCTGATTTTTCGCACCTCCGACGGCGATATCCGCGCTTTTGTCTCCCTGCGTCAGCTCAACGCTACGGAGGCCCGGATCGGCCTGCTGGCCGGTCGCGGCGCCGGCGCTGAGCTGATGCAGGCGGCGCGAAGCTGGGCCGGATCGCGCGGGCTCTCTACACTGCGGGTGGCGACCCAGATGGGTAATACCGCCGCGCTTAAACGTTATATTCTCAGCGGTGCGAATGTGGAAAACACCGCGTACTGGTTATACAGGTGACATGATGATTCCATTTAACGCGCCGCCGGTGGTGGGAACCGAGCTTGATTATATGCAGTCTGCGATGGGCAGCGGCAAGCTGTGCGGCGACGGCGGATTTACCCGCCGCTGCCAGCAGTGGATGGAGCAGCGCTTCGGCACGGTAAAAGCGCTGCTGACCCCGTCCTGTACCGCTTCGCTGGAGATGGCGGCGCTGCTGCTGGATATCCAGCCGGGCGACGAAGTCATTATGCCGAGCTATACCTTCGTCTCTACCGCCAACGCCTTTGTGCTGCGCGGTGCCAAAATTGTCTTTGTCGATATCCACCGCGATACCATGAATATCGACGAAACGCTGATCGAAGCCGCCATCACTGAGAAGACCCGGGCGATTGTGCCGGTTCACTATGCCGGCGTTGCCTGCGAGATGGACACCATCATGGCCATTGCCAGCAGGCATAACCTGTTCGTGGTGGAGGATGCCGCGCAGGGCGTCATGTCGACCTACAAAGGGCGCGCGCTGGGCACTATCGGGCACATTGGCTGCTTTAGCTTCCATGAAACCAAAAACTATACCGCCGGCGGCGAAGGCGGGGCGACGCTGATCAACGATCGCCATCTGGTCGAGCGCGCGGAAATCATTCGCGAGAAAGGCACCAACCGCAGCCAGTTCTTCCGCGGACTGGTGGATAAGTACACCTGGCGCGATATCGGCTCCAGCTATCTGATGTCCGACCTGCAGGCCGCCTATCTGTGGGCGCAGCTGGAAGCGGCGGAGAAAATTAACCAGCAGCGCCTGACGCTGTGGCAGAGCTATTACGACGCGCTGCTGCCGCTGGCGCGCGCCGGGCGCATCGAGCTGCCGATTGTCCCTGCCGACTGCGGGCACAACGCGCATATGTTCTATATCAAGCTGCGGGATATCGACGACCGCAGCAGGCTGATCGCGTGGCTGAAAGAGGCCGAAATTCTCGCCGTCTTTCACTATATCCCGCTGCACAGTTGCCCGGCAGGGGAGAACTTCGGCGAGTTCCGCGGGGAAGACCGCTTTACCACTCAGGAGAGCGAGCGCCTGCTGCGCCTGCCCCTGTTCTACAATCTGTCGTCGGTTAACCAGCGGACGGTGATTAACTCGCTGCTGAGCTATTTCTCCTGATATGTCGTTGGCAAAAGCTTCGCTGTGGACCGCGGCGTCCACCCTGGTCAAAATCGGTGCCGGACTGCTGGTGGTTAAGCTGCTGGCCGTCTCCTTCGGGCCGGCTGGCGTAGGCCAGGCCGGTAACTTTCGCCAGCTGGTCACCGTGCTTGGCGTCCTCGCCGGAGCCGGTATTTTCAACGGCGTAACCAAGCTGGTTGCGCAGCATCACGACGATAGCCAGCAGCTTAGCCGGGTGGTCGGCACCTCCTTTTCGATGGTGCTGGGCTTTTCGACGCTGCTGGCGATTATCTTTTTACTCGCCGCGGCGCCGATTAGCCAGGGGCTGTTTGGTCATACGCAGTACCAGGGGCTGGTGCGGCTGGTGGCGCTGGTGCAGATGGGCATTGCCTGGGCTAACTTCCTGCTGGCGCTGATAAAAGGCTTCCGCGATGCGGCTGGGAACGCGGTATCGCTGATTGCCGGTAGCCTGATCGGCGTGGTGGCATACTATGCCTGTTACCATTTTGGCGGCTATCAGGGCGCGCTGCTAGGGCTGGCGCTGGTTCCCGCGCTGGCGGTGGTACCGGCGGCTATCGTGTTGTGGCGGCGGGGGAGTATCCCGCTCAGCGCGCTGCGCCCGCGCTGGGATAACGGCTTCGCCGGGCAGCTGTCCAAATTCACCCTGATGGCGCTGATTACCTCGGTAACGCTGCCGGTCGCCTGGGTGATGATGCGTAACCTGCTGGCGGCCCATTACGGCTGGGAGGCGGTGGGGATCTGGCAGGGGGTAAGCAGTATTTCCGACGCCTATCTGCAGTTCATCACCGCGTCGTTCAGCGTCTATTTGCTGCCTACGCTCTCCCGGCTAACCGCCAAAGCGGATATTACCCGCGAGATCGGCAAATCGCTAAAATTTGTCCTGCCGGCGGTGGCGGCGGCAAGCCTGACCGTCTGGCTACTGCGCGACTTTGCCATCTGGCTGCTGTTTTCCGAACGCTTCACGGCGATGCGTGACCTGTTTGCCTGGCAGCTGGTGGGCGACGTCCTTAAGGTCGGGGCCTATGTCTATGGCTACCTGGTGATCGCCAAAGCGTCACTGCGTTTTTATATTCTGACGGAAATCAGCCAGTTCACGCTGTTGACCGCCTTCTCACACTGGCTTATCCCGGCGCACGGCGCAGTTGGCGCAGCGCAGGCGTATATGGCTACGTATATTGTTTATTTCGCCCTTTGTAGCGGCGTGTTTTTACTTTGGCGTAAACGGGTATGACAGCACTGATACACGTACTGGGATCGGATATTCCGCACCACAACCAGACCGTTCTGCGGTTCTTTAATGACGAACTGGCCGCCGGCGACGAGCGGGCGCGCAGGTTTATGGTGGTCGGTGACGCAGCGGGCGTCCGCGAGGCGTATCCGGCGCTATCCATCACCTGTTATCCCGGAAAGAAATCGCTGGCGCAGGCGGTCATCTCCGCGGCGAAAGCGGATCGGCGCCAGCGCTTTTTCTTCCACGGTCAGTTCAATACCGGCCTGTGGCTGGCGCTGCTCGGCGGCGGAATTCGCCCTTCCCAGTTCAACTGGCATATCTGGGGCGCCGATCTGTATGAGAATTCGTCCAGCCTGAAGTTCCGGCTTTTCTATCCGCTGCGCCGTATGGCTCAGGGGCGCGTGGGGCGCGTTTTTGCCACCCGCGGCGACCTGAGCTGGTTTGCCCGCCGCCACCCTAAGGTTGCGGGAGAGCTGCTCTATTTCCCGACCCGGATGGATCCGGCACTGAATACCCTGGCGGATAGCGCCCCGCGCACCGAAGCGCTGACCATTCTGGTGGGCAACTCCGGCGATCGCAGCAATGAACATATTGCGGCGCTGCGCGCTATTCATCAGCAGTTTGGCGATACGGTAAACGTGATCGTCCCGATGGGCTATCCGGCCAACAATGCGGAATATATTAACGAAGTGCGCGCGGCGGGCGCGGCGTTATTTAGCGCCGGGCGTTTACAGGTGCTCAGCGACAGGCTGGAATTCAGCGATTACCTGGCGCTGCTGCGCCGCTGCGATCTGGGCTATTTCCTCTTTGCCCGCCAGCAGGGGATCGGTACGCTGTGCCTGCTGATTCAGGCGGGTATTCCCTGCGTACTGAATCGGGAGAATCCGTTCTGGCAGGATATGACGGAGCAGAATATTCCGGTACTGTTTACCGGCGATACCCTGGATGTTGCCGTGGTACGCGAGGCCCAACGTCAGCTGGCGAACGTTGATAAGAACCAGATTGCTTTCTTCCGGCCAAACTACCTGACGGGCTGGCAGCGGGCATTGCAGATTGCCTCGGGGGTGAGCGCATGACATTAATGCAATTTAGCGGGCTGCTGGTGGTCTGGCTGCTGTCGTCGCTGTTTATTGCCACCGCCACGTATTTTGAGTTTCGCCGGGTGCGCTTTAACTTCAACGTCTTCTTTTCACTGCTGTTTCTGCTGACTTTCTTCTTCGGCTTCCCGCTGACCAGCATTCTGGTATTTCGCTTTGACGTCAGCGTTGCGCCGCCGGAAGTGCTGCTGGAAACCCTGCTGGTGTCGGTGTGCTTTTACGCGGTGTATTACGTCACCTACAAAACGCGGCTGCGTTCGTCCGCTCACGATAGCCAGCGCCGCCCGCTGTTCACCATGAACCGCGTGGAGACCCATCTGGCATGGATGATTCTGCTGGCCGTTGCGCTGCTGTGCGTCGGTATTTTCTTTGCCCACAACGGATTCCTGCTGTTCAGGCTCAACTCCTATAGCCAGATCTTCTCCAGCGAAGTGTCCGGCGTGGCGCTGAAGCGCTTTTTCTATTTCTTTATTCCGGCGATGCTGGTGGTCTACTTCCTGCGCCAGGACTATAAGGCGTGGATTTTCTTTCTTATCAGCACCACCGCCTTCGGTCTGCTGACCTACGCTATCGTCGGCGGCACGCGGGCGAACATCATTATCGCCTTCGCCATCTTCCTGTTTATCGGCATTATTCGCGGCTGGATAAGCCTGTGGATGCTGGCTGCGGCCGGCGTGCTGGGTATCGTCGGTATGTTCTGGCTGGCCCTGAAGCGCTACGGGATGAACGTCAGCGGCGATGAGGCGTTTTATACCTTCCTGTACCTGACCCGCGATACGTTCTCGCCGTGGGAGAACCTGGCGCTGCTGCTGCAGAACTACGATAAGATAGAGTTCCAGGGGCTGGCGCCGATGATCAGGGATTTCTACGTCTTTATTCCCAGCTGGATGTGGCACGGCCGGCCGTCGATGGTCCTCAATACCGCCAACTACTTCACCTGGGAAGTGCTGAATAATCACTCCGGGCTGGCCATCTCCCCGACGCTGATTGGTTCGCTGGTGGTGATGGGCGGGGTATGGTTTGTTCCGCTGGGGGCGGTCGCGGTCGGGCTGATTATTAAGTGGTTTGACTGGCTGTATGAGCTTGGCAACCGGGAGAGCAACCGCTACAAGGCGGCCATTCTGCATAGTTTCTGTTTTGGCGCTATCTTCAATATGATCGTGCTGGCACGCGAAGGGCTGGACTCTTTCGGCTCTCGCGTGGTGTTTTTCCTCGTGATCTTTGGTATCTGCCTGCTGGCGGCGAAGTTGCTGTACTGGTTCCTGGATAGCGTAGGACTGATTCATAAGCGGACCAAACCGCTTTCGCAACCTCAGGTCTGATAAGGATTAACATGTCTGAGAGTACTTCCGCGCCGTTGTATCTGCTGAGAGGTTTACAGCTCATCGGGTGGCGCGACATGCAGCACGCACTGGATTTTCTCTACGCTGACGGCGCAATTCGTCAGGGTACGCTGGTGGCGATCAATGCCGAAAAGATGCTGGCAGTCGAGGACGATCCCGAGGTGCGGGCGCTGATTGAAGCGGCTGAATTTAAATATGCCGACGGTATTAGCGTGGTGCGTTCATTACGTAAAAAATATCCTCAGGCCCAGGTATCGCGCGTGGCGGGGGCCGACTTATGGGAAGCCCTGATGGAGCGCGCCGGAGCCCAGGGCACGCCGGTGTTTCTGATCGGCGGCAAGCCGGAGGTGCTGGCCCAGACCTGTACGCAGCTGCGCCAGCGCTGGAATGTTAACATCGTCGGCAGCCAGGACGGCTATTTCTCCGCCGACCAGCGTCAGGCGCTGTTTGAGCGCGTCCGCGATAGCGGGGCGAGGATTGTCACCGTGGCGATGGGCTCGCCGCGCCAGGAGATCCTGATGCGCGACTGCCGGTTGGTCTATCCGCAGGCGCTCTATATGGGCGTGGGCGGCACCTATGACGTATTCACCGGCCACGTTCACCGGGCGCCCAGGTTCTGGCAGAACATGGGGCTGGAATGGTTCTATCGTTTGATATCACAGCCCAGCCGGATTAAAAGACAGATCAGGCTGCTGCGATATTTACGTTGGCATTATACCGGCCAGCTCTAATATTCCACTACAAACAGGCGAGTTTTCACACATATTCGGTGTAATACATTCACCTGGCTGATACTTTATTTGCCATTTCCGCAAAATTAATTAACCATTCGCATGCTTAATGCGCGCCGGCACTCTTTGCCGGCGTGCAGGCAGGGCTATTTCCTTTCGCACATTTATAAAAATAACCGGTATATGCGCGGGACCTTCAGAAGGGCATCAAGGCGGCTTATCAGCTAACTTTCCGACATCCATCATGATGACGGAGGGATAGGTGCGTGCTGCCAATAGCGAGGCCGTTCGGCGGGAACGAGTAAAACCGGAGCAGGGCAAACACAAGAGGGTATATGACTGAGAAAAAAGCGGAACTTCAGCGCGGGCTGGAGGCCAGGCACATTGAGCTAATCGCCCTCGGCGGTACGATTGGCGTCGGTTTATTTATGGGATCGGCGAGTACGCTGAAGTGGGCCGGCCCGTCGGTCCTGCTGGCGTATATTATTGCGGGCTTATTTGTCTTCTTTATCATGCGTTCGATGGGGGAGATGCTGTTCCTCGAACCGGTAACCGGCTCGTTCGCCGTTTACGCTCACCGCTATATGAGCCCGTTCTTCGGTTATCTGACCGCCTGGTCCTACTGGTTTATGTGGATGGCGGTAGGGATATCGGAGATTACGGCCATCGGGGTTTACGTCCAGTTCTGGTTCCCCGACATGGTGCAGTGGATACCGGCCCTGATTGCCGTTGGGCTGGTGGCGTTGGCGAACCTGGCGGCGGTGCGCCTGTACGGTGAGATCGAGTTCTGGTTTGCGATGATTAAGGTCACGACCATCATCGTGATGATTGTGGTCGGGCTGGGGGTTATTTTCTTTGGCTTTGGTAACGGCGGGCACTCCATCGGCTTTGGCAACCTGACCGAACACGGCGGCTTCTTTGCCGGCGGCTGGAAGGGCTTCCTGACCGCGCTCTGTATTGTCGTTGCCTCCTACCAGGGCGTTGAGCTTATCGGTATTACCGCCGGAGAAGCGAAGAATCCGCAGGTGACCCTGCGCAGCGCGGTCGGCAAAGTTCTGTGGCGTATTCTTATTTTTTACGTAGGCGCCATTTTCGTCATTGTGACTATCTTCCCGTGGAATCAGATTGGCGTCGGCGGCAGCCCGTTCGTGCTGACCTTTGCGAAGATTGGCATCACCGCCGCGGCGGGCATTATCAACTTTGTGGTTCTGACGGCCGCGCTTTCAGGCTGCAATAGCGGAATGTACAGCTGTGGCCGCATGCTCTACGCGCTGGCAAAAAACCGCCAGCTGCCGGCGGCAGTCGGCAAGGTCTCCCGCAACGGCGTACCGGCGGTCGGCGTCGCGCTGTCGATCCTGATCCTGCTGATGGGCTCCTGCCTGAACTATATTATTCCCAATCCGCAGCGGGTGTTCGTCTACGTCTACAGCGCGAGCGTGCTGCCGGGTATGGTGCCGTGGTTTGTGATCCTGATTAGCCAGCTGCGTTTTCGCCGCGCGCATCGGGAGGCGATGGCCAGCCACCCGTTCCGCTCGCTGCTCTTCCCATGGGCGAACTATATTACGATGGCGTTTCTGGTTTGCGTGCTGATCGGCATGGGTTTTAACGAAGATACCCGGATGTCGCTGTTTGTCGGAATTCTTTTTCTGGCCCTGGTTACCCTTATTTATAAGGTTTTTGGCCTCGGGCGGCATGGAAATGTCGATAAAGCGGCTGAATAAGCAGCAAAGCGCATAAAGTGTGAGCAAACGGAAATTTTATTTAAAAAGGCACTAGACAGCGGGGGGGGAAGTCCGTAATATCCGACCCCGCAACGGCGCTAAGCGCCCGTAGCTCAGCTGGATAGAGCGCTGCCCTCCGGAGGCAGAGGTCTCAGGTTCGAATCCTGTCGGGCGCACCATTTAACCCGGTGCTTGAGCTGCGGTGGACTGTTTAAGACAGTGCCGCGTGAAAAGATTTGTAGTGGTGGCTATAGCTCAGTTGGTAGAGCCCTGGATTGTGATTCCAGTTGTCGTGGGTTCGAATCCCATTAGCCACCCCATTATTTGATAGAGTTGTGAATTGCGAAGGTGGCGGAATTGGTAGACGCGCTAGCTTCAGGTGTTAGTGTCCTTAGGATGTGGGGGTTCGAGTCCCCCCCCTCGCACCACGACTTTAAAGAATTGAACTAAAAATTCAAAAAGCAGTATATCGGCGAGTAGCGCAGCTTGGTAGCGCAACTGGTTTGGGACCAGTGGGTCGGAGGTTCGAATCCTCTCTCGCCGACCAATTTTGAACCCCGCTTCGGCGGGGTTTTTTGTTTTCTGATATCGCAAAAAACCCTCGTATCTTTCTGATTTAAAAAATAAAACCTCCCTGCCTCTACCGCCATTCTTTGTCCAGAAAACTCCCAATTCACCATCAGGGGAGATGTCATCTCCACAGAACCTGTGCGATAATAAACGGGTAGATGCTCATTCCATCTCTTATGTTCGCCTTTAGTGCCTCATAAACTCAGGAATGACGCAGAGCCGTTTACGGTGCTTATCGTCCACTGACAGATGTCGCCATTATCTGGTCTCATCAAACACCATGGACACGACGTTGAGTGAAGCACCCAATTTGTTGTCAAACAGACCTGTTTTAACGCCCGCCCTGATTATCAGTGCGGGCGTTTTTTTCTTTCAGGGGCTGGTAAGAAAAGGGCAGGGGATAAACGGAGAAGACGGCGCACAGAGAAAGCACTGTCGCCCCTGATGAGGCGACAGCGGCAGGGACGGCTACTGCGGCGTATTGTTCTGCAGGGTTAGCAGCAGGCCATCGCGGCGCAGCGTGGCGGCCTCTTCCGGCTGGTGCAGCCGGTCGAGCGTATCCGCCAGCCAGGCGTAGTCAAACGCGTCCGGGCGCTGCTTCAGCGCGGCGCGGAACGCGATACTGGCTTCCTGCCATTCGCCATGACGCATCAGCGATTGCCCCAGCGTACTCCACAGCAGCGGACGATCGCCGACGGCTTTGATCTGCTGGCGCAGCACCTTTTCCAGCTGTTCCGGATTGTTGGTCTTCAGGCGCGGGATAAGCATCACCAGGCGATCGTCATACTGCTTTTTCAGACCGTCGATAATAATCTGCTGCGCGGTATCGTGGTCATCGCTCTCGATGAGCAGATTGGCCATCGCCACCTGCAGCGCGACCTGGCCACGCGTTTTGCGGCTTTGGTTTTTCCACCATTCGCGCAGGCCTTCGCTGCCCCGATCGGCCAGCGTCTTATCCATTAAACCAATCCACGCCTGCTGCTCCAGCGCGGCGCGATGCTCTTCATCGCTGACGTTGGCTTTGGCCATCGACGGGATGATGTCCAGCAGCGAGTGCCAGGCGCCGGTGCGGGTGTAGGCCTGTTCCGCGAGACGCAGGACTTCAGGATGTCGGGGAGTGATTTCCAGCAGCTTATCAATACCGTGGCGCGCCGCATGATTTTCATTGCGCGCCAGCTGCAGGCGCACGCGGGCAATCTCTACCGGGATCAGATCGTCCCCGGCGAGCTCCGTTGCGCGCTCAAGATGCTGATTGGCGCGGGCTTCATCGCCGCGCTGCTGGGCCGCTTCTGCCGCCAGAAGATAGTTAACCACCGGCTGCTCGGCGTGATCGGCATTTTTGGCCATCAGCTTTTCAACCTGCTGGTAGTCGCCTTCCGCCAGTTTTAGCAGCGCCTGCTCGGTTTGCTTGCGCGCGCGGCGGCGTTTACGTCCTACGAACCAGCCGCGGGTATGGGCGCTGGTGCGAAAAATACGCCGCAGCAGCCATTCAATGGCAAACAGCACCACCATTGTGAGGATCAGTACGATCGCCAGGCCGGTGACGCTGGTTTCAATGTTGTAGTTATCGGTTTGGATCAGCACGTAGCCCTGATGGCCGGAAATGATCGGACCGATAACGATCCCGGCGATCAGCAGTGCGAAGAGTAAGAGAATTTTCAACATGCGTTACTCTCCTTGTGGCGCAGGGGCTGGTGCCGGCACGGCTGGCGTCGCGGCAGGAGCCGGAGCACCGCTCTGCGCGACGGCGGGTTGTGCCATCAGGTTACGTACTCGCGTCTGCATCAGCTTCTCGAGTATTGCCTGACTCTGCAGATTTTCTGGTACGCTCATGGTGATGCTCTGCTGGCTCAGCTTATCGACTTCCTCAAGGAAGGCTTTGGTGGTGGCATCGTCAGTATCGTAATAGGCGCGAACCCAGGTCGATACGTTTTCCAGGGCCTGCTTGTAGGTCTCTTCCTGGTGGCGCGGAACCGCCTGCGCGGCGACCAGCAGGCGGGAGCGAATATTCTCGCGCAGGTAGACGTCCTGGTTCGGCGCCAGCAGCGGCACTGCCGTTTCATCGCGGCGGCGGATGGTGATAAAGCTGTCCATAAAGCTCTGCCAGCTCTTCTGCAGGTTAATGCGCCACTCGCCGATTGAGCTGGACAGCTCTTCGCTGTCGGAATCCATCGGCGAGTCGTCGTCGTTATTATCCGCCAGACGCAGATTGTCTATCTGATTAGCGAGCTGATTCACTTTGAGAATGATGCCGTCGTAGTCGACCTGGCTTACCGCCGAGAGCGAGGCGATATCGTCGGTAATGGCGCGACGGGCGCCAATCAGGCTGGGGTCGTTCATATCGGCGAGGCTGGCATCGGCGCTTTTGAGCAGCGCGGCGGCGGTGGTGACGTCCTGATCGCTCCACAGCTTGCGTCCGGCAACTTTTACCAGGAAATCAGCCTGCGCCAGCAGCCAGGTTTTGGCGTCGCTGCCGGAGATAACGGCTACTTTCTGCTGCACTTCTTCCAGCTGCTTCGCCAGCGCATCCTGCTGACTTTTGGCTGCGGTCAGCTGGTCAGCCTGCTGCCTGATGATGCCTTCGAGTTCGGTTTTTTGGCCTTCCTGCGATTTCTGCAGGGCCGCAATCTGCGCGGCTAACGCTGAGCTGGCCGCGTTCTGTCGGGATAGCTGCTGATTGTGCACGCTGTACAGACCCACGCCGGCGGCGAGGGCAATAGCGATAGCGACCGCGCTCAAAACAAGACTGGTTTTATTCCCGCCCTTTTCCTTCCCGGTTTTCTCTGGCTGTGGCGTCTTTTCCACGGCCTCCCTGGTCTCTTCAACCACGGCGGATTGATTTTGTTGTTCCGTCATTATGGCTTCCAATGTTGAGAGTTATTGTAATGCGCGTAGCAGCGTATCGTTGTCGGCGCTTTCGGCTACCTGGATATCCTGCCAGCCCAATTCCCGTGCCTGCTGGGCCAGGCGCTCGCTGACAACTAAAATGCGACAGCGGAGGAGCCACCGTTCTCGATACCATTGCGGGATCAGCGTCCAAAGCTGTTGCAGCATCTCACCGCTGGTGATGACCAGCGTCGAGACGCCGCGAGACTGCCAGCGCATTGCTTCTTCTGCACCATCATAATGCTTTGCACAGCGTTGATAGCACTCACAAAAAGTGACATCAGCGCCGCGCTCGCGGAGCGTTTCGCCGAGTAATTCCCGGCCGCCGTTGCCGCGAAGCAGGAGGGCCTTCTTACCAGCAATGTTTTGTAATTCAGGTAATTGTAGCAAGACTTCGCTGATTTCCCGATCTAATGGGTAGCGAATATTCTGGCTGCTGACCTTATGCAGGGTCAGCGCCGTGGTGCGGCCAATGGCAAAATAGCCGGGAGCCAGCGGCCAGCGCAGGGCCTGCTGCTGCAGGCGAGCGTGGGCAAACTCCACGGCGTGCTGAGAGAGGGCGAACAATAGATCGCCCGCGGAGAGGGCCGCCAGCCGGTCGCCGAGCGTGTGCAGCTCGCGGCCGGGCGTAAATTCAATCAGTGGAAAGCTCCAGGCCACGCGTCCCAGCCCGCGCAGGCGGCTGACCAGCTCTTCGCCCTGCGGCAGCGGACGGGTGACCAGGATACTCATCGTGGCGCTTCTCCGGCATAAACTGCGGTCAGGATCTCCCGGGCACCGTTATCCAGCAGCTCTTCCGCCAGAGAGACGCCAAGGCGCTCGGCATCTTCAGGGCGCCCGCGGCGTTCGCCGTGAACCAGCTGTGAACCGTCCGGCGCGCCGACCAGCGCGCGTAGCCACAGCTCGCCGTCAATAAGCTCGGCGTAGCTGCCGATCGGCACCTGACAGCCGCCCTCAAGGCGGGTGTTCATCGCCCGCTCGGCGCGAACCCGTATCGCCGTTGGCGTATGGTTCAGCGGCGCCAGCAGCGCCTGCGTCCACTCGTCGTCAAGGCGGCACTCAATGCCGACTGCGCCCTGCCCGACGGCGGGAAGAGATTGTTCTGGGCTTAACGGCTGGCGAATTCGCGCTTCGAGCCCGAGGCGTAGCAGCCCCGCCGCGGCGAGAATAATCGCATCATACTCACCGCTATCCAGTTTGCCCAAACGGGTACCGACGTTACCGCGCAGGGAACGAATCTGCAGATCCGGGCGCCGTGCGGCCAGCTGACACTGGCGGCGTAAACTTGACGTGCCAACGATGCTGCCCTGAGGCAGCGCGTCAATAGAGGCATAGTGATTTGAGACAAAAGCGTCGCGCGGATCTTCTCTCTCACAAATCGTTACCAGCCCGAGGCCCTCGGGAAACTCGACGGGAACATCCTTCATAGAATGGACGGCGATATCGGCGCGCCCCTCCATAATGGCAAGCTCTAACTCTTTGACAAACAGGCCCTTGCCACCCACTTTTGCGAGGGGTGTATCAAGGAGCACATCGCCGCGAGTGACCATTGGCACCAGTTCAACCTTGAGCTGCGGATGGCAGGACTCAAGGCGCTCTTTCACATAATGCGCCTGCCATAGCGCAAGTGGGCTTTGCCTTGTGGCAATTTTCAAAACTTTGTCTAACATGCTTGTTACCGTCATTGTCGACCACAAACCATCCTAACATTGTTGTCTTATGGATGTTAGTTTTGTGGGTCAGGGCCTCGGTCATCTCTTTATTGGCCTTTTATGCGCATACCGGTTGCCGAACCGTAGAGAGGAATTTACACGCAGTAAACGGTGCTACACTTGTATGTAGCGCATCTTTCTTTACGGTCAATCAGCAAGGTGTTAGATTGATCACGTTTTAAACCATTTGTCCGTCAGCAGTTCATCACAACCACACCGACGACGAATGGTGACGGTTTTTGTTGAAATACTGAAACCCGGTACTGGCTATGGTACGTCGGGTTTTTGAACATCAGGCGATATGTCTTGTACCTCTATATTGAGACACTGAAACAGAGACTGGATGCCATCAACCAACTGCGCGTAGATCGCGCGCTTGCTGCCATGGGACCCGCTTTTCAGCAGGTTTACAGTCTACTGCCGACATTACTACATTATCATCACCCGTTGATGCCGGGTTACCTTGACGGTAACGTTCCCCGAGGCATTTGCCTTTACACGCCTGATGAAACCCAACGCCACTACCTTGACGAGCTTGAGCTAAACCGCGGAATGCTGACGCAGGAGCCGCCGAAAGGCGAGCTGCCGATCACCGGCCTTTACTCCATGGGCAGCACCTCATCCGTCGGCCAAAGCTGCTCTTCCGACCTTGATATATGGGTTTGCCACCAGGCCTGGCTCGACACCGACGAGCGCCAGCTGCTGCAGCGTAAATGCAGCCTGCTGGAGAGCTGGGCGGCGTCGCTTGGCGTGGAAGTCAGCTTCTTCCTGATCGATGAGAACCGCTTCCGCCATAACGAAAGCGGCAGTCTGGGCGGCGAAGACTGCGGCTCTACGCAGCATATCCTGCTGCTGGACGAATTCTACCGCACCGCCGTGCGCCTTGCCGGCAAGCGTATTCTGTGGAACATGGTGCCGTGCGACGAAGAAGAGCACTATGACGATTACGTCATGAGCCTCTACGCGCAGGGCGTGCTGACGCCGAACGAATGGCTGGATCTCGGCGGCCTGAGCTCGCTGTCGGCGGAAGAGTACTTCGGCGCCAGCCTGTGGCAGCTGTATAAAAGCATTGATTCGCCTTATAAAGCGGTGCTGAAAACGCTGCTGCTGGAAGCCTATTCCTGGGAATACCCCAATAACCGCCTGCTGGCGAAAGATATTAAACAGCGCCTGCACGACGGCGAGATCGTTTCCTTCGGTCTCGATCCCTACTGCATGATGCTGGAACGCGTCACGATCTACCTGCAGGCCATCGAGGACGAGACGCGCCTCGACCTGGTACGCCGCTGTTTCTACCTGAAAGTGTGCGAAAAGCTGAGCCGCGAGCGCGCCTGCGTGGGCTGGCGTCGCGAGGTGGTGAGCCACCTGGTGAAAGAGTGGGGCTGGGATGAAAAGCGTCTGGCGATGCTGGACAACCGGGCCAACTGGAAGATCGACGAAGTACGCAAAGCGCACAACGAACTGCTTGATGCGATGATGCAGAGCTACCGCAACCTGATTCGTTTTGCGCGTCGCAACAACCTCAGCGTTTCCGCCAGTCCGCAGGATATTGGCGTCCTGACCCGCAAGCTGTACGCGGCGTTTGAAGCGCTGCCGGGGAAAGTGACCCTGGTGAACCCGCAGATATCGCCGGATCTTTCCGAACCGAATCTGACCTTTATCCACGTGCCGCCGGGCCGCGCTAACCGCACTGGATGGTACGTCTATAACCGCGCGCCGGATATGGAATCGA
The DNA here is from genome assembly GCF_902705905.1 of Klebsiella sp. 18074. NCBI lineage: Bacteria > Pseudomonadati > Pseudomonadota > Gammaproteobacteria > Enterobacterales > Enterobacteriaceae > Klebsiella > Klebsiella sp. 18074. Next base: position 42,183 of record NZ_CACSIS010000028.1, on the reverse strand, counting down.
TCGTTAGCCATCAGCCGCTGGAATATAACCGCTATCTGAACAAGCTGGTGGCATGGGCGTGGTTTAACGGCCTGCTGACGTCGCGCACCCGCCTGTTTATTAAGGGCAACGGCATTGTCGACCTGGCGAAGCTGCAGGAGATGGTGGCCGATGTTTCTCACCACTTCCCGCTGCGTCTACCTTCGCCTACGCCGAAAGCGCTGTATAGCCCCTGCGAAATCCGCCATCTGGCGATTATCGTTAACCTTGAATACGATCCGACCGCCGCGTTCCGCAATCAGGTGGTGCATTTTGACTTCCGCAAGCTGGACGTATTTAGCTTTGGCGAAGAGCAGAAGTGCCTGATAGGCAGCGTAGACCTGCTGTATCGCAACTCGTGGAACGAAGTGCGAACCCTGCACTTCAACGGCGAGCAGGCGATGATCGAAGCGCTGAAGACCATTCTGGGCAAAATGCACCAGGACGCGGCGCCGCCGGATAGCGTTGAAGTGTTCTGCTACAGCCAGCATCTGCGCGGACTCATCCGCACTCGCGTGCAGCAGCTGGTCTCCGAGTGCATTGAGCTACGCCTCTCCAGCACCCGTCAGGACACCGGCCGCTTCAAGGCGCTGCGTGTCTCAGGGCAGACGTGGGGCCTGTTCTTCGAACGTCTTAACGTCTCGGTGCAGAAGCTGGAAAATGCCATTGAATTCTATGGTGCCATCTCGCACAACAAGCTGCACGGCCTGTCGGTTCAGGTAGAAACCAACCACGTCAGGCTGCCGCAGGTGGTGGATGGTTTTGCCAGCGAAGGGATTATTCAGTTCTTCTTTGAAGAGGCGGATAACGACAGCGGATTTAATATCTATATTCTCGACGAGAGCAACCGCGCCGAGGTTTACCATCACTGTGAAGGCAGTAAAGAGGAGCTGGTGCGCGACGTTAGCCGCTTCTACTCCTCATCGCACGACCGGTTCACCTACGGCTCCAGCTTTATCAACTTCAACCTGCCGCAGTTCTATCAGATCGTTGACGTTGACGGCCGGCTTCAGGTTATTCCCTTCCGTAGCCAGGCCATCGGTGCCGCGACGGCACCGGTCAATCAGGATGCCGCGGCGTCACCGATGCTCCAGCAGCACTACTCCTGATATCGCGTCCTGATATCGCGAAGTACTCCCCGGCTGCGCGAAGCGTACCGGGGATACCGATGAGCGCAGCCGGCTAGCCCGCTTTAACGGAAGCTCACCGCTTCGCCTGCCTGATGCGTTGCCGCCTGCTCCAGCAGATCCCAGAAGGTTTCGCCGCTGCGATCGCAGATCCACTCGTCGCCTTTGAGGTCAAAATGGTAGCCGCCCTGCTTGGTTGCCAGCCAGACCTGATGCAGCGGTTCCTGACGGTTAATAATGATTTTGCTGCCGTTTTCAAAGCTAATGGTCAGCACGCCGCCGTTAATTTCACAATCGATATCGCTATCGCCGTCCCACTCGTCCAGGCGCTCTTCGATAGTCATCCACAGGCTGTCAGCCAGGCGATGGAATTCACTGTCATTCATGGTTCTACCCTGCTTTTTTGAAGATGGCGGCAGTATAGCGCGAAACAAAAGCGCGCGCAGTCGGATGCTAAACGCTTGCTTTTACGTCTTCTCCTGCGATGATAGAAAGCAGAAAGAATGACTCACGGGCAACTATCAATGAAAAACGTTTTTCCTACGCTTGCCGTTCTGCTGGCGATCTTCAGCCTCACCGGCTGTGGTCTGAAGGGGCCGCTCTATTTCCCACCGGCGGATAAAACGGCGCCGCCGCCGACCAAACCGGTCGATAGCGGTATCCAGAGCGCGACGCCGGATCGTAACGATCGCGGCGATAGCGGTGGCCCGACCCAGGTAGACTACTGACGATACTCCCCGGGACGAACGGCCTGCCGTCCTCCTGAAACGCAAATTAGTTAGAGTACAGATGATGCAGTTTTCTAAAATGCATGGCCTGGGTAACGACTTTATGGTCGTTGACGCGGTAACACAGAATGTTTTTTTCTCTCCGGAGCTGATTCGCCGGTTGGCAGACAGGCATCTTGGCGTGGGCTTCGATCAGCTGCTGGTTGTCGAGCCGCCCTACGATCCGGATCTGGATTTTCATTACCGCATCTTTAACGCTGACGGCAGCGAAGTGTCGCAGTGTGGCAACGGCGCGCGTTGCTTTGCGCGGTTTGTTCGTCTGAAAGGCCTGACCAATAAACGTGATATTCGCGTCAGTACGGCGAACGGTCGTATGGTATTAAGCGTAACGGAAGACGATCTGGTGCGCGTGAATATGGGCGAGCCGAACTTTGAGCCGTCCCAGGTCCCGTTCCGCGCAAACAAAGCGGAAAAGACCTATATTATGCGCGTCGCTGAGCAGACAGTATTGTGCGGCGTGGTCTCAATGGGGAACCCGCACTGCGTCATCCAGGTCGATGATGTGGAAACCGCGGCGGTGGAAACGCTTGGCCCGGTGATGGAAAGCCACGAACGCTTCCCGGAACGCGCGAACATCGGTTTTATGCAGATAGTCGAGCGTCATCGTATTCGCCTGCGCGTCTTTGAACGCGGCGCGGGCGAGACCCAGGCCTGCGGCAGCGGCGCCTGCGCGGCGGTCGCGGTCGGTATCCAACAGGGGCTGCTGGCCGAGGAAGTACGCGTGGAATTACCAGGCGGGCGTCTTGATATCGCCTGGAAAGGCCCGGGTCAACCGTTGTTTATGACTGGCCCGGCGGCACACGTCTACGACGGATTTATTCATTTATGAAACAACTCGGGGAAGAACAGCAGGATACGATCGGCGCGCTGGATGACCGCGCGGTGGTGGACTATCTGTTGCAACATCCTGAATTCTTTATTCGTAATGCCGCTCTTGTGGAGCACATGCAGGTTCCTCATCCGGTTCGGGGGACCGTTTCGCTGGTCGAGTGGCACATGGCTCGCGCACGTAATCATATCAACGTGCTGGAAGAGAACATGTCGCTGCTGATGGAGCAGGCGACGGCCAACGAAAGCCTGTTTCAGCGGCTCCTCCATCTGCAGACGCGGCTGGCGGCGGCAGAAAGCCTCGATGAGATGCTCAATCGCTTTCATCGCTGGGCCCGCGAGCTGGGCCTGGCCGGCGCGACGGTGCGTCTGTTCCCCGACAGCTGGCGGCTCGGCGCGCCCTCAAAATTCACCCATCTTGCGTTGACCCGACAGGCCTTTGAGCCCGTGCGCATTCAGCGTCTCAGGCAGGAGCGCCACTACCTCGGCCCGCTGAACGGACCGGAGCTGCTGGTGGTGCTGCCGGAGGCGAAAGCCATCGGCTCGGTGGCGATGTCGCTGCTGGGCGGCGATGATGCCCCCGGCGTTATGCTGTTCAGCAGCCGCGATGCGCAGCACTATCAGCAGGGACAGGGCACACAGCTGCTTCAGGAAATTGCCCTGATGCTGCCAGGCCTGCTGGAGCGCTGGGTTGAACGCGCATGACCGACTCTCCTCTGTTTACCGCCGTTGCCCGCTTCCTGCGCTATCTTGGCGTGGAGCGTCAGCTTAGCCCGATTACGCTGCTTAACTACCGACGCCAGCTTGATGCGCTGGTGGCGCTGGCTGAAAACGCCGGCTTGAAAAGCTGGCAGCAGTGCGATGCGGCTCAGGTGCGCGGTCTGGCGGTGCGGAGTCGAAAACAGGGACTGGGTCCGGCAAGCCTGGCGCTGCGCCTCTCCGCGTTACGCAGCTTCTTTGACTGGCTGGTGGCGCAGGGCGAGCTTACCGCCAACCCGGCAAAGGGAATTTCGGCGCCTAAAATACCGCGTCATTTACCGAAAAATATCGACGTGGATGACGTTAACCGGCTGCTGGATATCGATCTGAACGATCCGCTGGCGGTACGCGACCGGGCGATGCTGGAAGTGATGTACGGCGCGGGCCTGCGTCTTTCTGAGCTGGTGAACCTCGACATTAAGCATCTCGACCTGGAATCGGGAGAGGTGTGGGTGATGGGGAAAGGTAGCAAAGAACGCCGCCTGCCGATTGGCCGCAGCGCGGTGGCGTGGATTGAGCACTGGCTGGATCTACGCGGCCTGTTCGGCACCGATGACGACGCGCTGTTTTTGTCGAAGCTCGGCAAACGCATCTCCGCGCGCAATGTTCAAAAACGTTTTGCCGAGTGGGGAATTAAGCAGGGGCTGAACAGCCACGTTCATCCGCACAAGCTGCGCCACTCCTTTGCCACGCATATGCTGGAATCGAGCGGCGATCTGCGCGGCGTGCAGGAGCTGCTGGGTCATGCCAATCTCTCCACTACTCAAATCTATACCCATCTTGACTTTCAACACCTTGCCTCGGTGTACGATGCGGCGCATCCGCGCGCCAAACGGGGGAAATAATGCGTTTTTACCGACCTCTGGGCCAGATTTCAGCACTGACGTTTGACCTGGACGATACCCTTTACGACAACCGCCCGGTCATCGACCGGACGCTGCACGAGTCGCTGGCCTTCGTGCGCAGCTACCATCCTTCGCTGAGCCAGTTCGACGCCCATCACCTGCAGCAGCTGCGCCAGACGCTGCTGGAGATCGAGCCGGATATTTACCACGACGTGACCGAATGGCGACGGCGTGCTCTGGTGCTGGGGATGATGAACGCTGGACTCTCTGCCGCGCAGGCCGAATCCGGTGCCGATGCGGCGATGGCGAACTTTGCCCACTGGCGCAGCCTGATTGACGTACCGCAGGAAACCCACGATACCCTGGCCGCGCTGGCGGAGAAGTGGCCGCTGGTGGCGGTGACTAACGGCAATGCGCAGCCGGAACTGTTCGGCCTGAGCGACTATTTCCGCTTTGTGCTGCGCGCCGGGCCTGACGGACGTTCTAAGCCGTTTGCCGATATGTATCATCTGGCGGCGGAGCGTCTGGCGCTGCCGCTGGGGCAGATACTCCACGTCGGCGATGACCTGACAACCGACGTAGCGGGCGCTATCCGCTGCGGCATGCAGGCCTGCTGGATTAAGCCGCAGGACGCCGACCTGATGCACACCACCGACAGCCGGCTGCTGCCGCACATTGAAATTTCGCGGTTGGCATCTCTGACCTCGCTGATATAATCACCATTAGTTCTGTATATATTAACAGTATGCCCGTCAGGCTAAGCGCTGGCGGGCGGCTCATTTCCGGCGGTGCCAATGGACGTTTCTTACCTGCTCGACAGCCTTAATGATAAACAGCGTGAAGCCGTCGCGGCCTCGCGCACCAATATGCTGGTTCTGGCTGGAGCGGGCAGCGGTAAGACCCGCGTACTGGTGCATCGCATTGCCTGGCTTATCAGCGTAGAAAACTGTTCGCCCTACTCCATTATGGCGGTGACCTTTACCAACAAAGCGGCGGCGGAAATGCGCCATCGTATTGGCCAGCTGATGGGCACGACCCAGGGCGGCATGTGGGTAGGCACCTTCCACGGCCTGGCGCACCGTCTGCTGCGTGCCCACCATCTTGATGCCGGGCTGCCGCAGGATTTCCAGATCCTCGATAGCGAAGATCAGCTGCGCCTGCTGAAGCGGCTGATCAAAGCGATGAACCTCGACGAGAAGCAGTGGCCGCCGCGCCAGGCGATGTGGTACATCAACAGCCAAAAAGATGAGGGGCTGCGCCCGCACCATATCCAGAGCTACGGCAATCCGGTGGAGCAGACCTGGCAGAAGGTGTATCAGGCCTATCAGGAAGCCTGCGATCGCGCAGGGCTGGTGGATTTTGCCGAGCTGCTGCTGCGCGCGCACGAGCTGTGGCTCAACAAGCCGCATATTCTTCAGCACTACCGCGAACGCTTTACCAATATCCTCGTCGACGAATTCCAGGATACCAACAATATTCAGTATGCCTGGATCCGTCTGCTGGCGGGCGATAGCGGCAAGGTGATGATCGTCGGTGATGACGACCAGTCGATCTACGGCTGGCGCGGCGCGCAGGTTGAGAATATCCAGCGCTTCCTGACCGATTTCCCTGGCGCTGAGACCATTCGCCTGGAGCAGAACTACCGCTCAACCAACAATATCCTCAGCGCCGCCAACGCCCTGATTGAAAATAACAGCGGACGTCTGGGCAAGAAGCTGTGGACCGACGGCGCCGACGGCGAGCCGATCTCCCTGTACTGCGCTTTTAACGATCTCGACGAAGCGCGTTTCGTGGTTAACCGGATTAAAACCTGGCAGGAAAACGGCGGAGCGCTGGAGCAGTGCGCCATCCTCTACCGCAGCAACGCCCAGTCGCGCGTGATGGAAGAGGCGCTGCTGCAGGCCAGCATGCCGTACCGTATTTACGGCGGCATGCGCTTCTTCGAACGCCAGGAGATCAAAGATGCGCTCTCCTACCTGCGCCTGATTGCCAATCGCAACGATGATGCGGCGTTTGAGCGCGTGGTCAATACGCCGACCCGCGGCATCGGCGATCGCACCCTGGACGTGGTGCGTCAAACGTCGCGCGACCGCCAGCTGACGCTATGGCAGGCGTGCCGCGAGCTGCTGAAAGATAAAGCCCTCGCGGGCCGTGCCGCCAGCGCCCTGCAGCGCTTTATGGAGCTGATTGACGCCCTGGCGCAGGAGACGGCGGATATGCCGCTGCATGTCCAGACCGACCGGGTGATTAAAGATTCCGGCCTGCGCATGATGTACGAGCAGGAGAAGGGCGAAAAAGGCCAGACGCGGATCGAGAACTTAGAAGAGCTGGTGACGGCAACGCGCCAGTTCAGCTACAACGATGAAGATGAGGATTTAATGCCGCTACAGGCGTTCCTTTCTCATGCCGCGCTGGAGGCGGGCGAAGGGCAGGCGGATACCTGGCAGGATGCGGTCCAGCTGATGACCCTGCACTCGGCGAAAGGTCTGGAATTCCCGCAGGTGTTTATCGTCGGCGTGGAGGAAGGGATGTTCCCGAGCCAGATGGCGCTCGACGAGGGCGGACGCCTGGAGGAGGAGCGCCGCCTCGCCTACGTGGGCGTAACCCGTGCGATGCAGAAGCTCACGCTGACCTATGCCGAAACCCGTCGTCTGTACGGCAAAGAGGTTTACCATCGTCCGTCGCGTTTTATCGGCGAGCTGCCGGAGGCGTGCGTGGAAGAGGTGCGCCTGCGCGCCACGGTGAGTCGTCCGGTGAGCCATCAGCGCATGGGCACGCCGATGGCGGAAAACGATACCGGCTACAAATTGGGTCAGCGCGTGCGCCATCCGAAATTCGGTGAAGGCACCATCGTCAATCTGGAAGGCAGCGGCGAGCATAGCCGTCTGCAGGTGGCTTTCCAGGGGCAGGGCATCAAATGGCTGGTGGCGGCCTACGCGCGGCTGGAAACAGTGTAACAGTAAGAAAAGTATCGTTTTTTTGTAATAATCTGCTAGCCTTATATGCTAAAGGGCAGGATTTGCTCTTTAGCGTTCCGTTGCGTGTTGACGCCGTTTTTGCGCTGGCGTAACATGCGCGCACGATTACGCTAAGAGGACATTCGCCTTGGACACACCCAGTAGATGCTGGCTCAACTTCCTGTCCATCAGGAACAACTCCTAAGGCTATCCTCTTATGCTGATAGCCTTAGCGGTTGTCAGCGACCCGTCATACCCGTCGCTCTGAGTCAGGCTTAATGGTCTGAAACCCCTTTTGTTTCTGTGTGCCCACCGAACTGTCCGATAATTTTTTTGCATTGGGAGTCCCGGTCATGCTGAGCGCATTTCAACTGGAAAATAATCGTCTGACGCGCCTGGAAGCCGACGAGATCAAGCACCTTGCCAGCTCGGTGTGGGTCGATCTGGTCGAGCCTGACGATGAAGAACGTAGCCGCGTGCAGACGGAACTGGGTCAGAACCTGGCAACCCGTCCGGAGCTGGAAGATATCGAAGCATCGGCGCGTTTCTTCGAAGATGAAGACGGTTTACACATTCACTCATTTTTCTTCTTTGAAGATGCAGAGGATCACGCCGGCAACTCCACGGTGGCGTTTACCATCCGCGAAGGGCGCCTTTTTACCCTGCGCGAGCGTGAGCTACCCGCATTCCGTCTCTACCGCATGCGCGTGCGCAACCAGTCAATGGTTGATGGTAACGCCTACGAGCTGCTGCTCGATCTGTTCGAAACAAAAATCGAACAGCTGGCGGATGAAATTGAAAATATCTACAGCGACTTGGAAAAGCTGAGCCGGGTGATTATGGAAGGTCGCCAGGGCGACGAGTACGATGACGCGCTCTCTACCCTGGCGGAACAGGAAGATATCGGCTGGAAGGTGCGCCTGTGCCTGATGGATACCCAGCGGGCGCTGAACTTCCTCGTGCGTAAGGCGCGCTTGCCGGCGGGCCAGCTGGAGCAGGCGCGTGAGATCCTGCGAGATATTGAATCGCTGCTGCCGCATAACGAATCGCTGTTCCAGAAGGTGAACTTCCTGATGCAGGCGGCGATGGGCTTTATCAACATCGAGCAGAACCGCATCATCAAGATCTTCTCGGTGGTCTCCGTGGTCTTCCTGCCGCCAACCCTGGTGGCATCAAGCTATGGGATGAACTTTGAGTTTATGCCTGAGCTGCACTGGAGCTTTGGTTATCCGGGGGCGATCGTCTTTATGATGCTGGCCGGCCTGGCGCCATACCTCTACTTTAAGCGTAAAAACTGGCTTTAAAACAATAAATTATATCAAAACCGGCTGCCTTATAAGGTGGCCGGTTTTTTTTTCGCTTTTATGTCTGCCGCCGCGCTGGAGAATGGAAACAGGCTTTGATTATCGCGAGTGACTTAATTCTCTACGCATCAGAAGTTTGGTCCATAAGTCACATAACGGCTGAGGGATAATTGTTACCATCGCAATATTCCCGATAAAAAAAGGTGAAATTTTATAATGAAAAGTATCTTTACACTCCCCTTTCTGGCCTTTTCCTGCCTCTCCGTTAATGCACAAGCTGTTGAAAAACTTGCTGGTAATGAAATTCTTGCGGTTCAAAAAGGCGGCGTTGCGGATAAAGTCTACGCCGAGAAGTATCCTCAGCTGAAGATTGCGACCTATAACATCGGCAAGAATGAAGCTTCCGATAACGTGGCGGATTTTACCTCACTCAATTTAGCGATTAAGAACATTGGCGCCGATATTATTGCGGTTCCGGAAGTCGATAATAAAACCGCCAGAAGCCAAAAGATCGATCAGCTAAAAACTATCGCGGACGCCAACGGCTACCACTATGCCTTCGGCAAAGCGCTGGATTTCGACGGCGGAGAATATGGCCTCGGTATTCTGTCCAAATATAAAATTGACCACACCCAGGTGATTAAGCTGCCGTCGGGGATGCCGAGCAGCGAATCGCGCTGCTGGCGCAAATCGCCGTTCCCGGCTTTGACTGCCCGGTGCTGGTGATGGTGACCCATCTCGACTGGCAGAAGGATCCGACGATGCGCGTGGAACAGGTTCGCCATCTTCTGGACGTGAGCATCGGCGATGCCCCATCTGACTTTAAAGATATCGCCTCATCGATCAAAATCCTCGCGGGTGATTTTAACTCCACGCACGATGAGCAGCCGTTAAAAGAGGTGGGTTATTTCTTTAACCCCGTCGTGAAGCAGGGGACGGATTACCGCACCTGGCCCGCGGTTAACCCGGCAATAGATATTGACCATATTTTTACCTTCAAGGGGCAAAAATGGAATGTGAAAAAAATCGAGGTGCCGCATAACTCGCCGGCCTTTGCCTGGTCATCCGCCAGCGATCATTTACCCCTGATTGCCGAGCTGGAGCTCACCGAGCAGTAAAAATAACGCGCCGGCCTCTGCGGATGAGAGGCCGGCGCGTGATGCGGACGCGACGGCGCTAAGCCCGACGCAGCCGGCGCTGGGTGTACAGCGCGTCGACGATAAACACCGCCAGCGCGACCCAGATAAAGGCGAAGGTGACCATCTTATCTGCCCCCGGAACTTCCCCGTAAAACAGCACCGCCAGCAGGAACATCAGCGTTGGGCCAATGTACTGGAAAAAGCCCAGCGTGGAGAGGCGCAGGCGGGTGGCCGCGCCGGTAAAGCACAGCAGCGGGATGGTGGTAACGACGCCGGCAGCCATCAGCAGCAGGTTCAGCGACCACGGGTTTTGGCCCATATGGCTGGTGGGGCTATCGGCAATACCGAACAGGTAAAGGGCGGCAACCGGCAACAGCCACAGGGTTTCAAACAGCATCCCGGTTTGGGCATCGACGGCAATCTTCTTGCGCAGCAGCCCGTAGAAGGCAAAGCTAAACGCCAGTCCGAGGCCAATTATCGGCAGCGAACCAAAGGTCCATAGCTGCACCAGCACCCCGCAGAGCGCCAGCAATACCGCTAGCCACTGCATGCGGCGAAAACGCTCGCCGAGGAAAAGCATCCCCAGCACGATATTGACCAGCGGGTTAATAAAGTAGCCCAGGCTGGCTTCCAGCATATGGTGGTTATTCACCGACCAGATAAAGAGCAGCCAGTTGCCGCCAATCAGCACCGCCGACAGCGCCAGCAGGAGCACCTTTTTTGGCGTCTGCAGCAGCTTTTTAACCTGCGGCCACTGGCGGCTAAAGCTAATAAGCGCCAGCATAAAGAAGAAGGACCAGATCACGCGGTGAGTCAGAATTTCATCTGCGGGAACGTAGTAGATAAGCTTGAAATATGCGGGTGCAATACCCCAGATAAAATAGGCGGCAAGAGCCAGAATAACGCCAAGCCGCGTTTGTTTTGCATCCATCGGTAAAATCCGTTACGCCAAAACAGCGATGTTACTCGATTTACGCCGATCAACCCACCATATACGTCGCCGTGGCGCTGGCGATATAAACCTGATCTTCGTTATGTAATTCTACGCGGGCGACCGCCACTTTATTCCCGGCGCGCAGCAGACTGCTGGTGGCGGTAAAGTGCTCTCCGCGGCCCGGCCGCAGGTAGTCGACGCGCAGATCGATGGTGCCCATACGCGACAGGCGCTGGCGCAACTCTTCTTCGTTGATGGTCTCATGGCGGGTCAGCGTACTGCCGACGCACACCAGGCCGGCGGCAACGTCCAGCGCCGAGGCAATCACGCCGCCGTGCAGAATGCTTTGCGCCCAGTTGCCGACCATCATAGGCTGGTTTTTAAAGCTCAGCTGGGCGAACTCTTTTTCGTAACGCTCCAGCTTCAGGCCTAAGGCGCGGTTAAACGGCATATGGTTGACAAAAATTTCTCCCACCAGCTTTAGGGCGGCTTCGGAAGTGAGTTCAGACATAGCGGGTGTATCCATTCGTTAATGAGATGTTGATTTTATGCCTCTAAAATATTGATTTCCACTTTCGGAACGGATAACCGAGCAGGGAGTCGATAAACAGGTAAAATGAGCCCGGTGTAAAATAGAAATAAAAATCACTCTTTCAGGAGAACAGTAATGCGTATCTCTTTGGCCTGGCTGCTGGCGCTGGTTGCGCTCCCGGCCGGCGTTTTGGCGCAGGACGTGCCGATTAATCATCAGGTCCACGATACTCCCGCGGTGCGCGGCAGCATTATCGCTAACCTGCTGCAGGATCATGATAATCCGTTCCTGCTCTATCCCTATGAGAGCAACTACTTGCTCTATACGTGGAGCAGCGATATCAACAAGGAAGCGATATCCAGCTATGACTGGGCCGAAAATGCCCGCAAGGATGAGGTGAAATTCCAGCTCAGCCTCGCCTTCCCGCTGTGGCGGGGGATCCTCGGTGATCATTCGCTGCTCGGTGCCTCCTATACGCAGAAATCCTGGTGGCAGCTCTCAAACAGCAAGGAGTCTGCGCCGTTTCGCGAAACGAACTATGAGCCGCAGCTGTTCCTCGGCTTTGCGACGGATTATCGGCTTGCCGGCTGGACGCTGCGCGATATTGAGATAGGCTATAACCACGACTCCAACGGCCGCTCCGATCCCACCTCCCGCAGCTGGAATCGCCTGTATACCCGCCTGATGGCGCAAAACGGCAACTGGCTGGTGGAAGTGAAGCCCTGGTACGTTATCGGCAGCACCGATGATAATCCGGACATCACCAAATATATGGGCTATTACCGGCTCAAAGTTGGCTATCAGCTAGGCGATGCCATACTCAGCGCGCAGGGGCAATATAACTGGAATACCGGCTACGGCGGCGCAGAGGTTGGCGTGAGCTATCCGATTACCCGTCACGTGCGTTTTTATACCCAGGTCTACAGCGGCTATGGCGAGTCGCTTATCGACTATAACTTTAACCAGACGCGCGTCGGCGTCGGCGTGACGCTCAACGATCTGTTTTAATCGTTGCACTCTGGCTCACGGGCGCTGAAAATAGCGCCTGTTTTTCTTTTCAGGCAGACGGGGTCAATGTGGCACAGGCGGAAGTATTGAATCAAACATTGCTGGCAAAGCAGGTTTTACAGGAAACCTTCGGCTACCAGCAGTTCCGCCCGGGTCAGGAAACCATTATCGACACGGCGCTGGAAGGGCGAGATTGTCTGGTCGTGATGCCAACCGGCGGCGGCAAATCGCTGTGCTATCAGGTGCCGGCGCTGGTGCTGGGCGGCCTGACGGTGGTGGTATCGCCGCTGATCTCGCTGATGAAAGATCAGGTCGATCAGCTGCTGGCGAACGGCGTGTCGGCGGCCTGCCTGAACTCAACCCAGAGCCGCGAGCAGCAGCAGGAGGTCATGGCCGGCTGCCGCAGCGGACAGATTCGCCTGCTCTACATCGCCCCTGAACGCCTGATGCTGGATAATTTCCTCGAGCATCTCAGCCACTGGAATTTGTCGATGCTGGCGGTGGATGAGGCGCACTGCATTTCCCAGTGGGGGCATGATTTCCGTCCGGAATACGCCGCCCTGGGGCAGCTGCGTCAGCGGATGCCACAAATCCCGTTTATGGCGCTGACCGCCACCGCCGATGACACCACCCGTCGCGATATCGTTCGCCTGCTGGGGCTGAACGACCCGCTGATTCAGGTCAGCAGCTTCGATCGCCCCAACATCCGCTATATGCTGATGGAAAAATTTAAGCCGCTGGACCAGCTGATGCGCTACGTGCAGGACCAGCGGGGCAAGTCGGGCATTATTTACTGCAACAGCCGCTCGAAAGTAGAAGATACCGCCGCGCGCCTGCAAAGCCGCGGCGTCAGCGCAGCGGCCTACCACGCCGGGCTGGAGCATCAGGTCCGTGCCGATGTACAGGAGAAGTTCCAGCGCGATGACCTACAAATCGTGGTGGCGACGGTGGCCTTCGGCATGGGCATCAATAAGCCGAACGTCCGCTTTGTGGTGCACTTTGATATTCCCCGTAACATTGAGTCCTACTATCAGGAAACCGGCCGCGCCGGGCGCGATGGCCTGCCGGCGGAGGCAATGCTGTTTTACGATCCGGCCGATATGGCGTGGCTGCGCCGCTGCCTTGAGGAGAAGCCCGCCGGGCCGCTGCTGGATATTGAACGCCATAAGCTGAACGCCATGGGGGCCTTTGCCGAGGCGCAAACCTGCCGCCGCCTGGTGCTGCTGAACTATTTTGGCGAAGGGCGTCAGGAGCCGTGCGGCAACTGCGATATCTGCCTCGACCCGCCGAAGCAGTACGACGCGTTAATGGATGCGCGCAAGGCGCTGTCGACGATTTATCGCGTCAACCAGCGGTTCGGGATGGGCTACGTTGTGGAGGTTCTGCGCGGCGCCAATAACCAGCGTATTCGCGATATGGCCCACGATAAGCTGCCGGTTTACGGTATTGGTCGCGATCAGAGCCACGAGCACTGGGTGAGCGTGATTCGCCAGCTGATCCACCTCGGGCTGGTGACGCAGAATATCGCCCAGCACTCGGCGCTGCAGCTCACCGAAGCCGCTCGCCCGGTACTGCGCGGCGAAGTTCCGCTACAGCTGGCGGTGCCGCGCATCGTGGCGCTGAAGCCGAAAGCGATGCAAAAATCATTCGGCGGCAACTACGATCGCAAGCTGTTTGCCAAGCTGCGCAAGCTGCGTAAAGCCATTGCCGACGAAGAGAATATCCCGCCGTATGTCGTCTTTAACGATGCGACACTGATCGAGATGGCCGAGCAATCGCCGATTACCGCCGGCGAGATGCTCAGTGTCAACGGCGTCGGTACGCGCAAGCTGGAGCGCTTCGGCAAAGAGTTTATGGCGCTTATCCGCGCGCATATTGATGGTGAAGAGGAGTAGTCAGGCGGGCGAAAAGGTGCCAGGATGTTCTCTTCATCCTTCAAGCTGCTCTGCGTTGACTGCGCTCACTCACCCTCGTCGCCGGCTGTTTTTCGCGCCTGGGAATGTCCTCATTTGTCACCCTGACGCATCTTGATCACTCCATTCCAGTGGGTTAACTATGCTGATGCTTTTTCTTACCGTCGCGCTGGTGCACATCATCGCGCTGATGAGTCCGGGCCCGGACTTCTTTTTCGTTTCGCAAACCGCCGTCAGCCGCTCGCGCAAAGAGGCGATGATGGGTGTACTCGGGATCACCTGCGGGGTGATGGTCTGGGCGGGCGTAGCGCTGCTCGGTCTGCACCTGATTATTGAAAAAATGGCCTGGCTGCACACCATTATTATGGTCGGCGGCGGGCTCTATCTCTGCTGGATGGGCTATCAGATGCTGCGCGGCGCGCTGAAAAAGAGCGAGGCACCCGCCGCAGAACCGCAGGTTGAACTGGCCCGCAGCGGGCGTAGTTTCCTCAAAGGGCTGCTCACCAACCTGGCTAACCCGAAAGCGATTATCTATTTCGGCTCGGTTTTCTCGCTGTTTGTTGGCGATGACGTTGGCGCGGGCGAGCGCTGGGGTATTTTCCTGCTGATCGTCCTGGAAACGCTGGCGTGGTTTGCGGTCGTGGCCAGCCTGTTTGCGCTGCCGGCGATGCGCCGCGGCTACCAGCGGATGGCGAAGTGGATTGACGGCGTGGCCGGCGCGCTCTTCACCGGGTTTGGCATTCACCTGATTATTTCACGCTAAGCCCGAAGACCCGCCAGGCTGCGCCTGGCAGGGTTATTCACCTCAGGCGTGGCGTGCCGAAGCCAGCAGGGCGCCAACCAGCATAAACAGCGATCCAAAGACCTTGTTCAACGCCGTCATCTGCTTCGGCCCCTTAATCCATGCCGCAATGCGCTGCGCCAGCGTGGCATAGCCAATCATCACGATGATATCGACCACAATGGTGGTGATCCCCAGAACGAGATACTGCATCACCTGGGGCTGATGCGGCACGATAAACTGTGGGAACAGAGCCGCCAGGAACACGATGCTCTTCGGGTTGGTCAGATTAACGAAAACCGCCCGCTGGTATAATTTCCCCTGGGTCTGCGCCTTAGCCAGGGTGGTTAAGTTGATGGCCCCCGCGGCCCGCCACTGCTGAATGCCCAGCCAGATAAGATAGGCCGCACCTGCCCATTTCAGCACTTCAAAGGCCAGCACCGAGCGGGAAAACAGCGTTCCCAGGCCAATACCCACCAGAACGATGTGAATCGCCAGCCCGGTCTGCAGGCCGGCAATCGAGGCCGTTGCCCCGCGGTAGCCGTGGCTGATTGAGGTGGTCATGGTATTAATCGCCCCTGAGCCCGGGGACAGGCTGAGAATAATCGATGTCAGCAGATAGGCGAACCACCACTCGAACGTCATGAGAAACTCCCTGATTGTCTGTTTTTATGCCACAATACGCTATTGTGTAAGCCTTGTGTGATACACGATAAAAAAACGATTTCTGGCGGTTAACAGGGGTGTAAACCCGATGTTTTGGCAGCAAAAGGATTGGGACACACGAGAAAACGCGTTTGCGGCTTTCACTATGGGGCCGCTGACCGATTTCTGGCGACAGCGGGAAGAAGCGGAATTTACGGGCGTGGATAGCATCCCGGTCCGCTTTGTACGCTTCTGCGCCAAACAACACGACCGGGTGGTGGTTATCTGTCCTGGGCGTATCGAAAGCTACGTGAAGTACGCCGAGCTGGCCTACGATCTGTTCCACAGCGGTTTCGATGTGATGATTATCGATCATCGCGGACAGGGGCGGTCGGGGCGCATATTAACCGACAGCCACCGTGGTCACGTCGTCAACTTTAGCGATTATGTTGACGATCTCGCTGCGCTTTGGCAGCAGGAAGTGGCTCCTGGCCACTGGCGAAAACGCTTTATACTGGCTCACTCAATGGGTGGCGCAATCGCGACCTTATTTTTGCAACGCCACCAGCAGCATTGTGATGCCATCGCGCTGTGCGCGCCGATGTTCGGGATAGTCATGCGCTTTCCGGACTGGATGGTGCGCCATATTCTCGACTGGGCTGAGGGCTATCAGCGCATTCGAGAAGAGTACGCCATTGGCACCGGCCGCTGGCGGGCGCTGCCCTTCTCGGTCAACGTTCTGACGCATAGCCGCCAGCGCTACCGGCGCAACCTGCGCTTTTATGCGGACGAACCCCAGCTGCGGGTGGGCGGGCCAACGTACCACTGGGTGCGCGAGGGGATCCTCGCGGGCGAAGAGGCGCTGGCTGGCGTAGAAAAAGATATTACCCCCACGCTGTTGTTGCAGGCTGAAGAAGAACGCGTGGTCGACAACCGTATGCACGAGCGCTACTGCGAGCTGCGAGCTGCGGCGGGCCACCCCTGCGAAGGTAATAAGCCGCTTGTCATAGAAGGGGCATACCATGAGATCCTTTTTGAAAAGGACGCCATGCGCTCAGTCGCGCTAAATGCCATCGTCGATTTTTTCACTCGACACAATTAGAGCCTATCCCAGCAGGTGTACATTGTTGCAGCCTGTGGGGCACGGACAGCGCGGAACAATCGGAACGTACAGGTAGTACGTGAGGATTGTGAGCGCAGCCCAGGTCCGAAATGGCAAAAAAATAGCCTGATGGGATAGGCTCTTAATCCGACGAAGACACTCGTCGCCCTGCTTAGAGGTTAAAATTTTTATGTACCAGGTTGTTGCGTCTGACTTAGATGGCACGCTGCTTTCCCCCGATCACTACTTAACCCCCTACGCGAAAGAGACGCTGCAGCTGCTGACCGCTCGCGGCATCAACTTTGTTTTTGCTACCGGCCGTCATTACATCGACGTCGGGCAGATTCGCGATAATCTCGGCATTAAGTCCTACATGATCACCTCCAACGGCGCGCGCGTGCACGATAGCGAGGGCAATCAGATATTCGCCCATAACCTCGATCGCGATATTGCCAGCGATCTGTTTGAGATGATGCGCAGCGATCCGCTGGTTGTCACCAACGTCTATCGCGATGACGAATGGTACATGAACCGCCACCGCCCGGAAGAGATGCGCTTTTTCAAAGAGGCGGTGTTTAACTACAAGCTGTACGAGCCCGGCGAGCTTGATTCACAGGGGATCAGCAAGGTGTTTTTCACCTGCGAGGATCATCAGCATCTGCTGCCGCTGGAGCAGGCGATCAACGCCCGCTGGGGCGATCGCGTGAACGTCAGCTTCTCAACGCTGACCTGTCTGGAAGTGATGGCGGGCGGCGTATCGAAAGGTCATGCCCTCGAAGCGGTTGCCAAAATGCAGGGATACGCCCTGAAGGACTGTATCGCCTTTGGCGACGGCATGAACGATGCAGAGATGCTGTCGATGGCGGGCAAGGGCTGCATTATGCTGAATGCGCACCAGCGCCTGAAAGATCTTCACCCCGAGCTGGAGGTGATTGGTAGCAACGCTGACGACGCGGTGCCGCACTATCTGCGCAGGCTCTATCTCTCCTGATAAAGATTGACGACTGGCGATTTATTCTCCAGTTGTCAACCTAACTCTTCGCTACAATGAGCGTTCTTCCTCCTGAGAGACATTCATTGTGGCGCTACTGATTATTACCACCATCCTGTGGGCCTTCTCCTTTAGCCTGATCGGCGAGTACCTGGCGGGCAGCGTTGATAGCTACTTTTCGGTGCTGATGCGCGTTGGGCTGGCGGCGCTGGTGTTCCTGCCGTTTTTGCGCACCCGCGGGCAGTCGCCGCGGACTATCGTGCTGTATATGCTGGTAGGGGCCATGCAGCTTGGCATTATGTATCTGCTGGCGTTCCGCGCTTACCTCTACCTGACGGTCTCCGAATTTCTGCTGTTTACGGTGTTTACGCCGCTCTATATCACCCTGATTTATGACCTGATCAGCGGGCGCAGGCTGCGCTGGGGCTATCTGCTCAGCGCCGGGCTGGCGGTGCTGGGGGCGGCCATTATTCGCTACGATAAAGTGAGCGATCATTTCTGGACCGGGCTGCTGCTGGTTCAGCTGTCGAATATCTGCTTTGCCATCGGCATGGTGGGCTACAAACGCTTGATGGAGCTGCGGCCGATGCCCCAGCACAACGCTTTTGCGTGGTTCTATATGGGGGCGCTGCTGGTGGCGGTTGCGGCCTGGCTTATGCTGGGCAACCCGCACAGGCTGCCGACCACCACGGTGCAGTGGAGCATCCTGGTATGGCTTGGCGTGGTGGCTTCAGGGTTGGGGTACTTCATGTGGAACTACGGGGCGACGCAGGTGGATGCCGGAACGCTGGGCATCATGAATAACGTCCATGTTCCAGCCGGGCTGCTGGTTAACCTTGCCATCTGGCAGGAACAGCCCCACTGGCCGAGCTTTATTATCGGGGCTCTGGTGATCCTGGCCTCGCTGTGGGCCCATCGCCGTTGGGTCGCTCCGCACTCCGGACAAACGGCAGATGATCGCAAGCGTGGTTCCGCGCTGAGCGAATAAATGCTTCGGTAACCGGCTGACGCTGCTCACCGTCGCGCACGGCGGAGTACAGCCGGCTCCACAGGCCTTCACCCAGGGTTTTGGTGACCACCAGACCCTGGCGTTCAAAAGTCTCCACCACCCAGTGCGGCAGCGCTGCGATGCCCATCCGCGCGGCAACCATCTGAATGAGCAGCAGCGTATTATCGACGCTCTTCAGCTGCGGGCTGATACCCGCCGGCTGCAGGAAGTGGCGCCAGATATCCAGGCGACTGCGTTGCACCGGGTAAATCAGCAGCAGCTCTGCGGCCAGGTCTTCCGGCACAATCCGCGTTTTCAAGGCCAGCGGATGATCTGGCGCCAGCACCAGGCGCACTTCAAAATCAAACATCGGCGAATAGTGCAGTCCGCTGCGCGGCAGAATATCGGACGTCATCACCAGATCCAGCTCGCCCTGCTGGAGCGCGGGCTGCGGGTCAAAGGTCACCCCGGACTGGAAATCAACCTCAACGTGCGGCCAGCTGGCGCGGAAGCTCTCGAGCGCTGGCGTCAGCCACTGAATACAGCTATGACACTCAATGGCGATGCGCAGCCGGGTTTGCTGCGGCTCGTTACAGTCCTGCAGGGCACGGGTGATTTGCGGCAGCACCTGGTGTGCTAGCTGCAGCAAAATCTCGCCCTGCGCGGTGAAGCGCAAAGGCTGACTTTTACGCACAAACAGACGGAAGCCAAGGCGCTGTTCCAGATCGCTGAACTGGTGGGACAGGGCGGATTGGGTCTGGTGCAGGGCCGCCGCAGCGCCCGCGAGTGAACCGCTATTCCGCAACGCCAGCAGCGTTTTCAGGTGTTTAATTTCGATCATGAAAGTCCTTCACTTCGGCATGAATAATTTGCGCTTGAGGAATATACAGTAACCGCCAATTATGGATGTGTAAACATCTGGACGTCTAAATCCTTTATCTTTCGAATTTATGGTGCGTTGGCCGCACTTCCTCACCCCAGTCACTTACTTCAGTAAGTTCCTGGAGATGAGCCAGTTTGCCGCCTTCTCTGAATTTAAAATCCTTAGGATTTGCACATCATGAGGCTCAAAAAATGACAATTATCAATCACACCCTCGGTTTCCCTCGCGTTGGTCTTCGCCGCGAGCTGAAAAAAGCGCAAGAGAGCTACTGGGCGGGTAACGCAACCCGTGAAGAGCTGCTGGCAGCGGGCCGTGAGCTGCGCGCTCACCACTGGGATCAGCAAAAGCAGGCGGGTATAGATCTGCTGCCGGTGGGCGATTTCGCCTGGTACGACCATGTTCTGACCACCAGCCTGCTTCTGGGCAACGTGCCGGCTCGTCATCAGAACAAAGACGGCTCCGTCGATATCGATACGCTGTTCCGCATTGGCCGCGGCCGCGCGCCGACCGGTGAACCGGCGGCAGCGGCGGAAATGACCAAATGGTTTAACACCAACTATCACTACATGGTGCCGGAGTTTGTGAAAGGTCAGGAGTTCAAACTGACCTGGACCCAGCTGCTGGACGAAGTTGACGAAGCGCTGGCGCTGGGCCATAAGGTGAAGCCCGTGCTGCTTGGCCCGGTTACTTATCTGTGGCTGGGTAAAGTGAAAGGCGAGCAGTTCGATCGCCTGGAGCTGCTGAATGACATTCTGCCGGTCTATCAGCAGGTGCTGGCTGAGCTGGCAAAACGCGGCGTTGAGTGGGTGCAGATTGATGAGCCGGCGCTGGTGCTGGAGCTGCCGCAGCCGTGGCTGGATGCCTTCAAGCCGGCATACGACGCGCTGCAGGACCAGGTTAAGCTGCTGCTGACCACCTATTTTGAAGGGGTTAGCGCCAACCTCGACGCCATCACCGCGCTGCCGGTGCAGGGTCTGCACGTTGACCTGGTTCACGGTAAAGATGATGTTGCCGGGCTGCATGCGCGCCTGCCGTCGGACTGGCTGCTCTCCGCGGGCCTGGTCAACGGTCGTAACGTCTGGCGCGCCGATCTCTCCGAGAAATACGCGCAAATTAAAGAGATCGTCGGCAAAC
The DNA here is from genome assembly GCF_902705905.1 of Klebsiella sp. 18074. NCBI lineage: Bacteria > Pseudomonadati > Pseudomonadota > Gammaproteobacteria > Enterobacterales > Enterobacteriaceae > Klebsiella > Klebsiella sp. 18074. The sequence continues at coordinate 21,507 of NZ_CACSIS010000028.1, read as the reverse complement.
GTCAGCTGTGGGTTGCCTCCTCCTGCTCCCTGCTGCACAGCCCGATCGATCTGAGCGTGGAAACCCGCCTGGATGCGGAAGTGAAAAGCTGGTTTGCCTTCGCCCTGCAAAAATGCGCTGAGCTGGCGCTGCTGCGCGATGCGCTGAACAGCGGCGATACCGCCGCCATTGAGGAGTGGAGCGCGCCGATTCAGGCCCGCCGTCACTCAACCCGCGTACACAACGCCGCGGTGGAAAAACGTCTGGCGGCCATTACCGCCCGGGACAGCCAGCGCAACAGCCCGTACGCAGAGCGTGCCCAGGCCCAGCGCAGCCGCTTTAACCTGCCGGCGTGGCCGACCACGACCATCGGCTCTTTCCCGCAGACCACCGAAATTCGCGGCCTGCGCCTGGACTTCAAGAAAGGCAATCTCGACGCTAATAACTACCGTACCGGCATCGCGGAACATATTAAGCAGGCGATCGTTGAACAGGAGCGTTTAGGCCTCGACGTGCTGGTGCACGGCGAAGCCGAGCGTAACGACATGGTGGAGTATTTCGGTGAGCACCTCGACGGCTTTATCTTTACGCAAAACGGCTGGGTGCAGAGCTACGGTTCGCGCTGCGTCAAGCCGCCGGTGGTGATCGGCGACGTCAGCCGCCCGGAAGCTATCACCGTTGAGTGGGCGAAATACGCGCAGTCTCTTACCGACAAGCCGGTGAAAGGTATGCTGACTGGTCCGGTGACGATCCTGTGCTGGTCATTCCCCCGCGAAGACGTCAGCCGCGAAACCATCGCGAAGCAGATTGCGCTGGCGCTGCGTGACGAAGTGGCGGATCTGGAAGCGGCCGGTATCGGCATTATCCAGATTGATGAACCGGCGCTGCGAGAAGGCCTGCCCCTGAAGCGGAGCGACTGGGATGCATACCTGCAGTGGGGCGTGGAAGCCTTCCGTATCAACGCCGCCGTGGCGCAGGATGATACCCAGATCCATACCCATATGTGTTACTGCGAGTTCAATGACATCATGGATTCTATCGCGGCGCTGGATGCGGACGTGATTACCATTGAGACCTCGCGTTCCGACATGGAGCTGCTGGAGTCGTTCGAGGAGTTCGAATATCCGAACGAAATCGGGCCGGGCGTGTATGACATCCACTCGCCTAACGTCCCGAGCGTGGAGTGGATTGAAGCCCTGCTGGAGAAAGCCGCTCAGCGCATCCCGGCGGAGCGGCTGTGGGTTAACCCGGACTGCGGACTGAAAACTCGCGGCTGGCCGGAAACCCGTGCGGCGCTGGCGAACATGGTGAAAGCCGCGCAGAACCTGCGTGAGTCCGCATAAAGAGCCGCCGCGGTAAAAATCAGCGGTAACGCAGTAACAGGTAACTCGGTAACAGGTAATGCAGTAATTGATCGTGCGGTAATAAAAAGAGGAGGCGAATGCCTCCTCTTTTATATTCATCGGGAGCGCAAATTTAAGCCTTCTTTCCCCCGCCATACTGAGCAAACCACGCCAGCATGCGCTGCCAGCCGTCCTGCGCCGACTCTTCATGGTAGCTGGCACGATAGTCGGCATTAAACGCGTGGCCGGCCTGCGGGTAGACCACGATCTCTGCCGTCGCGTTGGCGGCGCGCAGCGCCTGGCGCATGGTTTCTACCGTGTCCTGCGGGATGCTGTCATCCTTCGCGCCGTAAAGTCCCAGCACCGGGGCGTTAAGATCGACGGCGACGTCCACCGGATGCTTCGCGGAGTTCAGCGTTTTCTGCCCGACCAGCTTGCCGTACCAGGCGACGGCGGCCTTCAGCTGCGGATTGTGCGCGGCGTAGAGCCAGGTAATACGACCACCCCAGCAGAAACCGGTGATCAGCAGGCGATGAGCATCGCCCCCGTGACGTCCTGCCCAGCTGGCGACATGGTCAAGGTCTGCCAGCACCTGCGAGTCCGGGACTTTGCTGACCAGCTCCTGGAATAGCGTCGGGATATCGGTGTACTCGTTCGGATCGCCCTGGCGAAAGTACAGCTCTGGAGCGATCGCCAGATAGCCTTCCAGCGCCAGACGACGGCAGACGTCGCGGATGTGCTCATGGACGCCGAAAATTTCCTGCACCACGATCACCACCGGAAGCGGGCCATCGCTATTTTTCGGTCGGGCATGGTATGCCGGCATGTTCTCGCCCTGAGAAGGGATCGAGGTTTCTCCAGCGGTAATGCTCTCTTCCGGCGTATAAACGGCGGTAGAAGCGTGCGGGGTGGCTGCAGGTGCAAAGCCGGGTTGCTTGGTTGTGGTCATGGTATTCTCCGTACCCTTAATTTATTAGCGCATCGATAACTATAGACTCTTAAGACCGGACGTTAACAAATCACAGTGCCCGAAACAGGCTATCTTTTGTTCAGGCACGGTGAATATAACTTGTTAATGTGACGTAACTCACTATTTAATGGAATATTGTTGCAATGATTTTCATTCGTGGTGATTGGTGTCACAAAATTAAGCGGATGGCTTCTGTAAAGTACCGTTTTGCTTCTGCTGATAATTCGACCCACAGAGGAGTTTTTTATGTCTAAGTCTGATGTTTTTCATCTCGGCCTCACCAAAAACGATTTACAAGGGGCTACGCTGGCTATCGTCCCTGGCGATCCGGAGCGTGTGGAAAAGATCGCCGCGCTGATGGATAAGCCGGTCAAGCTGGCATCGCACCGCGAATTTACCTCCTGGCGCGCCGAGCTTGACGGCAAGCCGGTGATCGTATGCTCTACCGGTATCGGCGGCCCATCGACGTCGATTGCCGTTGAAGAACTGGCTCAGCTGGGAATCAATACCTTCCTGCGTATCGGCACCACTGGCGCCATCCAGCCGAATATCAACGTTGGCGACGTGCTGGTGACCACGGCATCCGTGCGCCTCGACGGCGCGAGCCTGCACTTTGCGCCAATGGAATATCCGGCCGTCGCTGACTTTGCCTGCACCACCGCGCTGGTGGAAGCGGCTAAATCAATCGGCGCAACGACCCATATCGGCGTGACCGCCTCTTCTGACACCTTCTATCCGGGCCAGGAGCGCTATGACACCGTTTCCGGTCGCGTGGTGAGCCGTTTTAAAGGCTCGATGGCAGAGTGGCAGGCGATGGGCGTCATGAACTACGAAATGGAATCCGCCACGCTGCTGACCATGTGCTCCAGCCAGGGCCTGCGTGCCGGGATGGTTGCCGGGGTTATCGTTAACCGTACCCAGCAGGAAATTCCTAACGCCGAAACCATGAAGCAAACCGAAAGCCATGCGGTGAAAATTGTCGTTGAAGCGGCCCGCCGTCTGCTGTAGTTCCTCCCCTTATCGCGAAGGCCGGCTCGCCCGGCCTCTCTTTTTTGCGCTGCGCCTCGCAGGAAATTCCTTTTAAACTGGACGTTTGTACAGCACAATTCTATTTTTGTGCCGTAGGCGGTTGCAGTAGCAGGGGGCGTTGTGGATATCTCAATTATTATAAGTGCCATCGCGGCGCTGGTCGTAGGGCTGGTCGTCGGCTGGCTGGCGACGAAGGCCGCTGCCGATCAAACGCGTGCCGACCTCATCGAAGAGCGGCGCGAGCTGGATATTGAGCTGAGCTCGGCCCGCCAGCAGCTGGTGCAGGCGGCCCACTGGCGCGATGAGTGCGAGCTGCTGAATAATGAGCTGCGCAGCCTGCGCGATATCAATAGTTCGCTGGAGGCTGACCTCCGTGAAGTCACCACCCGCCTTGAATCTACCCGGCTAAATGCGGAAGAGAAAGTTCGCCAGATGGTGAACAGCGAACAGCGCCTCAGTGAGCAGTTTGAAAATCTGGCGAACCGCATTTTCGAGCACAGCAACCGGCGGGTTGATGAGCAGAACCGGCAAAGCCTGCACGGCCTGCTGACGCCGCTGCGCGAACAGCTGGACGGCTTTCGTCGGCAGGTGCAGGACAGCTTCGGTCAGGAGGCGCGAGAGCGCCACACGCTGGCCCATGAAATCCGCAACCTACAGCAGCTCAATACCCGGATGGCGCAGGAGGCCCTGAACCTGACCCGCGCGCTTAAGGGTGATAACAAAACCCAGGGCAACTGGGGGGAAGTGGTTTTAACCCGCGTGCTGGAGGCTTCCGGGCTGCGGGAAGGCTACGAGTACCAGACCCAGGTCAGCATTGAAACGGAAAACCGCTCGCGGATGCAGCCGGACGTGATCGTCCGTTTGCCGCAGGGAAAAGACGTGGTCATTGATGCCAAAATGACGCTGGTGGCCTATGAGCGCTACTTCAACGCCGAAGATGATTACGCCCGTGAGGCGGCGCTGCAGGAGCATATTGCCTCAGTACGCAGCCATATCCGCCTGCTTGGCAGGAAAGACTATCAGCAGCTTCCGGGGCTGCGATCGCTCGACTACGTCCTGATGTTTATCCCCGTTGAGCCCGCATTTCTGCTGGCGATAGACCGCCAGCCAGAGCTTATCAGCGAAGCGCTGCAGCACAATATTATGTTGGTCAGCCCCACCACGCTGCTGGTTGCGTTACGCACGATAGCCAACCTCTGGCGCTATGAGCATCAGAGCCGTAATGCGCAGAAAATTGCCGAACGCGCGGGCCGCCTGTACGACAAGATGCGGCTGTTCGTCGATGACATGTCCGCAATAGGCCAGAGCCTCGACAAAGCGCAGGATAATTACCGCCAGGCGATGAAAAAGCTGGCCTCCGGTCGCGGCAACCTACTGGTGCAGGCTGAAGCCTTTCGCGGCCTCGGGGTGGAGGTTAAGCGCGGGATTAATCCGGACTTAGTCGAACAGGCAACCGCCCAGGACGATGAATACCGGCTGGATGATGATGATAAACCATCGGAAAGTAACGGTTTTTCATCCGAATCTTCCGCTGCATCTATGTCGGGCAAGGGGGCTCAGCCGCGTTGAAGCGTATGGGAAATGCGCTGAATCTGTTACACTCGGCGAACATTTTCTTGATAAGCAAGCAGGCATTGAGATGGTTGAGGATTCACAAGAAACGACGCACTTTGGCTTTCAGACGGTTGCCAAAGAGCAGAAGGCGGACATGGTTGCGCATGTATTCCATTCTGTGGCCGCAAAATATGATGTGATGAACGATTTGATGTCGTTCGGTATTCATCGTTTGTGGAAGCGTTTCACCATCGATTGCAGCGGCGTGCGTCGCGGGCAGACCGTGCTGGATCTGGCCGGCGGCACCGGCGACCTGACGGCAAAATTCTCCCGTCTGGTCGGTGAATCTGGCCGCGTCATGCTGGCCGATATTAACGATTCAATGCTGAAAATGGGCCGCGAAAAGCTGCGCAACGTCGGCATCGTCGGCAACGTTGAGTACGTTCAGGCCAATGCCGAAGCGCTACCGTTTGCCGATAACACCTTTGACTGCATCACTATTTCATTCGGCCTGCGCAACGTCACCGATAAAGAAAAAGCGCTGCGCTCCATGTACCGGGTTCTGAAGCCGGGTGGACGCCTGCTGGTGCTGGAGTTTTCAAAACCGATTATTGAGCCGCTGAGCAAAGCGTACGACGCCTACTCCTTCCATATCCTGCCGCGCGTGGGCGAACTGGTAGCCAGCGACGGCGAAAGCTATCGCTATCTGGCGGAATCTATTCGCATGCACCCCGATCAGGACACCCTGAAGGGCATGATGCAGGATGCGGGCTTTGAAAGCGTCGACTACTACAACCTGACGGCAGGTATCGTGGCGTTACACCGCGGTTATAAGTTCTGACAGGGGGGACGCTATGCCTTTCAAACCACTGGTAACCGCGGGTATTGAGACGGTTCTGAATACCTTTCTCTGGCGTGATAAAGCCTTAAAACCGGCGCGTCAGCGTCTGTCAGGGAAAGTGCTGCGCGTGGAGCTGCAGGAGCTGGCGACGCCGGTGGTTCTGGCCTTTAGCGAGCGCCAGGTCGATGTGCTCGGCGCGTGGGAAGGCGAAGCAGACTGTACCGTCATCACCCGCCTGAGCGTCCTGCCGCAGCTGCGCAATCGTCAGCAGCTTACCGCGCTTATCCGCAGCGGTGACCTGCAGGTGCAGGGCGATCTGCAGGTGGTGCAGAATATGGTGACGCTGTGCGATCTGGCGGAGTTTGATCCCGCTGAGCTGCTGGCCCCGTATACCGGCGATATTGTCGCCGAGGGCGTCAGCAAAGTATTTCGCACCGGCGCCCGCTTCCTGCTGCACGGCGCGCAGCGCCAGCAGCGGTATGTCGCTGAGGCACTCACCGAAGAGTGGCGGCTGGCGCCGGGCCCGCTGGAAATGGCCTGGTTTGGGGAAGAGACCGCCGCCGCGGAACGCGCCCTGGCTGCGCTTGAAAAACGGCTGGAAACGCTGGAGGGCAAATGACGCCAGGAGAATTACGGCGCCTGTATCTTATTATCCGCACCTTTTTGAGCTACGGGCTCGATGAGCTGATCCCCAAAATGCGTATCACGCTGCCGTTGCGTATCTGGCGGCGTACGCTGTTCTGGATGCCAAATCGTCACAAAGACAAACCTCTCGGCGAACGCTTACGCCTTGCGCTGCAGGAGCTGGGGCCCGTGTGGATCAAATTTGGCCAGATGCTGTCAACCCGTCGCGATCTCTTTCCTCCGCAAATAGCCGATCAGCTCGCGCTCCTGCAGGATCGCGTGGCGCCGTTTGATGGCCAGCTGGCTAAAAAGCAGATCGAGCAGGCGATGGGTGGCCTTCCGGTTGATGCCTGGTTTGATGATTTCTCGATTGAGCCGCTGGCCTCCGCCTCGATTGCTCAGGTGCATACCGCGCGCCTGAAAGAGAACGGCAAAGAGATTGTGATTAAGGTTATCCGCCCGGACATCGTGCCGGTTATTAAAGCGGATATGAAGCTTATCTATCGCCTGGCGCGCTGGGTGCCTCGCCTGCTGCCCGACGGCCGCCGCCTGCGTCCGCAGGAAGTGGTGCGCGAGTATGAAAAGACGCTGCTCGACGAGCTCAACTTGCTGCGCGAATCGGCAAACGCCATCCAGCTGCGGCGCAATTTTGAAGATAGCCCGATGCTCTACGTTCCGGAGGTTTACTCCGATTACTGTAGCGAAGGCATGATGGTGATGGAGCGGATTTACGGCATCCCGGTTTCCGATGTCGAGGCGCTGGAAGCTCAGGGTACCAATATGCAGCTGCTTGCAGAGCGGGGCGTGCAGGTCTTTTTCACCCAGGTATTCCGCGATAGCTTCTTCCACGCGGACATGCACCCGGGGAATATTTTTGTCAGCTATGAGCATCCGGAGAACCCGAAATATATCGGCATTGACTGCGGCATCGTGGGCTCGCTGAATAAAGAAGATAAGCGCTATCTGGCGGAAAACTTTATCGCCTTCTTCAACCGTGACTATCGCAAAGTTGCCGAGCTGCACGTCGATTCCGGCTGGGTGCCTGCGGATACAAACGTTGAAGAGTTCGAGTTTGCCATCCGCACCGTCTGCGAACCTATCTTCGAAAAGCCGCTGGCTGAAATCTCCTTTGGGCATGTGCTGTTGAACCTGTTCAATACCGCCAGGCGCTTCAATATGGAAGTTCAGCCGCAGCTGGTATTGTTACAGAAGACATTACTTTACGTAGAAGGGGTAGGCCGCCAGCTCTATCCTCAGTTAGACTTGTGGAAAACGGCGAAGCCTTTCCTTGAGTCGTGGATTAAAGATCAGGTCGGCATTCCGGCGCTGGTACGCGCGTTTAAAGAAAAAGCGCCGTTCTGGATTGAAAGAATGCCGGAGATACCGGAGCTGGTGTACCAAAGCCTGCAGCAGAGCAAGCAGCTGCAGAACAGCGTTGATACAATTGTCCGGGATATCCAGGGGCGGCACGTTCGTCAGGGACAGTCCCGTTATCTGTTTGGTATAGGCGCCGTTTTGTTACTCAGCGGTACGCTGTTATTTATCCACCGGCCGGAGTGGGGCCTGATGCCCGGCTGGCTAATGGCCGGTGGCGTTGTGACCTGGCTGATTGGCTGGCGGAAAACGCGCTAAGCGGTATGGCCTCCATCACGGCGCATTCATTGTTGCGCGAAGTCATGCGAGCAGCCTGACGAAGAGGCGGTCCGCGGGATGACGTGTATAATGCGTCCCATTAATTCATCATCTGTCATAGGGGAATGTGTATGGGTGGTATCAGTATTTGGCAGTTATTAATTGTTGTCGTCATCGTCGTTCTGCTTTTTGGGACAAAAAAGCTGAGCTCGCTGGGGTCGGATTTAGGTGCATCAATCAAGGGCTTTAAAAAGGCTATGAACGATGATGAAAAACCTGAAAACGGGACTCCGGACGCGGATTTCGCGGCGAAATCTATCGCTGACAAGCAGGATGATGCGAAAAAAGACGAGACAAAACGCCACGACAAAGAGCAGGTGTAATTCGTGTTCGATATCGGTTTTAGTGAACTACTGCTGGTGTTTGTGATTGGCCTCATCGTACTGGGGCCACAGCGACTACCTGTAGCGGTAAAAACGGTGGCTAGCTGGATCCGCACGCTGCGTTCGCTGGCGGCCACCGTGCAAAATGAGATCACTCAGGAACTAAAACTGCAGGAGTTTCAGGACAGCCTGAAGAAAGTCGAAAAGGCGAGCCTGGATAACCTGACGCCTGAGCTGAAGGCCTCAATGGACGAACTGCGTGAAGCCGCCGAATCCATGAAACGCTCCTATTCCACGCACGATCCTGAGAAAGCCAGCGACGAAGCGAACACTATCCATAACCCGGTGGTGAAAGGCAGCGAAGAACAGCGCCAGGACGTCACGCCGGCGACGGCTGAACACCAGGCCAGCGCGGCGGTTCATGCGCCAGCCAGCGCCGTCGATGAGCCGCTGACGCCGTCGACCGAGCTTCCTGAAGCCAAAGAAAAGGCTGCCGTTAAAGCTACCGATTCCTCCCCCGCATCGAGTGATAAACCGTAAAAATGGGCGTAGACGATACTCAACCGCTAATTTCGCATCTGATTGAGCTGCGTAAGCGTCTGATCAACAGCATTCTCGCGATTCTGGTGATTTTTCTGGCGTTGGTTTACTTTGCTAACGACATCTATCAGCTGGTTTCGGCTCCGCTTATCCGGCAAATGCCGGTTGGCGCGACGATGATCGCCACGGACGTGGCCTCTCCTTTCTTTACGCCGATCAAGCTGACATTTATGGTCTCGATCATATTGTCGGTGCCGGTCATCCTGTATCAGGTCTGGGCGTTTGTGGCGCCGGCCTTGTATAAGCATGAACGCCGGCTAGTGATGCCGCTGCTGGTCTCCAGCACGCTGCTGTTCTACATCGGTATGGCCTTTGCCTACTTTGTGGTGTTCCCGCTGGCGTTTGGCTTCCTGACGCACGCGGCGCCGGAAGGCGTGCAGGTCTCTACCGATATCCGCAGCTATCTCGACTTCGTCATGGCGCTATTTATCGCTTTTGGCATCTCGTTTGAAGTGCCGGTTGCCATCGTGCTGCTGTGCTGGATGGGCGTCACCACGCCGGACGATCTGCGTAAGAAACGGCCCTATGTGCTGGTCGGCGCCTTCGTTGTGGGTATGTTGCTGACGCCGCCGGACGTATTCTCGCAAACGCTGCTGGCGATTCCGATGTACTGCCTGTTTGAAGTTGGGGTCTTCTTCGCCCGCTTCTACACCGGAAAACGCCTGACGCGCGATGAAGATGCCGCCGCCGAAGAGGCGGGCAGTAAAGAAGAGTAGCTAACCGCCCGTCAGGGCGGTTGTCATATGGGAGGGGCGATGTTTGATATTGGCGTAAATCTGACCAGTTCACAGTTTTCTCGCGATCGTGATGAGGTTGTTGCCCGCGCTCAGGCGGCCGGCGTGACCGGCATGCTGCTGACCGGCACCAATCTCCATGAAAGCGAACAGGCGCAGCAGATGGCGCGGCGCTATCCCCGCTGCTGGTCAACCGCAGGCGTGCACCCGCATGACAGCAGCAGCTGGACGGAGTCGGTCGCGGTGGCGATCGGCGAGCTGGCACGCAGACCGGAAGTGGTGGCAATCGGTGAATGCGGCCTCGATTTCAACCGTAACTTTTCGACTCCGGCGGAGCAGGAAACGGCGTTTAGCGCCCAGCTGGCGCTGGCGGCCGAGCTTTCGCTGCCGGTATTTTTGCACTGCCGCGACGCCCACGAGCGCTTTCTGACGCTGCTCGCGCCGTGGCTGGATAAGCTGCCCGGAGCCGTGCTGCACTGCTTTACCGGCAGTCGTGATGAAGTACGCGAGTGTCTGAAGAGAGGTTTGTATATCGGGATCACCGGCTGGGTATGCGACGAGCGTCGCGGCCTTGAGCTGCGCAATCTGCTGACTGAAATTCCGGCCGATCGCCTGCTGATTGAGACCGATGCGCCCTATCTACTGCCGCGAGACCTGAGCCCTAAACCCAATTCCCGACGCAACGAGCCCGTGCACCTGCCGCACATTCTGACGCGCGTTGCGGGCTGGCGCGGAGAGGAGGTTCAGCGGCTGGAGGAGGTGACGGACGTCAACGCCAGAACGCTCTTTGGCGTTCGCTTTTAACCGCGCCGTCAGATTTTATGGAAGTCGGTATTTTTGACGCTCTGCAGCACCTGCTTATTAAGCAGGTTCAGCAGCAGCATAGAGCGAGTTTCGCCATCCGGCTCGCTGAAGATCGCCTGCAGGCCTTCGAACGCGCCGTCGGTAATCAGCACGCTATCGCCGCCATGCGGCGTTTCCGGGTCCGTAATGCCTTCCGGTTTATAGATAGAGAGCTGATGGATAACCGCCGACGGTACGGTAGCCGGCTGGGCGCCAAAACGAACGAAGCTGTTCACGCCGCGCGTAGCGCTAATGGTCGTGGTATGGATAACTTCCGGATCGAATTCGATAAACAGATAGTTAGGGAACAGGGGTTCGCTGATCGTAGTGCGTTTACCGCGGACGATTTTTTCCAGTGCGATCGTCGGCATCAGGCAATTGACCGCCTGCCGTTCGAGATGTTCCTGGGCGCGCTGAAGCTGCCCACGCTTGCAATACAGTAAATACCAGGCTTGCATAATAACTCTTTCCACTCGATTAGTAGCAAGCATAACAAAAGCCTGGAGCGATCGCGAAAGCCATTATAAGTGAAAACTAAAATTCTATATTCTTTCACGCTAATTTAACAAAAGTACAGCATGGCACCGGCGAACACCGTATAATCAGCCGCCTGTATAGAGGTCAATAACAACTCCATGAAATACCACGATCTACGCGACTTTCTGACATTACTGGAGCAGCAGGGGGAACTGAAAAGGATATCCCTGCCGGTCGATCCTCATCTGGAAATCACCGAAATTGCCGATCGCACTTTACGTGCTGGCGGCCCGGCTCTGCTATTCGAAAATCCTAAAGGTTACACCATGCCGGTGCTGTGTAATCTGTTTGGCACGCCTAAGCGCGTGGCGATGGGCATGGGGCAGGAAGACGTTAGCTCGCTGCGGGAAGTGGGCAAGCTGTTAGCTTTCCTCAAAGAACCTGAGCCGCCAAAAGGCTTTCGCGATCTCTTCGATAAGCTGCCGCAGTTCAAGCAGGTACTGAACATGCCGACTAAGCGCCTGCGCGGCGCTCCCTGTCAGCAGAAAATTATCGAAGGCGAGAGCGTCGACCTGACGCAGATCCCGATTATGACCTGCTGGCCGGATGATGCCGCGCCGCTGATTACGTGGGGGCTGACGGTCACCCGCGGCCCGCATAAGGAACGGCAGAACCTGGGTATCTATCGCCAGCAGCTGATTGGCAAAAATAAGCTGATTATGCGCTGGCTATCCCATCGCGGCGGCGCGCTGGATTTCCAGGAGTGGTGTGCGGCGCATCCGGGAGAGCGTTTCCCGGTCTCCGTGGCGCTCGGCGCCGACCCGGCGACCATTCTTGCCGCAGTGACGCCGGTTCCCGATACCCTTTCAGAGTACGCTTTTGCCGGCCTGCTGCGCGGAACGAAAACGGAAGTCGTGAAGTGTATTTCTAACGATCTGGAAGTGCCCGCCAGCGCTGAAATTGTGCTGGAAGGGTATATTGAGCCAGGTGAAATGGCGTCGGAAGGGCCGTATGGCGATCATACCGGCTATTACAATGAAGTGGACAGCTTCCCGGTGTTTACGGTGACCCATATCACCCGACGCGAAGATGCCATTTACCATTCGACCTACACCGGAAGACCGCCCGATGAGCCTGCCGTATTAGGCGTGGCGCTAAACGAAGTCTTTGTGCCGATTCTGCAAAAGCAGTTCCCGGAAATTGTCGATTTCTACCTGCCGCCGGAAGGATGCTCTTACCGCCTGGCGGTCGTCACGATGAAGAAACAGTACGCCGGACATGCTAAACGCGTGATGATGGGCGTATGGTCCTTCCTGCGCCAGTTTATGTACACCAAATTCGTTATTGTCTGCGATGATGACGTTAACGCGCGCGACTGGAACGATGTGATCTGGGCGATTACTACCCGGATGGACCCGGCTCGTGATACGGTACTGGTAGAGAATACGCCAATTGATTATCTGGATTTTGCCTCGCCGGTTTCCGGCCTGGGTTCAAAAATGGGGCTGGATGCCACAAACAAATGGCCAGGCGAGACCCAGCGAGAATGGGGTCGCCCAATCAAAAAAGATCCTGAGGTGACGGCGCGCGTCGACGCCATCTGGGACGAGCTGGCTATCTTTAAATAACAGTAAGCGGGGCTAACGCCGCTGTTTTGCTCTATAGACCCGACAGAGGGGACGCATGACAACCTTAAGCTGTAAAGTGACCTCGGTGGAGGCGATTACCGATACCGTGTATCGCGTTCGATTAGTGCCAGAAGCGGCTTTCTCTTTCCGCGCCGGCCAGTATTTGATGGTGGTAATGGATGAGCGCGATAAGCGTCCGTTCTCTATGGCCTCTACGCCAGCGGAACAGGAGTTTATTGAACTGCATATCGGCGCTTCTGAGCTAAACCTGTATGCGATGGCGGTCATGGATCGCATCCTGAAAGAGCGTGAGATTGAGGTTGATATCCCGCATGGCGAAGCCTGGCTGCGTGAAGATGAGGATCGTCCGCTCATTCTCATTGCCGGGGGAACCGGTTTTTCATACGTGCGCTCCATTTTGTTAACGGCTCTGGCCCGCAATCCGAATCGCGATATTGCCATCTACTGGGGCGGCCGCGAGGCGAAGCACCTCTACGATCTGTCAGAGCTGGAAGCGCTGAGCATTGAGCATCCTGGCCTGCGCATCGAGCCGGTTGTTGAACAGCCGGAAGAAGACTGGCGTGGACGTTCCGGGACCGTGCTGACCGCGGTGCTGCAGGATTACGGCACTCTGGCAGAGCATGATATCTACATCGCCGGTCGCTTCGAGATGGCTAAAATTGCCCGCGACCTGTTCTGTAACGAGCGTCAGGCGCGTGAAGATCGCCTGTTTGGCGATGCGTTTGCATTTATCTGATTATCGGCGCCCCGTTCTTCGGGAAGGGGCGGCTGATGGTAGCTTGCAGAAATAAAAAACCCGCCCCTGACAGGCGGGAAGAACGGCAACTAAACCCCCTCCCCGTCATAATTTACGCTGCCTCTTTGTTGGCTGCCCTCGTTCACCCCGGTCACATAGTTGTCTATGCTGCCGGGGATTTACCTGGTTGCCGCCGCGATGCCGCAAGAATTATTCAGGGATTAATTCTTTAATCAAACCCGCTCAAATACCGTCGCAATCCCCTGACCTAAACCAATGCACATGGTGGCCAGCCCAAACTGCGCGTCTTTGCGCTCCATCTGATTAATCAACGTGGTACTGATACGCGCGCCGGAGCAGCCCAGCGGGTGGCCCAGGGCGATCGCGCCGCCGTTAAGGTTGATCTTTTCGTCGATCTGCTCCATCAGGCCCAGATCTTTTATGCACGGCAGGATCTGCGCGGCAAACGCTTCGTTCATTTCAAAAACGTCGATATCGCTGGCGCTCAGTCCTGCCTTTTTCAGCGCCAGCTTTGATGCCGGAACCGGGCCGTAGCCCATGATGGACGGATCGCAGCCAACAACGGCCATTGAGCGTACGCGGGCGCGGGGCTTCAGCCCCAGCTCCCGGGCGCGGCTCTCGCTCATTAGTAGCATGGCGGCAGCGCCGTCGGAGAGGGCGGAAGAGGTGCCTGCGGTGACGGTGCCGGTGACCGGGTCAAAGGCGGGCCGCAGCGCGGCCAGCGCCTCCACGGTGGTTTCCGGGCGAATAACTTCATCATAGTTAAATGATTTCAGTACCCCGTCGGCGTCGTGACCGCCCGTGGCGACAATCTCATTTTTAAAGGCGCCGGATTGCGTCGCAGCCCATGCGCGAGCGTGGGAGCGTGCGGCAAACTGGTCCTGCATTTCGCGGCTGATGCCGTGAAGACGCGCCAGCATTTCTGCCGTCAGGCCCATCATGCCGGCCGCTTTGGCGACGTTACGGCTAAGGCCTGGGTGGAAATCGACGCCGTGGCTCATCGGGACATGGCCCATATGCTCCACGCCACCAATCAGGCATACGCTCGCGTCGCCGGTCATGATCATGCGCGCCGCATCGTGCAGCGCCTGCATCGATGAACCGCACAGGCGGTTAACCGTCGTCGCGGGCACCGAGTGCGGGATCTCCGCCAGCAGCGCAGCGTTACGTGCAATGTTAAAACCCTGCTCCAGCGTTTGCTGTACGCAGCCCCAGTAGATATCGTCAATCGTGGTCGCGTCGAGCGCCGGATTACGCGATAGCAGGCTACGCATCAGGTGTGCGGAGAGGTCTTCCGCACGCACGTGACGAAACGCGCCGCCTTTTGAACGGCCCATCGGGGTACGAATTGCATCGACAATGACAACCTGTTCCATTGTGACTCCTTAAGCCGTTTTCAGCTCGCCTACCGGACGGGCAGGTTCAACCGGGGGGTAATAGGGTTCGTTATGGCGTGCTTTGCTGCGCAGACCTTCCGGCACCTCATACAGCGGGCCGAGATGCTGATACTGCTGTGCCATATCGAGATATTTTGCGCTGCCCAGCGTATCCAGCCAGCGGAAGGCTCCGCCGTGGAATGGAGGGAAGCCGAGGCCATAAACCAGCGCCATATCCGCTTCCGCCGGGCTGGCGATAATGCCTTCTTCCAGGCAACGCACCACTTCGTTGACCATGGGAATCATCATGCGGGCGATAATTTCTTCATCGCTGAAGTCGCGCTTCGGCTGGCTTACGTCCGTCAGCAGGCCTTCAACGGCCGCGTCCTCTTCTTTCTTCGGTTTGCCTTTGCTGTCCTGGGTATAGCGCCAGAAGCCAAGGCCGTTTTTCTGGCCGAAGCGGGTAGCATCGAACAGGGCGTCAATCGCATCGCGATAATCTTTCTGCATGCGCTGCGGGAAGCCGGCGGCCATTACCGCCTGCGCGTGGTGAGCGGTATCGATGCCGACCACGTCGAGCAGGTACGCCGGGCCCATCGGCCAGCCGAACAGCTTCTCCATGACCTTATCGACCTTGCGGAAGTCCGCGCCATCGCGCAGCAGCTGGCTGAAGCCGGCGAAGTAGGGGAACAGCACGCGGTTAACAAAGAAGCCGGGGCAGTCGTTAACCACGATCGGCGTTTTGCCCATCTTGCTGGCCCAGGCCACCACTTTGGCAATCGTCTCGTCCGAGGTTTTTTCGCCGCGAATCACTTCAACCAGCGGCATACGGTGCACCGGGTTAAAGAAGTGCATGCCGCAGAAATTCTCCGGACGCTGCAGAGCGTCCGCCAGTTCACCAATCGGGATCGTTGAGGTGTTGGAGGCCAGCACCGTATCTGGGCGCACTTTGCCTTCAGTCTCAGCCAGCACCGCCTTTTTCACTTTCGGGTTTTCGACAACGGCTTCAACGACCACGTCCACGCGCTCAAAGCCAGAGTAGTCCAGCGTTGGCTGAATGGTGCCGATGACGCCAGCCAGCTTCAGGCCGTCAATCTTGCCGCGCTCAAGCTGTTTGTTAAGCAGCTTGGCGGCTTCATTCATGCCGAGCGTCAGCGATTTGTCGTTAATATCCTTCATGATCACCGGTACGCCTTTCCAGGCAGACTGATAGGCGATACCGCCGCCCATAATCCCGGCGCCCAGCACGGCGGCCTGTTTCGGGGTTTCAACGTCTTTGGTGAGCTTCTTCGCTTTGCCTTTGACGTATTGATCGTTGAGGAAGATGCCGACCAGCGCGCGGGCTTCTTTGGTGTGCGCCAGCGGGACGAAGCTTTGATTTTCCAGCTTCAGCGCCTCATCGCGGCCGAGTCGGGCGGCAGCTTCGATGGTTTTGACGGCGGTCATCGGCGCCGGATAGTGTTTCCCGGCGGTCTGGGCAACCATGCCTTTCGCAATGGTGAAGCTCATGGTCGCTTCGATTTTGCTGAGCTTCAGCGGCTCCAGCTTCGGCTGGCGCTTCGCCTGCCAGTCGAGATCGCCGCTAATGGCCTGGCGTAAAATGCTGAGCGCGCCGTCGCGCAGTTTCTCTGGCTTGACGATGCCGTCGACGAGGCCGATTTTCAGCGCCTGATCCGCCCCGACGTCTTTGCCGGCGGCGATAATTTCCAGCGCGCTATCGGCGCCGAGCAGACGCGGCATACGCACTGAACCGCCGAAGCCCGGCATGATGCCCAGCTTAGTTTCCGGCAGGCCGATGCGCAGGTCCGGCGTGGCCAGACGATAGTCCGTTGCCAGCACGCACTCACAGCCGCCGCCCAGCGCATAGCCGTTGACCGCTGAAACGGTGGGCACCGGTAAATCTTCGAGGCGGTTGAAAACGCTATTGGCAAAATGCAGCCATTGGCTCAGCTGCTCCTGCGGGACCAGGAACAGGGAGAGAAATTCGGTTATATCGGCACCGACGATAAAGGCCGCTTTTTCAGAGCGCAGCAGCAGCCCTTTAAGATCTGTTTGCTTTTCGAGCACGTCCAGCGCATGGCCGAGGCTGGCTACGGTTGCGGTATCGAGCTTGTTCACCGAGCCGGGGGCATCGAACACCAGTTCGGCAATGCCATCTTCCAGCCAGTCGAGGTACAGGTTGTCGCCTTTGTAGAGCATGTCAGTCTCCTGAATCCAGCAATATGATCTGGTCGTACCAGATGAAACGGAGTGTGGGATTTATGTTAAAGAATTGCAAACAAGTCTTTAAATAAATGCTGGTCGGATCACACCCGGCGGAAATCGCCCTGCCGGAAGCCGATGTGCTAAGATGCGGAGAGTCACGATCTAATAAAATCAAAGGATAAATAGATGGAATCACTAGCCGCGCTCTATAAAAACCATATTGCTACCCTACAAGAACGTACCCGTGATGTTTTATCTCGCTTTAAGCTCGATGCCTTACTGATCCACTCCGGTGAGCTGGTTAACGTTTTTCTTGACGATCACCCGTACCCGTTTAAGGTCAATCCGCAGTTTAAAGCCTGGGTGCCCGTCACGCAGGTTCCTAACTGCTGGCTGCTGGTGGATGGCGTCAATAAGCCGAAGCTGTGGTTCTACCTGCCGGTTGATTACTGGCATAACGTTGAGCCGCTGCCGACTTCATTCTGGACCGAAGAGGTGGACGTTATTGCGCTGCCGAAGGCGGATGGTATCGGTAGCCAGCTCCCGGCGGCGCGCGGCAACATCGGCTATATCGGCCCGGTCCCTGAGCGCGCGCTGGGGCTAGAGATTGCCGGGGATAAAATCAACCCGAAAGGGGTTATCGACTATCTGCACTACTACCGCTCCTATAAAACGGATTACGAGCTGGCCTGCATGCGCGAAGCGCAGAAATCAGCGATCAACGGTCATCGGGCGGCGCATGAAGCCTTCCTGTCCGGGATGAGCGAGTTCGATATCAACCAGGCCTATCTGACCGCGACCGGTCACCGCGATACCGACGTACCGTACAGCAACATCGTGGCGATCAATGAGCATGCCTCCGTGCTGCACTACACCAAACTGGATCACCGTGCGCCGGCGGAAGCGCGCAGCTTCCTGCTCGATGCCGGTGCGGAATATAACGGCTATGCGGCGGATCTCACGCGCACCTGGGCCGCACACGGCGATAGCGACTTTGCCCAGCTGATTAAGGACGTTAATGACGAGCAGCTGGCGCTGATTAGCACGCTGAAAGTTGGCACCAGCTACGTGGATTATCACGTCCAGTTCCATCAGCGTATTGCTAAGCTGCTGCGTAAACACCAGATCGTCACCGATATGAGCGAAGAGGCGATGGTCGAAAACGACCTCACCGGGCCGTTTATGCCTCACGGTATCGGCCACCCGCTGGGCCTGCAGGTGCATGACGTCGCCGGTTTTATGCAGGATGATTCCGGTACCCATCTGGCGGCGCCGTCTAAATATCCGTACCTGCGCTGCACGCGTGTGATCCAGCCGCGTATGGTGCTGACCATCGAACCCGGTATCTACTTTATTGAATCCCTGCTGGCACCGTGGCGCGAAGGGCAGTTCAGTAAGCACTTCAACTGGCAGAAAATTGAAGCGCTGAAACCGTTTGGCGGCATTCGTATCGAAGATAACGTCGTTATCCATGAAAGCAGTGTCGAAAATATGACGCGTGATCTGAAACTGGCCTGATGGACAGCTGGTTGATACCGGCCGCGCCGGTGAGCTTTGTCGAAGAGATTAAGAAGAGCCGGTTTATTACGCTACTGGCGCATACCGATGGCGTAATAGCGGCAAAGGCGTTTGTTGAATCAGTAAGAGCGGATCACCCGGACGCTCGCCACCACTGCGTGGCGTGGGTGGCCGGGCCGCCGAATGATTCACAGCAACTGGGTTTCTCCGACGATGGCGAACCGGCGGGAACGGCAGGTAAACCGATGCTGGCACAGCTTATGGGCAGCGGTGTCGGTGAGATAACCGCCGTCGTAGTGCGTTACTACGGCGGTATTCTACTGGGTACCGGTGGTCTGGTGAAGGCCTATGGCGGCGGCGTACACCAGGCGCTTGCTCAACTGACAACGCAGCGCAAGACGCCGCTGACCGCATATACTTTGCAGTGTGAATACGGGCAATTAGCCGGTGTTGAGGCGCTGTTGACCCAGTTCGCAGGGCAAATTGTCGAAAGCGAATATCAGGCGTTCGTCCAGCTGCGTGTTGCGCTTCCTCAAGCTGAAGTGGCGTCATTTTCAGCAAAACTGGCTGATTTTAGCCGCGGCTCGTTGCAATTACTGAAGATTGACGAATAATCCCCACCTGATTTTTTTGCATATCAAAGGAAGCGCCAGAGATGCATTTTCGCGCGATTACCCGAATCGTTGGACTGCTGGTCATTTTATTTTCGGGGACCATGATCCTCCCGGGATTAGTGGCCCTGATATACCGTGATGGTGCCGGGCGGGCGTTTACCCAGACCTTTTTCGTCGCTTTAGCTATTGGCTCTCTATTATGGTGGCCGAACCGCCGTGAAAAGGGTGAGCTGAAATCCCGCGAGGGCTTTCTGATCGTCGTCCTCTTCTGGACCGTGCTGGGCAGCGTCGGTGCGCTACCGTTTATCTTCGCCGAGCAGCCAAACCTGACGGTAACCGATGCGTTTTTTGAATCCTTCTCTGGCCTCACCACCACGGGCGCAACCACGCTGGTTGGCCTCGACTCGCTGCCTCATGCCATTCTTTTCTATCGCCAGATGCTGCAGTGGTTTGGTGGTATGGGGATCATTGTGCTGGCGGTCGCGATCCTGCCGATACTCGGCGTCGGTGGGATGCAGCTGTACCGGGCGGAGATGCCCGGGCCGCTGAAGGATAACAAAATGCGCCCGCGAATTGCCGAAACGGCAAAAACGCTGTGGCTCATCTACGTTCTTCTGACCGTCGCCTGTGCGCTGGCGCTGTGGTTTGCCGGGATGCCTGCGTTTGACGCCATCGGTCACAGCTTTTCGACCATCGCTATTGGCGGCTTCTCCACGCATGACGCCAGCGTCGGCTACTTTGACAGTCCGACGATTAACTCGATTATCGCGGTCTTCCTGCTGATCTCCGGCTGTAACTACGGCCTGCACTTTTCATTACTCAGCGGACGAAGCCTGAAGGTGTACTGGCGTGACCCCGAATTCCGCATGTTTATTGGCGTACAACTGACGCTGGTGGTGATTTGCACGCTGGTGCTGTGGCTGCATGATGTCTATAGCTCCGCGTTAACCACCTTGAACCAGGCGTTTTTCCAGGTTGTCTCAATGGCCACTACGGCGGGCTTCACCACCGATAGCATTGCACGCTGGCCGCTGTTCCTTCCGGTGCTGCTGCTGTGCTCGGCATTTATCGGTGGCTGTGCCGGTTCGACGGGCGGTGGTCTGAAGGTTATTCGTATCCTGCTGCTCTTTAAGCAGGGGAACCGCGAGCTGAAACGCCTGGTCCACCCGAATGCGGTGTACAGCATTAAGCTGGGCAACCGCGCGCTGCCGGAACGCATCCTCGAAGCAGTATGGGGATTCTTCTCCGCCTATGCGCTGGTGTTTATCATTAGTATGTTGGCGATTATTGCTACCGGCGTCGATGACTTCTCCGCATTTGCTTCGGTCGTCGCAACCTTAAACAACCTGGGGCCGGGCCTGGGCGTCGTGGCGGATAACTTTGCGACGATGAATCCGGTCGCAAAATGGATCCTGATTGCTAATATGCTGTTTGGTCGTCTGGAAGTGTTCACCCTGTTGGTGCTGTTTACTCCCACTTTCTGGCGTGAATAACTGGAGTATTTGTGAAAACGTTGATTCTATTTTCCACCCGTGACGGGCAGACTCGTGAAATTGCCTCCTTTCTGGCATCCGAGCTGAAAGAGCTGGGCGTCGATGCGGACACCCTCAACCTGAACCGCGCCGATGCGGTTGCATGGCACGACTACGATCGCGTGGTGATTGGGGCATCCATTCGCTATGGCCACTTCCATCCTGCGGTTGACCGCTTCGTGAAGAAACACCTGCAGTCGCTGAACGCGCTGCCCGGTGCGTTTTTTTCGGTTAACCTCGTGGCGCGTAAACCTGAGAAGCGTACTCCGCAAACCAATAGCTATACGCGCAAGTTCCTGCTCAGTTCACCGTGGCAGCCGCAGCGTAGCGCGGTATTTGCCGGTGCGCTGCGCTATCCGCGCTATAGCTGGTACGACCGCGTAATGATCCGCCTGATTATGAAGATGACCGGCGGTGAAACGGATACCAGTAAAGAAGTGGTCTATACCGACTGGCAGCAGGTCGCTAATTTTGCGCGAGAGATCGCACAAATGAGCAGCAAATAGCGGATAAAATCACCGTGATGATGGCAAACTGAGCGGTTGAAAAGTTTTTTGCAAACAGGGCTTGTCAACGTCGGAGAACTCCCTATAATGCGCCTCCACTGACACGGAACAACGGCTTACAGGCCGCCGGGTTAGCGGGGTTCAGTGATGAACGCCGACAGAGAAAAGCAAAATTAAACGCTTGACTCTGAATGAGGAAAACGTATTATACGGGACCTCGCAACGGTGAGCGAAAGCCGCGTTGCACTGCTCTTTAACAATTTATCAGACAATCTGTGTGGGCACTCAAAGTGACATGGATTCTTAACGTCCTCGGACGAAAAATGAATACCAAGTCTCTG